>NZ_JAULSJ010000005.1:0-191082 GCF_030518295.1 Chryseobacterium urinae | reverse complement strand
TTGAGCTTCCAGAGGGATTCGAACCCACGACCCCGAGATTACAAATCACGTGCTCTGGCCAACTGAGCTATGGAAGCATTATTAAAAAAGAATTCAAAAGATCGCTGTTCCCTTTTTGCGAGTGCAAATATAGAACGGATTTTTTGAATTCTCAAATTTTTTAATAACTTTTTTTAACTTTTTTTTCTAAGCCATTTCTTTTTTCTTGATTAATAGCTTTTTAGCAGTATCAACGCATAGGTCTAAACTTTCCTCAAAACTTGCAGAGGTCTTCTTTACTACAATATCGTCTCCCGGAACCGCCAGAATAATCTCGGCCGTTTTGTTTGCTTTATCCGAGTTGTTTTCTACTTTTAAAAATATTTTACACTCCTGAATTTTGTCATAAAAAGTATCCAGTTTGCTTACTTTTTTTTCAATGTGTGATTCTAGTGGTTCGTGTGGAGTTAAACCAATTGATTGTACTGTGATCTTCATAATTCGTCATTTTTTGAGGCTCTTGGATGAGCCCGATTAAACACTTTTTTCAATTGTTCTATATTAGCATTCGTGTAGACTTGTGTACTTGCAAGGCTTGAATGTCCTAATATTTTTTTTACTTTAGAGATCTCTGCCCCATTATCCAAAACGTGTGTAGCAAAGCTGTGACGAAGGATGTGAGGACTTCTTTTTTCTTTTGTTGTTACAAGACTAAGGTAATTATTAACGACCACATAAACAAATTTTTCAGTGAGTTTTTTGCCTTTGGTATTGACAAAAAAATATAAATCATGTTCAGGCAGTGGTTTCCTTATTTTCAAATAACTTTTAAGCAGATCCGAAAGTTCTCCGGAGATGGGGATGTATCTTTCTTTGTTTCCCTTTCCTATTATTTTCAGTTCGTTTCCGCTAAGGTTTACATTTTCAAAAGTCATACCACAAAGCTCTGCTTTCCGGATTCCTGTCTGATAAAGCACCTCAACGATACATTTATCCAGAATATCGTTAATTTCTTCAAAAACCTGATCATTAAGTGTTTGCATTTCTTCTTTTGATATCGGAATCTGCTTTTCGGGATAAAATTTTAATGAAGAAATACTTTCTGTGGGAGAAATTTTTATTTCACCGATTTTTAAAAGAAAAAGGTAAAAGCTGCGAAGCGAAGACAATTTTCTGTTGATACTCCGTTTGGAAATATCATTTTCGCTCAGCTCTACGATAAAATTTCTGATTATTTTTTTGTCGGCTTTGGAAATATCTTCCGAAGCTTCTGTCTTCAGGCAGAAATGGGAAAAATCTTCAAGATCTTTTCGGTAGCTTGTAATGGTGTGAGGAGAATATCTCTTCTCGAACTGTAAATATTCCAGGAATTTGTCCAGCATCATTTAGTATATAAAAACAAAAAATTCACTCTTCAAATATAAACATTTAAAGAGTGAATTTAGTATGTGTGTAAGAAAATTCTTAAGCCTGTTCTTCTTTGCTAAGATTTCTTTGCTTGTGAGCAGCCTTTAATCTAGCTTGTCTTAAAGTTACAGAAGGCTTGATAAATTGTTGTCTAGCTCTTAACTGACGAACTGTACCCGTTTTATCAAATTTTCTTTTATATTTTTTTAATGCTCTGTCGATAGACTCTCCGTCTTTTACTGGAATTATTAACATATATTACATCTCATTTTGGATTGCAAAAGTAAACATTATTTATGAAACCGCAAAACTTTATTCAATAAAAATCTTTAAAATCATGCAACTTAAATTTTCAAAATAATTTATTAAGAAAAGCATTTAACATTTTATTCGTAATAATTTAAGTGTATTTATAAAAAATTATTCAACAAATTATATGGTTTTGCATTCTTTATTTATTTAGATTTGCAGATTATATTAAACTGCTTAAAACCAAACAGCTATGATCCTATCCCATTACTCCTTTTTTATAAGGACTATTCTGTTTTCACAGTCTACAGAATCTAAGTTTTGATTTATTTCGAGTAAAACCATATTCCCTTCAACATGCTTAAAAAATTACTCTTTTCTATCGTAATGCTCTTTTCTGTTTTTGTGTTTTCACAGGAAGATTGCGTTTCCGCCATTACCGTCTGCGGAAATTCGGGCATTAATTATACTCCTGTGGGAATCGGCAACACCAATGAAACTTTGGGAGGATGTCTTTCTTACGAGAACCACTCGGTTTGGTATAAATTTACGATTGCCACTAGCGGAACACTTACTTTTGACCTCGCTCCTACCGGACCGGTAGATTATGACTGGGCGATTTACGGACCGAATGTAACCTGCTCCAACAGAGGAACTCCGGTAAGATGTAACGCTTCCGGATATTATACCAATACAGGGATGAACATGACGAATACCAATACCTCATCCGGCGCAGGAAATACAGATCCTTACTGTAAATATATGGATGTCGTGGCGGGTCAGACGTACTATTTATACATAGACAACTGGTCTACAACAGTTTACACTTTTAATCTAACATGGGGAGGAACGGCAACTTTTGTATCTCCTTTCACAAATTCCACGATTGCTCCCAATCCTTTTGTGCCGCCGGGAAACCCGGGACCAACTGCAAGCTCTCCGAGAGAAATCAATATTTGCGGAAGTTCTACTACATTTAATTTCAGTACCTTATCGCCGGGAATATTAAATGGAAATCCTAATTTTTATGTTTCCTATTACAGTACAGCGAACAACGCTGCTACGGGAACGAATCCGATTACCACACCTATTACAGTAAATACAGGAACTACTTACTACTATAATATAAGTTATCAGGATCCGAATAATCCCAATAATTCTATTAACTCCTGTAAACAAACGAATGCTATCGTTTTTAAAGACAAAAGTGTAACGGCATCTATAACTGCATCCTCCACAAAGTTATGCCCTAACGGAAATGTTACTTTAACATCAAACAATGCGACAGGAAACACGTGGTCTACAGGAGCGACAACCCAGTCTATCACTGTAAATACACCCGGAACCTATACTTTAACGAGCAGCAACGGAATCTGTACGAGTCCACAAGCTTCCGTTACCATCACCCAGGACATAGATCCAAATGCGCAGATCAGCGGAAATCTGACATTGTGTGAAAATACTTCTACAATTCTTACTGCAACTTCAACGGGAACAGGAAACACCTATTCATGGTCTACCGGAGCTACAACTCCTTCAATTACCGTAACTGCTCCCGGAACGTATACCGTAACCGTAAAAACTCCGGCGAACTGCCAATACACAAAATCCGTAACGGTTGTACAGGGTGCGGTTCCTGTTGCTCAAAATGCGACTTTAACCAATTGTTCCAGTACAAGTACAGCAATTTTTAATTTAACAACAGCACAACCCAACATAAGCACGACTTCTGGAGTTACTTTTGATTATTATGTGAATCAGGCAGATGCCATTGCCGGGAATACAAATACTATTGCAACGCCAACCGCTTATACATCGGGAAACGCAACTGTTTATTTAAGAGTAAAAACAGCAACGTGCTCAAAGGTAGTTTCGCTTCAGCTCAATGTAACCCAGCTTGCCTCTCCAACGATTACAAGTTCATCTTTGACGATCTGTTTTGGCGGAAATGTAACGCTTACTTCAAGTGTTCCAACCGGAAATACATGGTCTACCGGAGCAACAACACAATCTATCACGGTTACATCCGGAGGAACTTATTCTTTAACCAACACCAACGGAATATGTACGAGTGCGCCCGTTTCAGTAACATTAACCGCAGAAAGCGATCCGAATCCTCAGATTACGGGAAATTTAATTGTCTGCGGGTCTCCGACAACCTTAACAGCAACGTCTAACGGAACAGGAAATACATATTCATGGTCTACAGGCGCCATAGGAAATTCAATTTCAGTTTCAACGCCGGGAACTTATACGGTGACTGTAAATACTCCTGCCAACTGCCAGTACACAAAATCTGTGACAGTAGTTCAGGGAGCAGTGCCTGTTGTACAAAATTCATCTTTAAGTGTCTGTTCAAATAACAATACCGGAACATTTAATTTAACATCAGCGCAACCGAACATCAGTACAACGACAGGAGTAATATTCAGTTATTATATGAATCAGGCGAATGCATTAGCCGGAAACAGCAATACGATTGCAAATCCTTCGGCTTATATTTCAGGAAATACTACGATTTATGTTTTAGTGAAATCAGGTTCTTGTTCGAAAATCGCTGAATTACAATTGATTGTTAATGTAAAACCAATTCCGACAATTACTGCTTCATCGAATGTCATCTGTAACAACAATCCTGTTACCCTTACTTCGGGTTCAGCAACAGGAAACACATGGTCAAACGGAGCAACGACCCAGTCGATCAGCGTATCTGCTCCGGGAACCTATACTTTAACCTATAATAACGGAATCTGCACAAGCGATCCTGTTTCTGTTACGATCACTCAGGGAACAGATCCGAATGTTCAGATTTCCGGAAATTTAAATTTCTGCGAAGGTGCTTCAACCGTTTTAACGGCTAGTGCAAACGGAACGGGAAATACTTTTTCATGGTCAAACGGAGCCACAACTGCCACAACCACAGTAAATGCTTCCGGAATTTATACAGTAACGGTAACTACGCCGGACGGCTGTCAATATACAAGATCTGCAACCGTGACAATGGATCCGGCCATCGTCATTAATATTAATCCTCCGGCAGAAATTAACTGTACAAATGCTCAGGTTACTTTAAACGCAACGACTTCTGTTTATCAACCCGGATCTACTTTCTTATGGATCGCTACAGGTGGGGGAAATATTGTTTCCGGAGCCAATACGTTAACACCGGTTGTTAATAATTCAGGAACTTATACTTTAACGATTACAAGCCCGACTTCCAACGGATGCGTAAAACAAAGTTCTGTAACGGTCATTAAGAACATTACACCGCCGATCATCAGTGTTTCGGCACCAAAAATATCAATCTGTAAAGGTGAATCTATTGCTCTTACAGCAATGGGCGCTGCAACATACACATGGACGGGATTAACAGGAAACGGCAACACACAGATTGTTTCCCCGACAACCACCACAACGTACACGGTAACAGGAATCGGAACAAACGGCTGTTCTGCGACGACTCCTGCTACAATTACCATCACGGTTGTTCCGGAAATTGTTTCTACGCTAAAAAATATTGAGATCTGTAAGGGTGACAAAGGTATTCTGGATGCAGGAAGCGGTCCGAATTACTCTTATTCATGGAATACCGGAGCAACTTCTCAAACCATCAATGTAGACACCGCGGGAACCTATTCGGTAACCATCAGTAACGGAGTCTGTTCTAAAACGTTTACTGCAACGGTTGGATATATTGTAACCCCTCAAATTAAAGAAATCACTTACAAAGATCCATTCTTAACGATTATTGTACAAAATAACGGAAATGTACCTATAGAGTACTCCATAGACGGAGGCGTAACGTGGCAGGCTTCCAACACTTTCCAGGTACTAAAAAACACGAAATATTCGATAAGGGTAAGAAACAGAGGAGCAACCTGCGATACCACGGCCGATTATTATACGTTCTTTATGGCAAACGTTATTACTCCGAACAGTGACGGAAGCAATGATGTGATTGATTTCAGCGAGATCAGCAAATACGGAAATTTTGAAGGGGGTATTTTCGACCGATACGGAAAAGAAGTTTTCCGACCGACCACCAAAACGCCGATCTGGGACGGAAAATACATCGGAAGACCTCTTCCAACCGGAACGTACTGGTATAAATTACAGTGGGAAGATAAAATCATTAAAAAGCCTGTTCAGCTTTCGGGATGGATTTTACTAAAGAACAGGGATTGATGAGGTTAATTTAAGATTGAGGCTGAGATTGAGATTGAGATTGAGATTGAGGAGAGAAATTAGATGAATTATAGAAGTGTAGGGTTTTTTCCGGCACTTTTTGTTTTTGAGGGTTATTTTTTTGCTGTTCAGATTTTTGTTCTTTGCTTAAAAGTTTTTTTCGTCTATCATTTATGCTTCCGGCTTCCACCCTAGCCCTGATTGTAGAGAAAATCCCGGAATGGAGCGAAGCGGAGCCGCGTAATGAGGAATTGCAACGGAAAGCAGGATAAAGCTTCAAATAAAATACATAAAATCCCATTATTAAAATGACTGAAAGAATATGAACTGAATTTGAATAAAAGTGTTATCTTTGCATTCACTTTATTCATGGGGTTGACTGGTTTCGACAGCAAGGTCAATGGGTAAGTAAGCATGCAGAGAACCGTAGCGCGATCTCTATAATCCCTTGCTACAAAATTTTAACTGGCAACGAAGAGTTCGCTCTTGCAGCTTAATATCGAAGTATAGTAGATCAAGCGTTTCCCCGAAGATTTTAGTAAGGGAGCAAGATATTCCACAAATGCTCTGTTCTGCGGCGTTTGATTCTGGGATATAGGAATGCAGAAATAAGGCTTTGGACGCTTCGGCTAAAGCTCGAAAACCTTAGAAGATAAGCTGGAAGTTGGGTGTCTGCTCTCTGCTTCCCGTCGAAAACCAATAGCAGAATAAGCATGTAGAAAGCTTATGTATTGCTTGTTTGGACGAGGGTTCGAATCCCTCCAACTCCACCAGGTGGGAAACCAAATTAATCTAAAAGCCTTTAAATCCTAGTATTTAAGGGCTTTTTTATTTTTTGAGTTATCAAAATATACCAAAGAAATACAAATCGAACGTGAGTCATTCGGTGAGTCGTCTTTAGGCAGCATTTTGACTCACCGAATTCTCATTAAACAGCTTATTCATCAGCCTGTTCAATGATTGAACATCTTGTAGGTTTAAAGGTTCAGCAATATTATTAACCTTTAAAATTAAAATGTTATGCAAACCTACAGCTTACTGTTTTATGCCAAAAAGGCAAAAAACAACCCTGAATTATCAACAATTTACATGAGAATCACTGTTGCCGGAAGACGAACGGAAATTTCAACAGGACAAACGGTAAAAACTCCTCAATGGAGTATAAAATTAGGAAAGGTATCAGGTAATAGTCCCAATGGTAAACAATTAAACTCCTTACTGGAAAGCTTCAGAGCTAAATTATTTGAATGCTATAATTCCTTGTATAACGAAGGCAAAGAGATAACTTGTGAAAATCTTCGAAATAAATATTTAGGAATTGAAGAAAAAAAAGTTACTCTTATTGAAGCTTTTAAAGATCACAACTCAAAGGTAAAGGAACTTATAGATAGAGAATTTTCTAAAGGAACGTGGAAACGGTATGAAACATCATTACGACATACTCAGGCATTTTTGAAATGGAAATTTAATCTCAGTGATATTGATGTCCGTCATATTAATCCCGGATTCGTTGCAGATTATGAGTTTTACCTACGTACTGTTAGAAACTGCTCCAATAATTCTGCTGTAAAATACATTAGAAATTTTCAAAAAATAATCAATATTTGTCTCAACAATGAATGGATTAGCAAAAACCCCTTTATAGGTTATAAATCTAAAATAGAAAGCGTAGATGTCAGATTCTTAACTGATATTCAGCTACAAAAAATCCGTGAAAAGAATTTTAATTCTGACAGATTAAGAGTAGTCCGTGATATTTTCGTATTCTGCTGTTTTACTGGTTTAGCCTATATTGATGCCAAGAATCTTACTAGAGATAAAATAACAAAAGGAATTGATACAGGGTTATGGATAAAAACTAAAAGGGTTAAAACAAAGGTCGAAGCCAGTATACCCCTGCTACCAGAAGCACAGGAAATTTTAAGTAGATATGAAAATCATCCGAAATGTGTAAATGAAAATACTGTTTTACCGGTACTAAGCAATCAAAAGATGAATGGGTATTTAAAAGAGATTGGAGACTTATGTGAAATTGATTTTGATATTACTTTTCACACGGCAAGACATACATTTGCTACTACGGTTACCCTCAATAATGGTGTACCTTTAGAGACCGTAAGTAAAATGCTTGGTCATGCCAACATTCGAATGACGCAGCATTATGCTAAAATACAAGATAAAAAAATTGGAGAGGATATGCTGGTATTAAAAAAAATATTGATAAAAGAAAAAAAAGAAGTGTGTTGAAGATGTAAACCATAGTACTGCCACTCTTCCTCCAATTGCAATAAAAGCATTTAAATTGGAAGAAACACTTTTCCACAAAGTGTGTAAGCTAAAAAGTTAGGCTTGGATTTTCATAATCTGAGTCCTTTTTTATTTTAAAGTTTTCAGGAAAAAGCTGTATCGGTTGAATACTAAGCTTTTATAAAGATTATCAAAAAAGTCAGGTAACGATTTGGTAACGGTGCTTATTGCTTTGCTTTTCAACGTGTTTCCGTTAGCTCAAGGCAAATATACAAAAATAGAAGGATAGAAAAATTAAAACCTATCCTTTATTTATCACTCTTAAATATTTTTGATTCTTATGAACACCTACTAGAATAAAACATTAATTTCCTGATATCCCATTAACAAAAGTGTCTATGAATCCTATGATTTTATTTAGAATACGATCTCCGATTTCCTTAGATTTTAATACACTTGGTCTTCCTTCTTTCCGTAAATCTAAAATTTCTTTTCGCAAAGGTTCACGTTCTGTAAACAAATAGTTCTCTATAAGTCTTTCCGTTTTTTCTTCGGAAAGATTTTCTGTCTTGACTAGTTCCTGAAGTGCCTTTTCTTGCTCTACATTCCAGAATTTTTCGAACTCTTCAGGAATGGTATCCGTATCTTCAATATGGGGTAAACTTTCCTGAATAAATTTCTCAATCAATTCCCTTTTACTTCTTAATGATACTTCGGTGTTCAGTAAATTGAAAATGTCTTTTTCAATACTTTCTTTGTCTTTTGCATTATGTTTAGAATTGAATTTAATCAGTAACTGAAGGATATAGGTTACATTGATGGTATCACGCCTAATCAATTCCAATTCAAAATCTATATCATTGAGAATAGACGCTTTTTTAGATGGGTCAGTAGGATCAAGTCTTTCCTTTAAATCCAAATATTTGCTCGTGTAATCTGCAAAAAGCTGTTCTTCCATCTGTAAATCATCCCAAGTAAATTCTGTATAATGGCTCATTTTTTTGTGCAAACGCATCATGGCACGGAAAGCCAAAATAAATTGTAGCTGATCTTCTTCCGAATATAAACCGTCAACAGATACTACTTGTGGAACAATTTCTAATAATTTCTGCGTGGCTTCGTTAAACTTTTCTACATACGCTTCGTATGGTTCCACTATAATTTCGTCAATTGCTTCTTTATTGCTGAATAAAGCTATGGCTTCGTCTGTTTTGTCTTTAAGGTTTCGGAAACATACAATATTTCCCTGTGTTTTATTCTTATCTAGGATACGATTGGTACGGCTAAACGCTTGTATCAATCCATGATATTTCAGATTTTTATCAACGTATAAGGTGTTTAAATATTTACTATCGAACCCTGTCAAAAACATATTGGCAACCAACAAAATATCTGTCTCATTTTGTTTTGACTTCTTTGCTACTGCATTGTAATAATTGTAAAATCCTTCGGTATCTTTTACGTTCTGTTTCTCTCCAAATAATTCATTAAAGTCTTGTACATACGTTTCTAATAATTCTCTACGATGAGGTTTGTAGCCGTAAACTGCTTGTGGTTCAGCAACCATTCCTAATTGGGAATAAACAGCATCTTCCATTTCTTCTTCATTCTGAGCAAAGCTAAAAATAGTCGCTATTTTTAGCTCGTGCTGTCCCTCTTGTTTTTTACGCTTGAAAATTTCATAGTATTGAATGACGGAATCAATATCCTGTACACACATCATGGCACAAAACTTCCTGTTTTGCGTTTTCTGATCGTGGTATTGAATGATGTAATCTACAATGGCTTCCTTTCGTTCAGGAGCTTCAAAAACTTCAGTTTCATTGATTTGTTCTACTTTTAAATCAATGATATGTTCTTTCTGTTTGAAAGTCTGAATGTATTCTACAGAAAACTTCAGTACATTCTCATCACGTATGGCATCTGTAATTACATATTTATGCAGACATTTTCCAAACAAGCTTGCAGTTGTTTTTTCTCCATCTGCATTCTCTGCCAAAATAGGTGTACCTGTAAAGCCAAATAATTGAATATTGGTAAAATAATTGACGATGTTTTTGTGGGTATCACCAAATTGCGAACGATGGCACTCGTCAAATATAAAAACCATCCTTTCGTGCTGAATGGATTTCATTTTTGATAAGTTTCTACCTGAAATTGCGTTATTTAGCTTTTGAATGGTGGTAACGATGATGCGAACATTCGGGTCGTTTAATTTATGAATAAGGTCATCCGTATTAGTAGCAGAACTTACCGAGCCCTTACTAAATTTATCGTACTCCTGGTTGGTTTGATAATCCAAATCTTTTCTATCTACCACAAAAACCACTTTTTTGATAGCTGGAATTTTGGATAGAATCTGACTGGCTTTGAAACTGGTTAAGGTTTTTCCACTTCCAGTTGTATGCCAGATGTAGCCATTTTTTTCGATGTTATAGCCATTCAGAATTTCGTTTTCTTTTACCTTTTTGATAATACTTTCTACCGCATAATATTGGTATGGACGAAGTACCATCAGACGTTTATCAGTTTCATTCAGAACGATGTATTTACAGATCATTTTACTGATATGACAAGGTTCCAAAAAAGAATCGGTAAAGCCGTTTAAAATATTATTTAGTGGATTATTTTGTTCATCTGTCCAATGAAAAGTTTGAAGATATTCCTGCTTATGTGTTCCAAAATTGCTAAAATATTTGGTGTTTACACCGTTACTTATAACGAATAATTGTACAAAATGAAACAAACCCTTTCCAGCACCAAAGCTATGTTTTTGATAGCGGTTGATTTGGTTGAATGCTTCTTTCATTTCTAAGCCTCTTCGTTTCAGCTCAATTTGCACCAAAGGCAACCCATTCACGAGTAAGGTAACATCATAACGGTTTTCGTATTTCCCTTCTTGTGTAATTTGATTGGTTACCTGATATTCGTTCTGACACCAATGTTCTACATTGAGAAATTCAAAATACAGGTTATCACCATTATCACGAATAATATGATGCTTCTTTTCACGTAAAACCTTGGCTTTTTCAAATACAGAACCTTTATTGAGTATATTCAACACTTTTTCAAACTCACTATCGCTAAATTGTATATGATTATGCTTTTCTAATTGAATTTTCAGGTTTTCCAGTAATGCTTTTTCATCAGCAATAAAAGCGTATTTATATCCCAATTTCTGTAATTGGTCAACGAGTTGCTCTTCTAGAATTTGTTCGGACTGTTTGCTCAAAATAATTATGAATTAGGAGTTTATCTTGTTCTTTCCATCTATGTACAAATTTAACAAAATAAAATGTTCTCCTAATCCATAATCTAAAACTTATCTAAGAGCCTTAAACATCTGCTCAATAGCTTTTTTCTTTTGCTCCATATTGGGATGAACATAAAGATTCAGCGTTGTACTGATATTAGAATGCCCTAATAATACACTCACTGTTTTATAATCACAATTACTTTCAATACATCGGGTGGCGAAACTATGTCTTAACCCGTGAAATTTAAGTTCAGGCATTTTTAATTCTTTCATTAAATTTTTGTAATAGCTTCTGTAGGTTCTGGGTTCAGTTGGTTTAGCATCGTTTGTCAATACAAAAAACAAAGGATTCACAATCTTTTTAAATGGTTTCAATATTCTTAATAAATCCTTACTTATCGGAATTTCACGAATAGAATTTTTAGTTTTCGGGGTATCCAGAATCAATTCCGTTCTACGAGTTCCATCTTCTATCACATAAATACGCTGGATGGTTCTGTTAACACTGATAATTCCGTTATCGGTATCAATATCTTCCCAAGTTAAGGCGCATACTTCCCCAATACGCATTCCTGCACTTAAACATATATATACCCCTAAATTTCTAAATGTAAAATGTTCTTGTATATAGTTCATTATTTTTTTCTGATCAGTCTTGGTAAGCACTTCAATATTATGCTTTTCTCGTTCAGTAGGAAACTGAATATCAAAAGGGGTATACTGTAACCATTTGTTTTTAGCTCCAAATTTCAAAATCATTTTCAGAACAATTAAAATATCCTTAATTGTTTTATGACTTAAACCCGTTTCCAATTTTTGAAAAACAAAGCATTGGACATCAGCTTCCTCAATCGCAAATTTATTTCCGAAATTTGGTAGTAGATGATTCTCAATCAATAGCGTATAAGCTGAGAAACTTGATTTTTTTACATACTGTTTTTTGTCTATTTTCCATAGATCGATAACTTCTGAGAGTTGTTTTTGTTCATTCATTATAATTTAATTTTTTAAAATCTCAAAGGAAAGCAATTAAGGACATTTTATCCCGCAGATAGATTTGGAACTAAGGTTCCTAATTTGAGATTTCCTGAATTTACGGAGGAATGGGAAACTAAGAAGTTGGGGGAGATTTTGGAATTTAAGAATGGTATTAACGCTACAAAGGAACAATATGGTAGTGGATACAAGTTCATAAACGTATTGGACATTCTCAATAACGAGTTTATAACATACGATAAAATTATTGGGAGTGTAAATGTCAATGAAGAAATCATTGATAAATTCCCAGTAAACTACGGAGATATTCTGTTCCAAAGAAGTTCTGAGACACGAGAGGAAGTAGGAACAACAAGTGTATACTTAGATAAAGACAAAACTGCAACATTTGGAGGATTTGTAATTAGAGGTAAAAAAAATGGAGAATATGAACCTATTTTTTTGAATAAATCATTAAAAACTGATTTAATAAGAAATCAAATAACATCAAAATCGGGAGGAAGTACAAGATATAATATTGGTCAAGAAATATTAGCTTCTGTAACTCTGCCTCTTCCATCGCTCAATGAGCAAACTAAAATTGCATCATTTCTATCCTTAATAGACTCTCGAATCCAAACCCAAAACAAAATAATTGGACAATTAGAAACCTTAATTAAAGGGCTAAGTGAAAAAATATATTCGCAGAAAATTAGGTTTAAGAAATTCACTGAGAAATGGGAGGTGAAGAAGTTAGGCGAAATAGCAACATTTTATTCAGGCGGAACACCACTAACATCTAAACGGGAGTATTTTAATGGTAATATTCCATTTATTCGTTCAGGTGAAATAAATTGCGGTAAAACGGAACAATTCATTAGTGAATTAGGATTAAAAAATTCTTCTGCTAAAATCGTTGAAGTAGGCGATATCTTATATGCTTTGTATGGTGCAACAAGCGGTGAAATAGGACTTAGTAAGATTAGAGGAGCAATAAACCAAGCTGTTCTTTGTATAAAATCAGACCAAAATCATTATTTCATTTACTCTTATTTATCATACAAAAAAGAGAGTATCGTAAGTAGATATTTACAAGGTGGTCAAGGGAATCTATCTGCTGAAATTGTTAAACAAATCAAAATATATATTCCCGCCCTCGAAGAACAAATTAATATTGCTGGATTATTATCAACTATTGACCAAAAGTTACAAATAGAGAAAAAAATATTAATTAAACACCAATCTCAAAAGCAATATCTTCTACAAAACCTATTTAGTCGTTCCTTAACAAAACCCACGATTTAATTTATTTTTAAAAACAGGATTAGAAAACAGCATAATTTGTATCTTATAAAATAAGAAAATAATTTTCTGTTTCAGTAGTTCCATCATCTTCTTTACAGATTTTAGAGCGGTTTGCTCTTGCGTTTTTGCAAATTTCTAAAGGCATTGAATCTACAATGAAAATGCTTTCAATATCATGAAATCTATCAACCATAATCTTTCTGATATTTTCCATATGCAAGAAGAGTTTTCTTTTCCTGCGATTATAAACACTTCTTTCTATCATTCCATTTAGTTTTGAATTTGAAAGATATCTAAATAACTGATATTCTGAATCTAATGATAAATATTCTGCAGAAATATTTATGGCAATAAGTTCTAAATCACTCAATTTTGGTTTAATAGGTTTAAAATAAAAATTTTCATTTAAGGTTAATTTTCTTAATTCATTTAAAATAAAATCGAAAATTGCATCTAGGTTATTCATAGTGTATTCGATTGGTAATCAATACAATATACGATTTTTTTTCGTATTATGAATAACCTTTTATAATGCACTACGAGTTATTTTAACCATATTTTCACTGCTCACAAATGGTCTTAACAATAATTAAATACAAATTTATGTCATCTAAATCCTATTAAGATTAAAAAAAGTTAATCAAACAATAGTTGTTACCACAACTATTGTTTGATTAACTTTGTCCAATGATAATTTTTATATGAAAGCTGAAAAAATATTAACTGAACAAGATCGATACAATCTGCTTACCGGTAATGTACCTGTACTGTTCAATCGTTTTTTGGGTCAGCAATTCAAATTGAATAATATTAACCTGACTCGGGAACAATGGTCGGTGCTAGTACCTTTATGGAAACAACAGGGATGTTCACAACAGGCGATAGCAGATTTTACCCACAGGGATAAGCCCAGTATAACCAGACTTATCGACCAATTGGAAAAAGAAGGCTACGTAGAAAGAAGACCCCCCCCTTACCGACAGAAGGCAAAACCTGATATATTTAACAAATAAAGGAAAGGAGATAGAGGAAAAAGTAATGTATATTGTTAACAATGTAACCGAAAGAGCAACCAGAGGACTTTCAGAAAATCAAATCATAGAGATAAAAAACTTCTTTCAGCATATTCAAAACAACATTCAAAACGAAATGGTATGAAAAAAATAAACTTAGCCATTACAATGATCCTATTCGGCACTATCACCAACGCACAGATTCTTATAAGTAAGGATTTGGATTATGCTATCGGAAAGGCATTGCAAAAAAATACTGAAATAAGGAATCAAGATCTTGAATTACAAAAATTAGAATTAGAACGCAAAAGCATATTGGCCAAATATATCCCGAAGGTCGAGGCTTCAGGTTTATACTCTTACATCAGCAGTGATGCAAAATTAGATCTAGCTACCCTGAATTTACCCATCACAGGATATCCTGTTTTTGGGGGATCCTCCGATTTCAGCACAAATGCGAATATCCTTTATGGAGGTCTTACCGCAAAAGCTGTACTGTTCAGTGGCGGACAAATCCTAAATGGAGCCAAGGCTCTCAAAGAAAAAAATACAGGCACAGCGTTTATGATGGAAAATCAGAAAGATGAGGTCATAAAAGATATCATAGGGAGCTTTGACCGTCTCAAACTTCTGGAAACCGCCGAAAAACTCATCGATAACAGCGAAAAGAGATTGAATAAGGAAAAAGAAAGAGTAGAAAAAGCGATATCCGAAGGGTTAGCAATTCCTTATGATCGAGATAAAATCAAACTTTCCACTCTGGAATTGGCTTCCAAACGTGCAGATGTTCAAAATAAAAGAAAACTTCTGATACTCAAGATAAAACAATCCACCAATCTTTCTGAAGAAGAAATTTTTAAAACCAATCATCAGTTGGAGCCCATCATTATTTTGGACAGCCTGAGCACAGCCGAACGAAATGAGATAAAAGCACTGGAATCTTTCAGAAAAGCTTCCGAATATGCCCTTAAAAAAGAAAAAGGAAGCCTTCTTCCCACAGTTGGGGCTTTTGCGGGATATAGCTATGCATCATTATATAATGCCAATACAAAAGTGCCGATTGAAACATTAAATACGACCGCCAATTTGAAACTAAATGAATTGACACTACATCCTAACTGGATGTTGGGCGTGGCTGTGAAATGGGAACTCTTCAGCGGATTTGAACGTAAACATAAAATAGACGAAGCCAAAATAGGACTCGCCCAGGTTGAAAATAAACTGGCTGACACCAAAGAAAAAGTAGATCTTGAATTGGAAAAAAACAAGGTAGAATACAATACCACGTTACATAAGGTAGATATTGCGATCCAAAGGGAAAAAATAGCACAAAATAATAATGAAATAGCATCAAAGCAATACAGATTAGGGCTTATTAACGTCACTGAACGCCTTGGAGCGGAAAATGATATATACAAAGAATCCTTAAACAAAGTAGAAACCGTGATTGAACAGCGGAATGCTGCTATTGAAGTTTACCGTGCATCGGGAAAATTATCAAACTTTATTAAAATCCAAAACTAAGCAGAATGAAAAAAATTATTTACATACTCAGCATTGCAGGCATTTTAACTTCTTGTGAGAATAAACCGAAAGTATCACAAACCATCCAGGGAAAGACCGAGCGGGAAGAGATTGCAGTAGTTGGCAAAATAACAGGCAGGATTGATAAAATTCTGGTCAGCGAGGGAGATTTTGTAAAAAAGGGAGATACATTGGCGATATTGGAAATCCCAGAAGTAGACGCAAAAAAATCACAGGCACAGGGAGCGGTAAAATCTGCTCAGGCACAATATGAGATGAGTGTACACGGTGCCACTGCCAATCAGTTGGCACAGCTCTATGCCAAAAAATCGGCTTTGGTAGAGCAATATGAGTTTGCAAAAAAATCCCTGGCAAGAATGAACGCAATGGTAAAGGATTCATTGGTTCCGCAACAGCAATATGATGAAGTATTCGCAAAGTATCAGGGAGCCAAATCACAAATGATAGCCGTAGATGCAGAAATTGCCGATGTTAAAAACGGGGTCCGCATAGAACAGCAAACAATGGCGTTGGGACAAAAAGACCGTGCACAGGGAGCTTTGGAAGAAGTACAGGTTGCCGAGAAAGAAAGGTATATCATTGCACCACAGGATATGAAAATAGAATCGATCACATTGAAGCTGGGGGAACTGGCACTACCAGGATATACGCTTTTCAAAGGTTCTCTTAATAATTCCATATATTTCCGCTTTACTATTCCTGAAAGCCAATTGGCAAATTATGCACAAGGAAAAGAAATCAATGTGCATATACCTTACAAAAATCGGGATATCAAAGGGAAAATCAGAAATATAAAACAAATAGGTGCCTATGCTAATATTGCTACAGCATATCCTGATTATGAAGTGCAGGACGCTTTGTATGAAATATTAATAGACCCTATTAACATCCAACAAGCAAACGATATCCTAAGCAAAACAACAGTAACGCTAAAACCTTAATAATGAAAACATTTCTCAATCTGATCAAACGGGAGTTCGGCTTATTCTGGAGCAACAAAGTCCTCCGAATTTTGTTTATTGGGGCTCCTTTGATGTACGGTGTTTTGTTGGGATATGTGTACAGCAAAGGGAAAGTGACAGATTTACCAATCATAGTGGTAGATTATGACCAAAGCTCACTCAGCCGGAAAGCAATCGAAATGATGAATGACAACGAAGTTTTGTCTGTTGCAAGGCTGCAGTTTGACGAGACAAACCTCAATCGTTTGATGATTGAGAAAGATGCAACCTGCGTCGTTATTATCCCAAAAGATTTTGAGAAAGATGTGCTTACAAAACGATATCCTGAAGTCACTACCATAGTCAATACAGCAAATGTATTGACCGCAAATTATTCTTCATCAGCACTTCAGCTGGTCTTAGGAACCCTCAAAGCAGGGACACAGGTCGAAACCTTACGTAAACAAGGAGTTCCGGAAAATTTGCTAATGAGTCAGTATGAGCCATTTAAAACCACATTTATAAAAAAGAACAACAGAAGCACCAACTATATGTATTTTTTGTGGCCAGGTGTTTTGGCTACTGTGCTTCAGCAGGTATTACTATTGGGACTGGCTCTTTCTTTTGCTTCCGAGTTTGAAAACGGCACTTTCAAATATCTGGTACATAAAAGCCGTTCTGCATTTATGCTGATGCTGGTTAAAATCGTGCCTTATCTCATAATGAGCTTCGGGATATGGCTGATGTACTGGGGTTTTACGAAGTGGTTCAGAATTCCTTTTTATGAAAACATTTTTCCGCTTACCCTAATAGCGGGTGTTTTTGTAATCTCGGTCTGCTTTATAGGAATTTTGGTGAGCATCCTTGTTCCGAACCAGCTGAAAGCTACGGAAATCCTTATGGTTATTGCCACACCCAGCTTTATCCTGTCAGGATTTACCTGGCCGCTCAGCCAAATGCCAGTTTGGGTTCAGTATATTGCAAATATCATCCCGCTTACACATTTCCTGCCTGCCTTTAGAATACTTATCATAGAAAAAGGCGCTGTAGACCTCACCTATCCTTATGTTATAAAAATGATAATCATAGGAACAGTAAGCGCCATTGCCAGTTATAGTGTTTTATTTTACAAAGTCCGAAAGATTAAAAGAGAGGAGCTGTAGCGAGATAAATATAAGGCGAAAAATATATCTTCCTGCATAAATCCACTAAATAAGAAGCTATGAAAGCTTACGAAAGTATTAAAGAAATATTATCTTTTTATCACGTACATTGTGAGAAACCTTACTTTATATCGTCAGGAAAACTCATTTTTGAATTCCCAAAAAGACTCTTCCGAATGGATTTTTATGCATTCTGCATCTGTGTTTCTGGTAGTATAGATTTAGAAATTGATAATCAGCATTACAAGATATCCCAAAACGGATTCCTGATATCTGCTCCATCAACAATTATAAAATTTGTAAATAACAGCAAAGATTTCCGTCTGAAAGTTCTTTTCTTTGAAAAGAATTTCCTGCTCAAGAACATTTCTAATCCATTTTTTATCGAGAATCTGTCTCTATTCAATAAAAATAGCTTTAACGTAGTAATTTCCAACGAATCAAGTAGTACGCACTTAATCAATTTATTGGATTATCTTCAACAGCAGACCACGAGAAATGGTCGTTTTACAGAAGATATTGTTCGTACTATTATTATTAATATTTTATTGGAAGTTGCCGTCCTAACTGATGAAGGCAGAAAAGACAACGCATATCCCACTCCACAGGATAACAATCATATTTTTTTTAAATTCAATGAATTGGTGAAAGAAAATATTTTGCAGCATAAGGACGTACAATACTATGCGGACAAGCTATTCATTACCAACAAATATCTTATTCTGATTGTAAAAAAAGCGACCGGCAAAACTCCACATCAGATTATTGATGAGGCCTTATTAAAAGAAGTATGCGTTCTGCTTGGCTATCCAGAAAAAAATATTTCTCAGATTGCATTTGAAACGGGCTTTAATTCTACCTCTGCATTCGGCCGTTTCTTTAAAAAGCATGCGTCAATATCGCCCCAAAGGTACCGAAGACAACAGCATTTCTAAAAAAGAAATTCCGTATATGATTTTCGAATTTAGGGATACCAAGGAATTAAGGTATATCAATACCTTTATTATATAAAAATAACCTAAAAAAAAATATCATATGAGCAATTCGAACAAACATGCATATTTCATCGGAGGCGGATTGGCAAGTCTTGCCGGTGCCGTGTATCTGTTAGAAGACGGAGGCTTTAAAGGCGAAAACATTCACATCATTGAAACCCTGCCGATTTTGGGCGGTAGCAACGATGGTGCGGGATCTAAAGAAAAAGGGTTCATCTGTCGTGGCGGGCGTATGCTCAACGAAGAAACCTATGAAAACTTTTGGGAATTAACATCCCGTATCCCTTCTCTGGATGTCCCGAACATTTCCGTAAAAGACGAAATTCTGGCATTTGACCACGCGAATCCTACCAATGCGAAGGCGCGGTTGATTGACAAGAACGGAAACATTTTACCCGTAACGGATATGGGTTTCAACACTCAGGACCGGATGAAATTTTTGAAATTGTTTTTTGCCGATGAAAATGATTTAGACAACATTACCATTCGTGATTGGTTTGACGATCATTTTTTTACGACCAACTTCTGGTATATGTGGCAAACCACTTTTGCCTGGCAGGAATGGAGCAGTATTTTTGAATTTCAACGCTATATGAAACGTATGCTGTTGGAATTTTCAAGAATCGAAACACTCGAAGGAGTTACCAGAACACCATACAACCAATATGAATCCGTTATCTTGCCGTTGAAGGCATTTCTGGACCAGCATAAAGTGGACTTTTCATTAAGAAAAACCGTTACCGATTTGGATTTTGCCGATGATGATGGCATTACCGTAACGGAAATAGAATGCATCAATGCAGAAGGAAAAACAGAAAAAATAACCGTGAATGAAGGCGATTTGGTATTCTTTACCAACGGATGCATTACAGACAATTCTAATAACGGCGATTATTACACGCCTGCAAAATATTTGCCGTCAAATCCGCCAAGTTTTGCATTATGGCGTAAAATTGCCAACAAGAAACCCGGCACGTTGGGTAACCCAGACCCGTTCTTTACCAAACCGGACGAAACAAAATGGTATTCATTTACGCCAACATTCAAAGGAAATAAATTTCTGAAACTTATTGAAGAATACACTGGAAACAAACCGGGCAGCGGAGCTTTGATGACGTTTAAAGATTCATCGTGGCGAATGTCAATTGTGGTGGCCGCACAACCGCATTTCAAAGCGCAAGGCGATGATACTACCATCCTTTGGGGCTACGGATTATATCCAGATGCAGTGGGAGATTATGTGAAAAAGCCGATGATTGATTGCACGGGCGAAGAAATTTTGACAGAGTTGATTCATCATTTGCATTTTGAAAAACACGAACAGGAAATAAAAGATAGCGTTATCAATGTTATTCCGTGTATGATGCCTTATATCGATGCTTTGTTTCAGCCGCACGCTAAAGCAGACCGCCCTGCAGTTGTTCCTGAAGGCAGCACCAACCTAGCAATGATTAGTCAGTTTGTAGAAATACCGGAAGATATGGTTTTCACAGAAGAATATTCGGTTCGTGCAGCACGTATCGCGGTATATACCCTACTCGGCCTCGATAAAAAAGTAACACCAGTAACAGAACACTGGAAAAAACCAGACGTTTTGGCAAAAGCCATCCATACCTCTTACAGAAATTAAATATAAAAAAAGAGCTGCCTTTACACTTTATCGAAGTTCTTTCTTGCTAAAGGCGTATCTCTTTAACCTATAAAAGAGATTGTCTATAATAACCAATTTATCTAACTTTATTCTGCTCTTGCTTTTATCAAGGGCAGAATTTTTATTTTTGTACAAAATCAACCGACTATGGCAAAACATACACCAGGCTATATAAAAAGGCAGAAAATTGCCAACTCAGGTACGCACAATCTTTTTTATGAATTATTCGAACCAATAAATGAACCTCCAAAGGCTACTGTCCTTATACTACACGGGATGCAGGAGCATAGCGGTCGTTATAAAAATTTTGCAGAATATCTGGCGAACAACGGTTTTGCAGTTCTATTATATGACCATCTGGGACACGGAAAAACGGCGGAAAATCGGGAAGAACTTGGCTATTTTCAAAAAGAAAATCCCAAGCAGCAACTGATAGACGATGCCGCAACGATGGCTGCATTTTTAGAAAACAACTATCCTAACATTTCTCACTTTTTACTAGGTCATTCTATGGGGTCTTTCATTGCAAGATGCTTACTTCAGAATCAGGAAGCTGATTTTAAGGGCGCGGTCATCGTGGGAACGGGAGGAAAAATCAACGGAATCGGTTTGGCTAAATTTTTCCTGTCCATTAAGAATATTATTGCCCCAAAACACAGGAGCAAATTCATCAACCAAACTTTTTCAAAAATTAATAATCAACATTTTAAAGGCGAGAAAGATGGCGACCTTAACAGTTGGCTGAGCCTCAGCAAATCCAACCGTGAATCATTTTGCCGGGACAGCCTATGCGGAGTACCTTTTACCAATAATGGTTTTTACGCATTAGTTTCTCTAAACCAACAGGCAACGGAAAGAAAATGGGCAGAAAAAATACCAAAAGAATTTCCCTTTCTTTTTGTAAGCGGAGCTGATGATCCGATAGGAAACTTCGGAAAAGGGGTTGAAAAAACGGTAACACAAATGCAAAAAGATGGATTTACAGATGTTAATGCAAAAATTTATCCTGCTATGCGGCACGAAATACTTAATGAAGATATTAAAGAATCTGTCTATGAAAGTATAAAAGATTGGCTCTATGAAAAAATATCATAACCAAAAAAGTATTTTAATTAAAAATAATTGATTAATAATTAAAATACTTAGTTTATAATGGAAATTTAGCATTTATCAAGCTTTTAAAAAATCCTTGCTTTGCCATTCTGGATCAGGATATTTGTAAAAACCTTCGCCGGATTGCTGACCAAGTTTTCCTTTGTCGATAAGTTCGGCTTTTAGCTTTTCTGCTATTTTCTGTGTTAGTTCTCCCGGGATTTCTTTTAAGATGTTATAATTGGTGTTCATCCCATTCAAATCTAAAATGGCCATTGGTCCAAAAGGAGCACCTGTTGCAATTCTCCAGGTTTTATCAATGGTTGCAGGATCGGCAACGTCATTCGCCCACAGCGCAAGGCCAGCCACCAAAAGCGGAATCAACAAAGAATCCAGAACGTAGCCCGATTTTTCCTTCTTCAGTTCCACGGGAAGCATAGCAATGGATTTTGCAAACTCTACAATCTCGTTATAAACCGTTGGGTCGGTTTGATCAGAACCCATTATTTCTGCTGTATTGCGAACCATTATATGATTGGCAAAATGTAAATGGATGAATTTTTCTGGACGATTGGTAAATGTGCTTAATCTGCTCGGCAAAAGTGTGGATGAGTTGCTCGCAAAAATGGTTTTTTCCGGCGCGTGCTCAGAAGCTTTTTCCCAGAAATCTTTTTTGATATCGATGCTTTCCGGAACGGCTTCTATCAATAAATCAGCATCTTGTAAAGAAGCTTTCAAATCTGTCGAATAAGTGAGATTATTTTTGGTATTTTCGATTTTTTCTTCATCAGCTTTCAGGTAGTTTTTATATTCTTCAGCCAAGACATCAAAACGGTTTTTTGCCTTACTTAAAGCTTCATCATTAACATCATAAACCGTGACTTCATAGCCGAAATAAGCGCATTGCACGGCAATCTGAAAACCGAGAACACCACTTCCAGCCACCACAATATTTTTGATTCTGATTTTAGATAAATCGGCTTCCGGCACTTTCAAAAAATCTGGGCTTTGCCACGAAGGATTTGGATATTTGTAAAAGCCTTCGCCAGTAGAAATTCCCAGTTTATTTTGGTCTATGAAGGTTGATTTAAGTTTATCCAGCACAATCTCATCATCTGTTTTGCCCTTCTCTACTTGCAGTTTGTAAATGTTGTATGGTGTCGTCAATCCGATAATATCATACAAAGCCATTGGTCCGTAAGGCGAACCAGTTCCCAGCATCCAGGTTTTGTCTATGGTTTCTGGCGTAGCATAATCGCCAATCCAAAGCTGCATTCCGGCATTCAGAAATGGATTTAATAAAGAATTGAGCACATAACCTGGAACTTCTTTTTTTACCAAAATAGGCACCATCCCTATCGCCTTTGAAAAATCGACTATTTCCTCAGATATTTTTTCGTCGGTTCCTGGATGTGGCATAATTTCCGCCGTATTTCGCAACCATATTTGATTGGCAAAATGCAGGTTAAGGTATTGAGCAGGTCTTCCTGTCACCTCTGCAAACTGACTTGGCAACAAGGTGGATGAATTACTTACAAAAATGGTTTTCTCCGGTGCAATCGCGGAGAGTTGCTTATAAAATTCCGTTTTTATTTTAATATCTTCTGGCACTGCTTCTATCAAAAGATCGGCATCTTTCACAGCAAATGCCAAATCGGATGAATAGTGCAGTCTTTCCCTCGCTTCTGTAATTTGTTCTTCGGTGGCGCCAAGATCCTTTTTATGACTTTCGGCCAAGCCGTCGAACTTTGCTTTCGCCTTTTCCAACACTTCATCACTGATATCGTAAACAGTGGTTTCAAATCCGTGAATTGCTGTTTGAAAAGCAATTTGGAATCCTAAAACACCACTTCCGGCTACCGTTACATTTTTTATTTTGCTCATAATTTTGGTTGATTTTTGGTAATTAACTTTACGGAACTAGGACTCAGCAATCTTCATTTTCAATTATAATTGATAAAACTCCGGACTGAATGCTTCCTCCAAATTCTTTGGTTCTTTACGTTTTTTGTGGTTTAGCTCGTGTCGTGAGGTTGAAGATGTTACATACGCTGATTGCCGTGAACGCTGTAAATTTCCGATCGGTGAATTCTCTTCGATGGTTCTGAACGGTGTAAAAGACAGATTTTCCATAATTTCAAAATTACCATCCTCTGGAACCGTTTGTTTTGGTATTGTGATTTTTGCCACCGTACGGAATGGTGATAATTCCTGCGACCATTCTTTTGTAAGGTCATTCACAGGCATTTCTTTCAGGTTTTTGCAAAGTTGTATTTGCAACTCAAACGTAAGGTTTTTTTGAGCTATTTCTTTGATAATTCCTTTTCTGTACGGCCATTCTGCGCTGTCTAGATCAATATCTTTTTCCGTGATGGCGTTCGTGGTCTGCTCAGTTGGGATCACTCTTACTTTGGCGATATAATCACCGTGGCGTACCGCTCCCATACTGTAAAATTCATAAAGAAAACTGTTGATTGAAGGGATTTTTTTAAAAGTTTTAAGAGCGCCCAATTCCTTCAAAGCCTCAAAATTTGGAAATGCTTTTTTATTTTCGGTGACCCAAAGTGTGGCAAATTCCAATTTTCCCAAGGCTCCCTTTTCAAAGAAATCATTTAGCTTTAAAAAAAGCTTTGAAATGAAAACATAATGTTCTGCCGAGTTACAGAAAAACACGGGATTATTAATCAGGTTAAAATCAACATTGGGAGAATCTTCCTCTCCGGGAGATAATTTTTTGCCATCTATCCCAAAAATCTTTAAAGCAAATCCTTGTGCATTACCGCTTAGTTTATCGGGCAAAACTCTGGACGAACCATTGGAAAAGCGAACTACTGCCTGGTGTTTTCCGGGTTTCGCATAAATGCCCTGCGCCAGTTCTTCGGGCAGATTATCCAAAATTTCAACCTCTGCTTTCAGCACTGCATAGCCATTGGCGTGCGCATCTCTGGTATGATGGGTCGCCCTGCTTAGGTTTGGCGTATTTTTGATGTATTCGCGGATATCGTTATTAATGGTGGTAATATACTCATCGAAATTTTCTGGAATTTCTTCCACTTCGTAACTGTACTTGATGTATTCTTCCATAGTGCTTTTTTTTATTTTAATTCGCTAATCCATTTTAAAGCAGAAATGCTTGGGATAAAACAATATTCGCCGCCTTTCACGATGTTGTAGGTCTGCAAACCACGGTATCTTTTGATGAGGGGTTCTCCAGGTGCAGAAAACAGTGCGTCTTCGTCCTGTACACCGATCATAGGATCTTTTTCTGTTCCCAGATTTTGGGCGTTACCATCGTTTGCCCATTGTTTTTGAAGAAATTCCAGTGTTCCCATTGCATCGGCACTAATGCCAATAAAATACTGTCCACGTTCCTTACCGTCATTTTTAGTTACCTCCGGCGGAACAATGTCGCCAAAAGTTACACTTTTTCTGATGATCCTGTGCAAACGTTCATCCTCCAAAACAAAAGATTTGGAATCTCTTGGGTTCATCCTGCGGATATGCGAACTGAACGGACACTTTTTACCGTACTCATCATTCTTGAAAGAAAAATCATTGTTTTTTTGCATATCATCTCCTAGCGATTTATCATCCTTTTCGGGAGCTAAAACCAAAGGTGCACCACTTCGCCAGCGACCTACCATTTTAGCAGCCAAGAGCTCTCCCTCTTCCGGCGAAGAAGAATTTTCTTTAACGAACTGATTAAATTCCGCCACTTGGCTCTGGTACTTTCTGAAAACCATAAAAGAACCGTTCTTTCCTAAAACTTCAGGTTGTGGAAATGGCTTTATGAAGCCTGCTTCTCCAGGATAGCCCATTATAAATTCGCCTGCTTTAAGTGGACGATCAAATCCGGGCGGCACATCTATCCCACTGCCTTCAATCTCCGGATTACTGATGCCATCCCTGAATCCGAATACATTTTTAACCTCTTCAGATACGGCGAAATCGTGGCTCATTATTACTTCTACGCCGCTGTTATTCGCCAATTTAGAACGAAATTCCTCCAGCTTGCTTTTCCACGCCTCTTCATTGTTGGCGATAATTGCCGCTGCGATGTGAATATGTGATCTTCTAAAAACCTTTTCCCAGTTTTTAGGGTCATTGACTCCAATGTCATACAGAAACCGGGAACGTTCTGCCATTCCTTCCTTGAAGGATTCGGGGAAAGTCTCAAGCGACTCTTTAGGCACGCCGATTTTTTCCAGACCTTTATAAGTGAACGTCAACGTAACCGATGCCCCTTCATTCTTATGCCAGTCTTCCGCAGAACTCACAATCGGCAAGAGTTTTTGGAGCATTTGTCTGGCTGCCACAGCATCTTTGATTTCAATAATACCCATTGTTCCGAAATATGGTATAGGTCGGCTTCTGAGAATTAAGGCCTGTATTTCATTCAGCTCAATTTCTACTTTATTGGGATTAAAAATCCGCTTTAAAAATTCCAGTGCCATAGATTAGATTTTATTTGCTTCGTCAATTGCCTTATTCAGTCCTTTAATGATTTTATCATTTCTCCTTATATCATTCACCGTAAGATGCGGAACACCAACATACCAGCCGGTCGCGGTAATCTGATGGTCTAGAATGAACTGCTTTACACTCGGGTTTTTTATGCCTGGCCAGCCTTCAACATTCCCAAAAATGATGTCCATCAGCTGCGGAATTTTTGTAGCGAAATCATCAATATAAGCATCCCAATCACCATCGTAAGCCGTGCAGAAAAGAATCTTGGTATCGTTATCAAACAAAACTATACGAAGATCATGCAGCGTTCCTACTTTGGTTGCACCTTTCAGATCTCCGCCTGCAATTTCCATTATGGTTTTGAGATTTTCTGCACCTCCGGGTTTTAGGTCTGCCATCGCAGTTAACTCAGATACACGACCGGATCTTAACCCTTTTTTTCCGGCAGATGTAGTGGAATGGTCGTAACCATCATCGATACCTTCACTGAAATTCGCCTTTGCTAGCTGGGCAGCCAATTTTACTTTGTCTATAAAACTCATAATTAAGATTTTTATTAATGATTTATATTATTTTGTAAATCAACAATAATTTTGAGGAGAATTGTACAAATGTTATGCCATAGCAATCTATCGTAATGTACCGAAATTCGTATTTTATGTACTGAAACTATGAATTTTTAAGCTTTATTAAAATACTTCAATTGACAAATGATAAAATCTTATGTCTACTCATTTTTTAATTATTGACAGAATTAATTACCTTTAAATATGGCAACACCCAAAAAGAAACCGACCTATAGCATTTAAAAGAAACTCGACTGTATCTATTCAGTGTACGTTTTGCTAATTCAATTCCAATAAGCTTCTCCTCACGGTCATTATGGTCTTTGAAAATACAGATTAAAGTTCGTAGCCGCTCACATTTACTTAACAATTTATTTCTTAAGCATTATTACAGGTAACAGCGTCGTCCGTTCTCAACAAAGTATTGTAGGCGTCGTAAATTTTTAGCGCAAAAGTTTTGAAATATGAGTTGTACGATTTGGTATCTTCTGACGAACCGACTAATCCCTGCGCTCTAGATTCGCTAATTTCTATTAAATTCTATAGGTAACTGAAATAAATCATTTCTTTAGTCACTAATCTTAAAAAAATACTCTTAGAAAGACCGAATTGATCATTGACCTATTTTATCAAATCTTTTTAGGAAACTGAATGGTAACTTTTATTCTGTTGAATTAGTCCACTTGAACAGATATAAAACATAAAACGCTTTAAAAACTATGTTTTAAAGCGTTTTGAACTATTTTGCTGTAATAGTTGCGATCCGGACGGGACTTGTTCATATTTGAAAAACTCCCTATCCATAAGCTTTATATCGTTCTCTTATTTTTAGGTCACCGAATAGGTCACTTTTTAAACAAGATTTAAGATTGTTTGTTTTTACTGGTGCAAATATAGGTCTTTTTTTAGTTTTACCAAAAAAAAGACAATTTTTCAAGACTAAATTTAACTAGTCGTTCCTTAACAAAACCCACTATTTAATTTATTTTTAAAAACAGGATTAGAAAACAGCATAATTTGTATCTTATAAAATAAGAAAATAATTTTCTGTTTCAGTAGTTCCATCATTTTCTTCATGTTCCAAGCGGTTGCAGCTAGTAATGCATTGATTTGTGGTCCCGTTTCTCCCATGAAGTAATTTTTTGCCAGCCTAAAATCGGTTTTTAAATGTCCGATGATAGGTTCTATTGCCGCTCTGGTTCTAAATTTTTTGCGCTTTGTCTGCTTTTGATAAGCAGTGTCTTTTTTTCTTGGAGTGCTTGGGATGGAGATTTTCACGCCCTTTATTTCTGATTTTCCTCTGCCACCTCTATCGTAAAGGAGTTCTTTTGGGAGCTTTTGACCACCGGTTTCCATCTGTTCCAAAAGTGGTTCTATGGTGTGACCATCGTAAGGAGTTTGCAAAAATGCTTTAATCCCGAGAATGATTTTCTTGCCTTTGTTGGCGGTGGTTATCAAACCTACCTTATTCCCAAATTCATACTGGCTATGCGCTTTTCCTTTGGCAATACATCGGGTAAAAGGCTTGTGAATGCTGTAAATTTTATCGGCATCGTTTCTTTTTTGTGTGACAACCTTGGTGTACAATGTCATTAAATCTTTATAAAATTCTTGCTGTTCTGCATTAAAATTCCGTTGCAATTCACGAATCAGTCTCATGGCGATGGTTTTGAGCTGTCTTTGAGATTTCCTTGCCGCTTTTGCCCGCTTGGGATGTTTTCCGTTGTAGGTGTTGCGCACCATTTGTTTGCTGACTTTTGTGTAGCGTTGTCTTTGTTTTATGCCTTCATTTCCGGCTATTTTGTTGCAATAATCGATCACTTTTTTGCACAATTTTGCATCGGTAGGAAAAGAGGTATTATTCTCCTGAACGGTAGTATCGGACAAAACAAAATTTGAGGTGTTCGTCTTGGCATCGTGCATTCTTACGCTGTAGGCAAAGATTTTTTCGATGCCTTTTTCGCCAATTCTTTTTCGGAAATGAACAAAATTACTCGGGTCACAAGGAAATTCGTGTTCAAAGAAAACCCTGCCACAAAAATGCTGCATATAAGGATTCATGATCCAGGCTTTTTCCAACGTCTCATCGCCCAAATTATACAAATGTTTCAGTAGCAAACAACCCACCATAAACCGAATCGGATGGCTCGGATTGCCCACTTTGGAATACAAGGGCGAAAATTCTTTCTCAAAATAATTCCAATCTATTTTTTCTGAAAGTAGAACAAGTTCATGCTCGTGGTCAATAAAATCCACCAACATTGGGCGGAATAATTCTGGCTTCTTTTCTGGATTTTTCCCCAACATATTTGCAAGGTTTTAAAGCTTTAAGATACAAATTCTTGCAATAAAAAACAAGCTATTTTAAACCCAAAATACTAATAATCAGTAAATTATAGGTGGTTTAAGGAGAGACTATTTATATAAATAGGTTTTGTAGAAGATACTTTTTCTGTATCTCATATTTTTGCAGTGATTTTTTTTCAATATTTATTTTTTCGTCAATAGTTGATAATAATTTCTCTATTTTATCTTGTTCTTCCGAAGAAGGACAGAAAATAGTAGACTCTCCGTAGTCTTTGAAGTAAATGTGTGGGATTCCAGAACCAACTTTGTATTTTTCAAAGTTAAAAAATTTCAGGCAGAAGAAAATATATCTTAAATTAATTTCAGACTTTGCAGTTAAATAGTTTAGAGTACCAATAACCGAAAATTTATCCGCTCCAAATTGCACCTTTCCAACTCCAGAGCCATCTTTGATTATTAAAACGGCATCTTCATTAATTTGTGGATTTTCCGTAAATGCAATAACACCTGTAGCTCCATAAACTGGATAAACTCCATTTTTATCAATTACATTCGATTCTGTTAATGATGATGAATAACAAGAAACACAATCACTTAATTTTTTATTTGGCACTTGCTTTAGAATTAGTTTTTGACAAAGCCCTTTAATTAGGGATTTTATTTCCTTTGTGATTACGCTTCGCTATCAACTATACGAACAAATTCTTAATCAAGAAAATGAATATGTTCAAGTTAAGGATACTTTAAACTATGAACAGCCAACTAAATATTTGGTAACAAATACGGATTATTCATCTGATATTTCACTAATTCCAGTTCTAACAGCAAATAAAGCTTTTGTATTAGGATATACCAATGAAGAATTTGGTATTTATGACAAAGGTCAATGTATCATTTTCGATGATTTTACAATGGATATAAAGTTTGTTAATTTTTTATTCAAAGTAAAATCTTCAGCAATTAAAATACTGACAGCGAAACCAAATGTTAACCTAAAATTTATATTTGAGTATTTGTCATTTTTAAATCTATCATCAAATGAACACAAACGGCATTATATCTCCGAAATTGAGCCTATGGAAATGCAATTACCAAATTATATTCAACAAACATATGTTGCAGATTTTCTATCAAGTATTGACGATAAAATAAAAACTGAATTTGAAATTCATACGCTATTACTTAAGCAGAAACAATACTTGTTAGCTAATTTATTTATATAAATAAGTTAGCTAACAAGTATCTCTTTTGTTCTTCAAATTTATGCAATAGTTGGCTTTCAATATCAATCTTTGAATCTATAGATGAAAGGTAATCAGCAATCTTTTTTTGCTCTTCAATACAAGGTAAATCAAATTTAATTCTCGCAAAATTGTCGTAGAAAAGATAATCTCTTACTCCTCCTTCAACATTTTTTAAAACTTCTCTATTAAAAAAATCTGTCTTTAGATATTGATATAGAAAGTTGTCATTTACGGTGTTATCTGTTTTAAAACAAACATACAATGAACTGATAATAATATTCTCTAAGTTTTCACTATAGCCAATAGATCCCACATTAATTCTTGCTGGATTATAGGCAAAGGTGTTCTTGTCAATTATTTTGTATAATTTAATATCGTAGCCTCTATCTTCGCTATCAACTCCCTCGAATTGCTCACTTTGCGGAACGAATCCTAATTTGTTATTTATAGAATAAACAGGAAGCTTTTCGTTATTTTTATTTCTCTTATTTATAAGAGTTGTAACCTCTCCCAACTTTTTAGTATTCCAATCTATATAGTTTTCATTGTTTCCATTTTTAAATCTCAATTGACGTAAGAATAATTTCTTACTAATCGTAATCTTTAATAATTTCAACTCCTCAATTATTTTGTTTTGGGTTTGAATTCTTTCGTCAATTAGTAACAGAAATGACGAAATCTTTTCTTGTTCTTGGATTGATGGAATGACTATTGGTAACAATTTATATTCTTCCGCATTAATCCCTGGTTGCCCTGAGCGCATTGACATTGTTAGTACCCATCTTTGATATTTTTCGGTTAGTGTTTGTGAAAAAATAAAATATGGGTCTTCATCTCTCACATTAAGACGAATTAAAAAGCCTGCAAAGTAAATCTTACCATCCTTATCATTATATAGATAAGACTTTCCGACACTCGCTCCTGTCCTTGCAAAAAGTATATCTCCCTTATGTAACAAGTACTTATTGTCTAACTCTCCATCTGGAGATGATAACGGATTAGGACAAAATAATCTAGTTTGTTCGTCGATATCTGTGATTCGTATATACTGATTTTCGCCATCATAATTAGTTGCAGCAGCATTCATACCGTACATAACATTTGTTGCTACTTCCCCCAACTTCTTAGTTTCCCATTCCTCAGTAAATTCAGGAAATCTCAAATTAGGAACGTTACCTACTTTTAATTTTTTATTTATCATCTCGATGATTCAATTTTCGTTAGTAAAAACATTAAGGATGTAAAAAATTAAAAAACAAGTCCCAATTCTTTGAAGTACACATCGATCTCTTTGTCCAGTTCCGCTCGTTTAGCTTCTAAAGATTTGATTTCCTGCATTACGGATTGGATATCGATTTCTTCTTCAGCTTCAAACGTATCTACGTAGCGAGGAATATTGAGATTATATTCATTCTCTTCAACTTCTTTCAAAGTAGCTAAGTGACTGTATTTCTCAATAGTCGTTCTGTTACGATAGGTTTCCACAATCTTATCGATATGTTCTTCCCGCAACATATTTTGGTTCTTTACTTTCTCGAATTCTTTGCTGGCATCAATAAATAAAATATGGTCAGGATCTTCCTTACACTTTTTAAATACCAGAATACAAGTCGGAATACTTGTTCCGTAGAAAATATTGGCAGGTAAGCCGATGACTGCATCCAAATAATTTTTCTGTTCAATCAGGTATTTGCGGATGTGCAGTTCTGCTGCGCCACGGAACAACACGCCATGAGGCAGAACAATAGCCATTGTTCCATTTTCTGCCAAATGATAGATCATATGTTGAACAAATGCAAAGTCAGCTTTGCTTGATGGTGCTAATTTTCCATATTGGCTAAAACGGTCATCATTTAAAAATAATGGATTGGCACTCCATTTCGCTGAAAAAGGAGGATTTGCGACAATTGCTTCAAATGGCATATCGTTTAGATGCTGCGGATGTTCCAGAGTATCTTCCTGCTTAATGTCAAATTTCAGATAATGTACTCCATGCAATATCATATTCATTCGAGCAAGATTGTAGGTGGTGCGGTTCATTTCTTGTCCGTAGAAATTATTGACATCTTTTACTTCTCTTGCAACACGTAATAATAATGATCCTGAACCACAAGTTGGGTCATATACCGATTTTAAACGATTTTTACCCGTTGTAACAATTTTTGCAAGAATTTTGGATACTTCTTGAGGTGTATAAAACTCTCCTGCTTTTTTTCCTGCACCGCTGGCAAACTGACCGATCAAATATTCATAAGCATCACCCAATACATCTAATTCTGTGTCATTCAATTTGAAGTCAATTTCATCGAGATGCTTCAAAACTTTTACGATAAGTGTATTTCTCGCATCAGCAGTTCTACCCAGATTATTACTATTCAAATCCATATCAGAGAACAAGTCCTCAAAGTCTTCTTCACTTTGTGTACCCATTGTGCTGAGCTGGATATTGGTCAGGATTTTTTGTAAATCTTCAAGAATAAAATTGTTATCACCTCTTTTGGTAATTTCGCTAAATAGCTCAGAAGGTTTTAAAAAATACCCTAATGTTTCCAGAGCTTCTTCTCGAATGGCTTCAATATATTCTAAACCTTTGGGCGTATCTTCTTTGATATCTCTGAATTGGATTTGATCTTCTTCCAAAATGGAATTCGCATAGATTTCCATTTTTTCAGCCAAATATTTATAAAAAATAAATCCCAAAATATAATCTCGGAATTCATCTGCATTCATTTTTCCACGTAACGTATTGGCTATATTCCAGAGCTGTTGCTCTAATATTTTCTTCTGTTCTTCTGACATTGAAATAAGCGTTATTTGATTAGGGATTTTTAATCCTTAAGAATCCACTAAAATAGTAAACTTTTAGATTCTAAAAACTATACTTTCTATTAAAAGGCAGATAGATATTGGCAAGCAGAAAATAAAGTCCAGATTGCAAATCTCTCATTATTGTTTGTTACAAAATCTATGTCCTAAATCCAATACTTGGTCTATCATTAGCGTTATTACTTTCTCCATCCATTTTTGCTTTTATGACCAAGTAACTATTTAACTCCTGTAATGAAATTGACGGTTTATTGTTTCGAATTGTCTCCAAAACAACGATTTTTGTAATTCGTGTATTTTCTTTTAAAGCCTTTCTTGAAGCCTCATCACATAAAAATTTGATGTCGCTTGATACGTAATTTTCAGTGGCTTTGGCTAATTCTTCGTAGTTCAAACCGATTTCTGTTGGACGCTTTTTTAAGTACAATTCAAACATCAATTTACGGGCTTCAAAGTCAGGTGGTGGCAAGTAAATATGTTTATCCAATCTCCCTGAACGCAAAACTGCTGGGTCAATAGCATTGGGTCTATTAGTAGCACCAACAATAAAAATTCCGTCTTCTCCGCAATTATTCATCTGTGCTAAAAATTCATTGACTGCACTTGTGTTCATATGACTGATGTTGGATGTGTCTCGACTAGGTACAAGAGCATCTAATTCATCTATGAAAATAATGCTTGGTGCATTTTGCCTTGCTTCATCAAACAAATTTTTGATATTTTCCTGTGAAGCATTGACAAACTTACTTTGAATATCAGAAGGTTTTATCTGATAAAAATTAAAACCAATTTCTTCTGCCATTTTCTCAGCAAAAAACGTTTTGCCACAACCAGGCGGACCATACAATAACATTCCATTGGGAATGGTCAAGCCATATTCTGCATATCGCTCTTTATCGTTCAAAGCATCTATTACATCTAACTGTATAGTTTCTTTCAATTCTTGCATTCCTGCTATGGCTGAAAATCCTTTGCCCTTTTTCTTTTCTTTAAATTGAATTTTTGTAGCTTTTTCTTCAGGAACAGAAAGTTCAACTTCTAATTCTCCGTTTAAAGCCTGTATAAATTCTTTGGCTGATTTAAAACGGTTTTCCGCTTTTGGCTGTAATGCTTTCACGATAATACGCTGCGTTTGTTCGTCTATTTTATCCGAAAATTTTAAAGGTTTTTTCCGTTCCTCCAAAATCGTTTCTTCCAACTGTATTTTATCGGATTTGTATTTGGATATTTCTACGAAGTAAGGTGGCAAGCCTGTCAATAAATGATAATACAAAGCACCAACCGAATAAATATCGCTTTTGAAAGAAAAGACCTTGTTAAAAGTTTCGTTAGCTGTATAAAACAAATTCAAACCGTCTTTCAAAAATTCTTTGTTGGATTGTTGCAAAAAACGAGCGTAGCCAAAATCTATGATTTTTGGAATGGCAACCTTACCTGATAAATCCAACATTATGTTTTGGTTTGTAATATCGTTATGAATGATTTGTTTGTTGTGCAAATAATTCAAACCATTTAGAACACTCAAAATGATACTTTTTGCTTCATACGGACTTAGTGTATTTTCACGCTTCATTTTGTCGGCTAAAGTTTCTCCACTAATAAAATCTAAAACTGCATAAGCATTTTTACGACTGTCAATAATAGTATTTCCGCTATCGTTGTACCTAACCAAATTGGGGTGTTTGACTTGCTTTAAAAGTTCAATTTCTAAAATATCTCCATTATCCGTAAACTGTGTACGATGTAATTTGGCAAGGTCAAATAGTTTGAGAAACTTCGTTTCTTTCGCTTCGTTTTGCACACGATACGTTTCGGCATAGCTTCCTTTTTTCAGAAAGAAGCTAACCGAATATTTATTGTCAATAGTTTGACCTTTGGATAATATAGATTTACTCATTTTTTATTATTTTTCGCTAAACTTACCAACAATCCAACGCCTACAATCACATCTACAATATTCCATAATTCTCGTCCTAGTGCAATTTTGAAAAACGGTTGAAATAGGAATGCTAATGCTCCATAGATAAACATTTCGGTTTGTCTGCTTTGCTGACTAGCTTGATAAGCCAAAACAGCAAAGCTGATTAACGCTATAAAATGCATCAGTTGATAATAACCATACGGCATATCCAAAAGGCAACCAAACATTAAAAAGGCTAAGCCTATTTTTATGATTTTTTCCATTCTATAATGCTTCTTCGGAATTACTGGTTTTTCTAACCAACCAAAACAGAATCGTCTCCGCTTGGTCTTTCCTCATTTGGCAACAAATTGATTAAGTCAACAACAATTGGATGTAAGTCATCTGTATTGGGGTTTTCTCCGATTTGTTGTAAGCCTTCATTTAATAATTGTCTTGCTCTATTACTGTCCTTCCAATGGTATGAAGCAAAATGTTGATTGTGTTGTCTGATGAAATTAATAAGTTGATATACTAATGTCATTTGGAAAAATACTGAATGGATTTCTTCTGCCAATGCTTTACCTAATTTGATGTCTTGTGATTTCAAAACTTCTTCTAATTGATTTCGCAACTGATTAACAACTTGTGTTGAACGGTCGTTTCCTAAATCTTTATTGGCTTTTTCTAATCTGTAAAATTCTTCTTTTAGTTCTTCTTCCAGTTTTGGCCATTCTGTTGTTTCGCTTAATTCGTCAATAGTTTTAAGCGTTTTCCTAAGATTAGTCAATACTTCTTGTTTTCCATCCACATCGTTTTTGCTGTTTTCAAACTTTCTCTCCAGTTCGGCTATTTCAGTTTCTGCCTTTTGGACTTTATCATCGCTTATTCCTTCGTCTTTTAGTTCTTCAATGCTTCCTTTTGCTTTGCGGATTTCATTAGAAAGCCAACTGGTTTCTACTGACTGAACGGTATCAGTTGGAACTTCGATTTCTGACGTATGGTCTAAATATGGGAAATATGCCTGAATAGAAACTTTTTGCGACTTATCTATGCTAATCGTTAAATCTACATCGCTGTTATCGGGTAATAATGCAGGTAAATCTGCTCCGCTAATTATGATGTCATAAACGTGTTCATTATAGATGGCTCTCGTTCCATCAGCACCGTGTTCGCCTTGATATAACGGAATTTTGATAAAATCAGAATCCATTCCGGGGCGAATTTGTTTCTGAGTTTTTAATCCATTTGCTGTACCTGTTGCAGGTAAAGATTTATTTTGTTCCAATCCTGAAACTTGCCTAAATTCAATTTTCCCTGTTTCTCTTTTTTTAATCTCGATACCCCAATTAAGTGTAAGTCCTTGCATTGAGTTCAAACCCCCAATTCCTTGAATTATTGTAAACTCTTTGGGTTCACTTTCTAAAAGATTTCCTTTGTCATCAAATAATGTTACTTCAAAACCATTAGTTTTACCTTCTATAAGTTGTGTTTCAATTACTTCTCCAATTTCGTTTATTTCAACTTTTCCGCTTGACCACGCTTTGTCACTTCGTGTAATTTCTGCGAAAACTTTTTCAGGAATTGTTCCTTCTGTTTTATCAATTAGAATTTTTAGCGTAACAAATTCTTCTAACTCAACAGTGGAAGCTTCGTGTCCTATTTCGATTTGAATTTTGGATTTATCTCTTGTCTGCTCTTTTATTTCTTCTGAAATACTTACTGTAGATGCATACAAAGCAGCACCTTTTGATACTACTGTCATTGGGTCAACGGTAGTGTCAGGTTTGCAAATTTGCTTCTCCAACATTTTTCTGATAATTGGAGAAAAAGTCGGACCTCCAACTAAAATCAAGGAATCTAAAGACGAACCTTTTAGGTTGTTACGCTCTAAAAGTTTTTTTGAAATATCAACAGCCTTTTGAAAAACAGGCGATAAAACATTTTCTAAATCTGCTTGTGTTATCGTTAAATCAATTTCGATATCTTCTCCATCATCATCAGTTCCTGCGCCTTCCTCTTTGTATAAATTGAATTCATTTTTAAAGGAAAGCTCATTTTTCAATTCTTCTGCAAACGGCTTTAATGCTTCACGGTATTTTGCTTTTTTATGGTCATCATTTAAAATACCATTAATCGAAAAATTCTCTTGAATATGTGGAATGATAATTTCGTCAACAACAGCCAAATCTAAATTTTTACCACCTAAATAATTATCTCCTTCGGTATCAGCAACTTTCATAATACCGTCTTCCACTTTCAATAAAGCTGCATCAAAAGTTCCCCCACCAAAATCGAAAACTAACCAAAAACCGTCTTTGTTCTTATTATCTAAACCATAAGCCATTGCAGCCGCAACAGGTTCTTGCAAAACTTCTGCATGTTCAAATCCTGCTAACTTTGCAGCACGCCTTGTAGCATCAATTTGATTGTTTTTGAAAGCGGCAGGAACTGTAATTACTACTGCATTTACAGCTTCATCAGTTACAAATGATTTCAACGTTTTTAAAACTTCTGCGGACAATTCTTCTGAACTTAAATCTTTATCCAAGTTGGAACTGAAATATTTCCTATCTGTTCCCATTGTTCTTTTGAACTCGATAAATGCATTGGGCTCAATATCTTTTGATAAACTAGCTTCTTGCTCGCTTCTGTAAACTGCGAACGCCTTTTTTCCTGCTAAAACACCTTTTTTGTTGTAAGCTATACAAGACGGCATTGTGTCGTCCAGACCATTAACTTTAATTATTTTTGCCTCTCCGTTTTCAATTCTTGAAATAGCGGAATTGGTTGTACCTAAGTCGATACCGTAATCTATTTTAGTTCTTGCCATTATAGTTTGGGAATATTTTAGTTTTGCGATACATCTACTTGTGCTCTTTGAATAAGAACATCATTATAATTTACTTGTGGTTTGATAACTGCCGTGATAACCTTTCTTCCTTCTGTTAGATTTTCGTCTGTTATGAAGTTAATGACGTCAATATTCATTCTCTCGTCATAGTCTTTGTTAAGAAGATTGACCATTTCATAACCATTGGAAGCAAAGTTTGCCTGAATTCTTTCTATACCTTTTACAAGTGGTTTTAATCCTTTGGTATCATCATCCATTTTGGATATGTTCTTTTGCATTCTTACAATCTCGTCAGCGACTTTCAAAGCTAAAGAATGGTCGATTTCAATGTTAGAATTAGTAGGAGTAATTTGTTTTTCCTCTTGTTTCAATTTTAATTGCGACTCCAAAACTTCTACCAGTTTGCTATCTAACTTAATGCTTTCTTCTTCCAAAGCTGTTTTGGTATTTTTGATTTGAGTTTCTACGTCAGTTTTACTGTTGGCAATACGTTTTCCTAATAACCAATAGATAATTCCGCCTAAAAGTAATGTTGCCAATGTCGCAATTATCCAATACAAACGATTGGTGCTTACATCTTTGTCTAACTTGGAGATGCTATCTTTTGCGGTTGTTTCTGTCTGTTGGATTTTTGTACCCAAATCGTCTGCAATCGATTTAATATTTTGAACATTTTGACTTGTCTCCGTTTTAAGGCTGTCAATCTGCTTTTCTTGATTTTCAGTTTTTACGGAAAGAGTAGACAATTCTGATTTATACTGATTGATTACAGATTGTTGATTGTTTAGTTTTTGTTTTAAAACAGAAATTTCCTGCTGTTGCTTTTGCAGTTCTGTATTTTGTTCCTGTGCGAAAAGTGTTGTTGCACAAAATAGTATTGGAATGAGTATAGTTTTTTTCATTTATTTATTCATTAGAGTTTGCTTAGCTTTTTTGATTTTATCTTGAACAGCCTTTACTTCTTTCTGTTTAGTTTCAGAAGACCTAAACCACTGAAATTTTTCAACTTCTTTCAATTCGTTTTCAAAAAAATGAACACTTTTGGTAAGCTCAGTCTTCTTTGCAGGAGACCAATCAACTTGAAAAGTTTTAGTATAGATTTTGTAATGATCTACATAAATTTCAATTTTATGTTCGCCAACCATATAGCTACATTCTTTAGCATTTCCATAACCACCGAGGTCAATCACACTGCTTTGAGGTGTTATTGTTAGGTCATTGACACTTGTATATCCTTTTGGAGAAGTTTTTGAATTATTACTGTATTTTCCTTCTGGATTTATGTATTTCTTATAGATGGAAATCTTTTGTGTTCCTGTTGAGCGAACTTTTAATTTTATTCCAACATATCTAATATCCTCTATAAAAAATGGTTTTTCAATAATTTTTGAGTTTGAATCTGTATTTGAAATCTCTGCGGACAGAATTTCAAAAGATAATTTCGGAGCAATTTTTTTATAAATCTCAATTATGCGTGAAATTGTGGCAGATTTTAACGAGTTGTTTTCTGTCCAATTAATTAATTCCCAAAACTCTTTTTTAGCCTCAGATTTATCACTTTCTTTGATTTTCTTTAAATTCTTATCTGTTAAAATTCCAGACAACAAATCATTTACGTTTCCCCAATTTATTGAGTTTCTAATATTATCCTTTACTGCACCCCAATTTATAGACTTATGCCCTAACTTTATTAATACGTCATTTTTCTCAAGGTCTCTGACTTCTTGGTTAATTTTCCTCTCATTATCTTCATACATTAGTTTAACAGACTTTAGAACTTCTACAATTTGAGAAAGTTCTTGGTCTTTCATTTCTTCAAGTGTACTAATATTTTCTTTTACCTTGTTTTTCGTAGCATCATTTATGGCTACACTTTCGGCTAATTTTGCCAACTTCATAGCTTCTTCAAGATAATTACCGCTTTTTTCCTGTTCCTGGCTTTCGTTGAAGTAATCAACAGAGCACTGTAAAATCTCTTTCGCAATATTATCACCCAATATTTTGTATTGTAAATTAGCATTACCTACAATTGATTTTAATAGTGCTAATTCGCTTTTGGTGTTAGTGTATAAATCTGTTCCAAATTTATATGCATTGCCTTTGTTATTTAATCGCTTTTTATTGCATTGTTCAATTTGAACTTCAATTTTATGAACAGGTTCTTCCGTAAATTTTTTGGAAAGATATTTTTGAGCAGTTCCGTTACAATTGCTAAACAGCTCCATTGCTTCTGAAGTTGAATATTTGCCTTTGAATAGTGTTAGTAATTCATCAATTAATAGTTCAATTTGCTTCGGCGTATCAATAGAAAAAGTCTCGTCAGCAACTGTATGAACAAAATCTTTGAAATTTTCCGATTCAATTAGTTTTATTTTGGTAGTAATTCCTCGTTTTAAATCTTCTTTAGAATGTCCCAACAAATAAAGCGTACTGATATTATTGAAAGCTGAATAATTTTTTGAGTTAACCTCTTTGTCATTGCTTAATTTTTCCCAAATTTCAAAAGCTTTTTCTTTGTTTCCGCTTATCAGATGTTGGATTGCGGTATTATCAATGGGATTGAGATTGAGAAACCAAAATAGAGAATAGAAAACTTTATTCTGATTTTGTTCGATGTCAGAAAAAGCTTTATCGATAATGGTACTACTCCTTGACAAGGATGATAGAAAAGGGAAATCATATTCAGAAGAAATCTCTTTTCCTACTTCACTGAATCTCTTGATTTTACTTTTTTGTTTCAGAATATCTTTCTCGGAACTATTGGCGAGAATCCCTGCAATTCTGTATGGATTATTTATAATTGATTTCATTATAATTTCTACGGTCTGGCAATTTAAATTAGTTTTTTTAAATTTTCTTACGGGTTTCCGTAAAGATAAAAAAAATAACGTGAGCTAATTCCCCTTGCTCGTATCTGCGGTGGTCGAATACCGATAGCACAAAGCAAAAAGGAACGCCCACGCTTTACCGTAGGCGTTTCCACTCTTACTTTCCTGTGCTATTTGAAATTTTCGACCTTTCAGATACAGGAATTTATAAAGCGAAACGCTATAATTATATATCTATTTTTCTTTTATTTAACTCATTAAAACTTGTTTTGTTCTTCTGCAAAGATATGAAAAATACGTCAGGGATTTGACGTGTGAAGTATCTACAAAGTCTATTTTACAATCTTCTCCCTTTCTTCTTTTTCTTCATTTGTTTAGCAAACTGTTCTTCCTCGTAGTCTTCGCCTTGTGCATTAGGTAGCAAGCTGAATAATCCTAAATCGTAATTAGCCGAATGTTCATTTGAAAGAAATTCAAAAAGGTCTTTCGTTGGAGAATAGTCCAATGTACTTGTATTGAAAACAGGGTTATCCTGTATTTTCAGTTCGGGTTTATTTCCGTTGTTCCACCACTGGTTAAACATATTTGCCGACAGGCTTCTATCTAATTGCGAACCGTTCCAAATACTTCGGCTTTCGTGGTCGATGAACGTGATACCGTAAATCCGTCCGCTTTCATTTTTACGGACAATCGTATTGATACCTTGCTCTACAAGTTGCTTTTTAAATTCCGTTTCGTTGTTTGTGGTGTGTATCGCAAGCTCCACCGTGTTTTTCAGAACAGACCTTGCAGGGGTGGTTTTCATTTTCTCTTTGGACTGCTCAAAGTGCTTTTGAAGTTCTGCAACGCCTGCATCTTTTCCGAAAAGTGATGCTTTAAATGGATTACTTACTTTGTTTCCGTTTTCGTCCAATGCCACATACACCAATCCGTTTACGGTCTGTCCGTTCCGTTCACCTTTGACTTGCTCCGCTGTGATGTTGAAAAGAGAAAGTAACGCATTGTAGCTACCCATAGTTGAAAAGTTGTAATACTTGGGCAGATGCCTTACTACCGAAGCAATCTGACTTTTAATGTCGCCATTTTTATGATTTACAGGCTTGAAAACTTTATTGGCTTGTTTCTGCTCTTGTTCGGTTGCTTTGTGCAGGTTGTATTTCTGTTCTAAATTCCGACAAATAGCCATTGAACGTGGATGGTCGTAATCATCAGGGATTTTCTTTCCGTCAATTCCCACGCAGGTCGAAACGATATGGATATGCGTGCGGTCAATATCCGTATGCTTGAAAACTATGTAAGGTTGGTTGCCGTAGCCCATACGTTCCATATATTCTTGTGCCATATCCGTAAACTGCTCATCGCTAACCTTATCCGCAGGATCTGGGTTCAGCGATATATGCCGTACCGTCTTTTCTGTTTTGATATTAGCAGACAGATATGGTTCAAAGCATTTATTAAAATAGGCAACGGAATACTTACCGTCCACCGTGTCAGGTATCTTGTTCAGCAATAAAACCGCTCCGTTTTCCTTATCCACTTTTTGTTGATTGTACAAAATCGCTCCATACATATTGCCTCCTTTTCCAATTTTTGCAATCATAACTTTACTCTTTTTTCAAATACTTCTCTTCAAATTCCTGTGTCAAACGGATGACTTCTTTTGTGACTTGTACCAATTCAATGGTTTCTTTTTCCAATTTAAAAAGGTATGTTCCTGCTTTTTTCTCTGAAAAATTGCGGTACAATATCTTCACAACCTGATTATAATTTGTTCCGATTGCTCGGAACTGGCTAAAAAATCGGGTCAATTTTTCGTGATAATCTAATGCATCCATATCAATTTTTACGGTCTTTACCGTCTTCTGAAAGATGCAAGCGGTAATAAAATGAGCAATGACTTTCATTTCTGACTGGTCAAAGAGAGCAAGAAATTTAGCATTATCCTCCGCATTCAGGTTGATAGAATACCGATGAACCGCAGGGTCAATCTTTGGTTTTCTTCCTGATTTCTTAATCTGTTTTCTGTTTTTCTCTTCCATAATAATCCATTTTAATTTTTAAACAAACGGGCGACTTCGGAGCCGTTTCCAGCCCCCTGCAAGGGCAAGTGCTTTTGAGGTGCCGAAATTCATTTCGAGTACCTCAAAAGATAACTTGCTCTGAACAGGAGTTCAGAAAAATCCGTTTTACAAACGGATTGGAGTTAGCCGAAAAAATCAACTGCTCCGATTACAAAGTTCGATAAGACTATTTGAATAACAGCTACTTACAATTACGCCAAATAAAGCCAATGAACGCCAAATAGTGCCACCACTATACGGTTTGGAACTGCTTTTATTTCCTTTGTATATAGTTAGTTGGCTGATTGGTTATATCCTTATTAAAGTAAATAAATAGCATAAATCCTGACAGCTAATCTGCGTGATTGAATGCAGACTAATTACAAATTTTTGAGTTAATGAACTAGCCAATTAAGAGTATGCATGTGCATAGGTGGATAGTTGGTTACATAGATACAACTGTATATACAGCTGATTGCTTAGTTAAGCAAACAGTTAATTGGATATAATATTAAAAATAAGAGATATGATAAACGAAGAAAACAAAAATCAGCAACCCGAAAAAGAGGATTTCTCTATTGAAAATTTCCTAACTGATGAAAAGAAGCAACCTTTGACGGAACAACAGGCAGTAACACATCGTGCAGATTTTGCTAAACCCGAAGTAGACGAGGAAGCGATGATGCTTGTAATGGCTGGAGAAGAACCTAAGGAAACGGAAGATACAAAACCGACATCAAGTAACGCAAAAAGAACTGTTTCAAAACCAAAGAAGCTAAACAAAGAGGACTATTGCGAACAGTTTTTTAAAATCCCGACTACAACGGCAAGCAGGGGGAAATCGGTCTATGTAAGGCAGGAGCATCACGAAACATTTAACAGGCTTATCAATATTATGGGCATAGACAAGCTGACAATTTATGCGTATCTAGACAATATTATCGAATACCACTTTCAGGAGTTCGGGGAATTGATTAACGAAATCTACAACGAAAAACACAAGCCGTTGTTTTTATAACCGTTCTTTGGTCAGGATGCGTAACTCCCCATTAAAATTGTTTCCAAAAGAAAAAAACAGAAAAAAAAGAAAGCCATTACAACAAGGCGGACAAGGGGAAAAGCCAAAAGGAAACGGAATAAATCCCGAAGGGTGGCAGGGCAAACACAACAACTCGGCGAAGCCTCCTTTTTTGTCCTGCCATTATGCCGTAGTCTTTTGGCGGTGCGGTGCGATGGCTGTCAGCCTTAATTTTGCTACCTTTTTGTTCTTTTTTAATCAATTCCAATCAAAGAAAGGGTGCAAAAAACACGTAAGGGCTAAGGATAGGGTATTTTTGGTATGCTTTCCTTTATCCGTACAAAACTCTTTAAATGTGTGAGGGCTTTGCGAGGAAAATTTAAAGTGTTTTAAGGATTACTTTCTATTTATATCGTGCCAACATAAGCCAAATACTGCCACGTAATGCCAAATGAAAACAATACATTCCTTTGGGTTCTATATTGAGGAAAATTTTGAACCTATGGCACAAAAAGTAATAACCGACAAAGAGCGTAAAGAAAAAGAACTGTCCAATAAAAAAGAGGATGCACCTTTTATGCAGGTCGATAAGCATAGCGACCCGATTTCCAATTTCATTACAAACCTTAAACGTCAATTCAGAGATACAAAGGGTTTAGGTCTAGGCAAGCTGTTCGGGGGCAAACGTGTTGAACAACAAAAACAAACTGCCGAACCTGAAAGCATAATAGGTGCTACAAAAACGATGGTGCATTCGGATTTCAAAAACAATGAAAAAAGTCAGACTGTACAGAAAAACAAAAAGACTGCTTCGAAGACAGACAATGTAATCAAACCACAACAGGCTCGCCCGAAAAACAATAAACCAAAATTGGGATTATAGCCGAGTATTTGGCAACTGCACGCCAAATACCGCCATCGGATGCAACATTAGAATAACCTATGGCAATAGCTTTTATTTTCGAGGTTTAAATGATGCAGATATGGAAATAACAGTTTTAGACATTCAGATTTTAAAGGCACTGCATAGGGAAGTAAAGGAAGTTTCTCTATTGATTGCAGAAATGACTGCACCCTACAAAGCATTACAACAGGCAACGAAATGGCTCGACCAACAGGAAGCTTGTCAACTTCTCAATATTAGCAAAAGAACGTTGCAGACTTACAGGGCAAAAGGCATTCTTGGGGCAACGCAAATCAATCGGAAAACATATTTCAGATTGTCCGAAGTGGAGTTACTTATGCAGGGAGAGCGACCATTAAAAAAGCAAAATAAATGAAACAGATTGGAAATTCAAACGAGGATATGCTTGCTCTGCTCGAAGCTGTGGTAGGCATCAAAAATGAACTGCTGTATATCAGGGAATATTTCCACCCACTCTTAAAAGGGGAAATCTACCTTTCAGGCGAACAGGTTTGCGAGATGCTACACATTAGCAAACGGACGTTGCAACAGTACAGAGATGACGGACTGATACCTTTTATCAAACTCGAACGGAAAATCTTGTTTCGTGAAAGCGATATTATTAAGGTATTGGAAGATAACTATCAGCGTTAGCCGATTGTCTGAAACTGTAACCGTATCAGTCAATTAAAGAAACAGCCCACTGCTTAAAGCGGTGGGCTGTTTTTTTTCATTTATTTTAAGTATATTACTTGGACAGTCCAAATTATGTCTGTGTCATTCCAGTCAATATTTGTTCAAGTAGCTCTACCCTGTCCTGCAAATCAATTCCATCTTCAGACTGAGGAACAATATAGCACCCCTTATTGTCAATGATTCCACTTTTTTCCAAATCGTCCAATAAAGTATTTGCAGTTCTCTCTGTCATACCATTCTCAAATAAAAAACCATTTGGTACTGAACAAATAAAAACCTTTTTACGTTTATGAGAGAAAACCAGTTTTGCTCCATAATTATCAAGACTGATATTTTTAATTCTTTTTGAACTTGTCAACTCTCTTAAAAACGGATCCCAATGCCATCCGTTAAACTGTCTCTCTTTCATTTTCCAGATACAATAATCATTACCTTCCCAAAAGAAATAATAACCTTGGTTACAATTCTCCCTAAATGAAGAATATTTCATAAAGTAATATCTCCAGTCTTTTGGTTTATCGGAATAATCGGAAAGAATTTCTTCAATTTTTTGCTGAATTGAAACCGATTGATTGGCTATGAAGAAATCTAAACATTCTAAAACGACTGTTCCTGTTTTTTTGTGAAAATGTGATTTATTATATCCTGGTGTTGTTAGAAAGTTTCTGACCACACGACTTTTATCTGACATTAAATTGGTCAACGTACCATCGTCCTGTGAATAATCTCCGAAACTCAATAAAAGATTACTCTTAGTATTAAAATCTGAAATAATTTCATTTTCATCAAATAGTCCTAAAAATTTCTCTGCTCTATTTTTAAAATCTCCAACTAAGGGGAATAAAGAAATACTTCCTCTAAATATCTCGCTATCTTCAAGTTTCAGAAGAAATTCTTTACTCGTGGGTGTTTGATTTATATACTCATTTTTAGATTTTTCTTCTTCGATTTGGTCAGTTTTAAATGTTTTGAAAACTGCTAAATCTCCGTTTTTAATAAAGTGTTCAGCTTCGGAAAAACTATTTCCTAAAACAGATTCACGTAGTTCATTTTCGGAGTTTACGACTAAATTACGTAAGGTTCTTATTTGTTTATTAAAAGTATTACTTGGTGTTTTGAGATGTGTAAAACAAGCTAACAGTAAAATTTGTTCGGGAAAAGATAAACCTCTGTAATCTGAATAGTGAAACAAACAGCGCTTTAAAAGATTCGTGTCTTTGTGTTGAAAAAACAACCTTGTCTTGTCAGAATCAAAGTCATCTTTTTCAATATAGAATAAGTTATTCCAAAAGGCAGGTTCTTGTTGTTCTTGTTTGCATATAGCGTCTAATGTGTCAAACAAAAAATTTTGATTCTCAATAGTGCCGTAAATGGTTTTTAGTAATTCGGGAGATTCTACCGTATTTGCATATCGCAAATCATTTGAGTCTTTCAAATCATCTTTGAAAGAAATTATCGAAGTGATAAAATTAAAAAGGTTGAGAAAGGAGTTATCAACTGTTAAAGCAATGTCGTCATCTTCTGATAATGATCCCAATTCAAAAATGATATGCCAGACAGTATCAGCCCAAATCCCGTCAATAGATTCCTCAAAGCGCTTTCTTTGTTTTGGTTCTGAAATTATCTCTGCAAATCCAGCCTTAAAATATTCAAATTCGGTTAAGGGCTTTCCACGAGAGTTCATTTTTATGTACAAATCGTCAGTTAAACCAACTTTGTCCATATCTAATTTGTAGAAATAGAACGGTGAATTTCCGATAACTTTCCATACAGAATTTATGTTTAAGTCACTATATCTTAACTCAATATCCTTGAGTACAACAAGCATTGCCTGAATGCTTGGGTCGAAGTCCCAAGTTTCAAAATACCAAGGCTGATTTGTAATTTCCTCGTTGATATGATTGTGTGAAAATTCGGGCTTAAACCTAATCAAATTTCTATAAAACTCGGTGGTACTGTGTCTTGTTTCATATAGAAAGTTAGCAAGAAAAGTTACCTCGTCATCTGAAATATTTTCTTTTACAGAAACAAACCAATACAACAACCAAAGTGTTGTTAATCTTTGTTGACCGTCAATGGGTACAAAAGTTATTTGATTGTTAGAATCTTGTTCATTGAATCCGTAAATAAAATCAAGCTCAATCTCAACATCTGGATTTAACTGTTTCTTGAAAATAAAGTCAAATAAAACGTCTAAAAAGTCTTTTCGAATTTTATTGGTTTTATTGTCTGTTCGTCCTTGTGCATAATCTCGTTGAATAATTGGTATTTCAACCTTATTGCGTAATATTTCAATGTAATTATTTCTCATTTTCTTCAACTATTTCAGGTTTGTATAGTTTTACACATTTACGGATTTCGTTTGAGTAAGCATCTCGTTCGTCTTTTGTCCAAACAGAATAATGTTGACCATTGTTGGATGCATAATATTTCAGAAAAATCCGTTTGGTAGCCAATGGAATAAAAGTTCCTGTTCTGTCCAATTCAATAATTTTTCTACGTTTTACCTCAAAAACAGAATTGCTCAACGAAATATTTTCAGTAAGTCCGAGTAATGCCATATTTTGAATTTTATGTAAATATTCGTTCTCATTGCTGTTTTCAGATGGGATGAGTCTTAAAATCCGTTCACTCAATGATTTAAAATCTTCGTACCTATATGTCTTTTCATCAATTGAGTCAGCTTCTGCAATAATTTTCTTTGCTTTCTCTTTATCAGTAGCCACATTCAATAATATGTTGGTGTGTGAGCGAAGCCAACTGAACCATTCCTCCCTTTTGTTCTCGTTTATTCCTTCAATATTTTGTGCGTGAATGTGTTCCAAGCTTTTTGTAATGCTTTTGTACATTTCAAAAGGAAAAAATTCATTACTATTTTTATTGGCTCTCGTTAGCTCAATATTGGTTAAAAGTAAAACTTTAATAATTTTTTCGTGGTCGCTTCTTTTGTCGTAACTTAGGTCTTCCCAATCATCGTCAATTCCGTTTGAAATTAGCTGATCTATTTCTTTTTCAAAATTTTGCTTCGTGTTAGTTTTTTTGATTTGTATCAAATTACCAATAGGTGTTCCAGTACTAATGAGATAGCCAATTTTATGATAGAGATTTTTGTTAGAATACCAATAAGCCAAGGAACGGTAGATTTCTTCTAGCTCAATCCATTTTTTCCAAAGAGAATCGGCAGTTTCTTTTTCATCAAAAAAGTGAATAAAACTGAATAAAGGGTCTTTCTCATTTGGTGTTTTCTTGGCAACTATATCAAACAGATATTCAATTTTATTGCTGAATTTATCTGATTTTTCGTTTGAAACAAAAGCCCAGAATTTCGGATTGTTAAGTTGGTTTTCAATTTCATCCCATATTTGGACTAATTGTGTTCTGCGTTTAATTTTGTCATCCTCTGGCATTCCTTTAAAACTGTCGGAATTAACAAATTTTGCTTTAATCAATTCAGCACTTGTAAGCGGTATTTTCCCACGATTTAAACGAGTAAAAAGCTCTTCGCTCTTTTGTTCTGTATCTTTTATCTCATACCAAATTACTTGTATACTCCACTCAGGAAGTTGTATTTCTCCTTTGTCGTTTGGCAAAATACTTGGCAGAATGATTTTTAGCATTTCATCTTTAACTTGCCTTGGAATCCCTTTATTACCGTCTTCGAACCATTCCTTAATACATTTATACGCCTCGCTCATATAGTATAAGTCGGGTTTGGTATTGTTAACTTGGTTGGATTCCAAAAAGATCTTGGATTCAAGTCTTGTTTTGTAATAAATGGAATAAAGATTATCGGGATAGCCTTCGGATTTCAAATTATTCTGAAGGTATTCTAACGTTAAGTAGGTAACAATACGATGAAGGGTTGTTAAGCGTTGTTGTCCGTCAATAAGTTCAAAGCCTTGTATGCTATTTCCGTTGATGTCTTGCCAATCCGCTTTTCTTACCACTACGGGTTGTAAGCAATAGAATGTGTTTCTGTTATTAGTTTCTTGCCTGTATTCCCAAATATCATTAAGTAATTGTAATACATTTGTTTTTGTCCATCTGTAACCTCGTTGGTATTCTGGGATATAAAAATTATACCCTAAAAGCTCGGTTATGCTCAATGTTTTAATTTTATTTTCTTGCATAATTTGTCAAATAATCCATTTTTTTTGTCAGTAAGAAAGATGCTTCAATCGAAAATTTATCGTTTTGATCTTACTATTAAAGCGATATTTTATCCCTCGATTACTTTGAAACATCCTTGTATTTTTTAAAATCCATACAGTGCTAATAAAGTATGTTTTCGGTAGTCGCTAAATTACAAAAAAAGTCAAGGCTGGACTCCTTGACTTTTCTTGATTAGTTTTAAATATCTGTTTAAAGTTGTGAAACAAAAGAGCTTTCCATCCCCTTAAATTTGTGTGATACTTTTTGCATATCCTTACCTACTTTCTCGTTGAGTATCTTGGCATAAATTTGCGTTGTGGCAATGTTTTTATGCCCTAACATTTTGCTCAAACTCTCTAACGGAACTCCCTCGCTCAAAAATAGCGTGGCAAACGTATGGCGTGCCAAGTGAAAGGTTACTTTCTTTTCTTTCAGGCAGTCAATCAGTTGTGATGTTCTCTTTAGTCTATCATTACAGACTGTATTTGATGGTACAGGAAATACCTTTCCGTCTTTTGAAAATCCTGCATATTTTTCGATAATCATTTTGGGGATATCCAACAGCATCACGTTTGACGATGTGGCTGTTTTTTTCCTACGTATGATAATCCACTGGTTACCGTCAAAGAAATCCTGAATATTGCTGTTTCTAAGCCCTTTCATATCTGAATAGGAAAGACCAGTAAAGCAACTGAAAACAAACAGGTCTTTAACCAATTCGTCTTTCTTTTTCTCGCAGTTGAACATTACAAGCTGTTCCAACTCGCTTCGTAACAGATAACCTCTGTCTTTGTCCTTTTTGGTATTCTTGTATTCGCTGAACGGATTAAAAGCAAGGTGCTTTCTGCTCATTGCCAATCGGCAAAGCGTGGTAAATCCAATCATATACAGCCAAATGGTGTTGTGTGTCAAACTTTGGTCGTCACGCAGGTAATAATCAAAGTCCTGCACAAAGTCAGATGTAACGTCGTTGAATGATAAGTCAGAGCAACCGTATTTTGTAAATGCAAAATTTCGTAGGTGTTTCAAAAGTGTTTTGTACTTACTGCGTGTACCATTGACCCGAAGTCCATTATTGACCTTTTTCTCATAGTCAGAAAGGAACTGTTCATAGAATTTGAAAAAGGTCAGTTCTCCGCTTTCCATCCCAAGAACGGCATTTTTAAGTTTGGTACTGTTTACAACTCCCTCATTCTTTAAAATTTTGGAATAGCATTCTTCGATACCCAAACGAATTTTATCAAGTTTGCTGTTTGTGTCTTGGGCTTCTCGGCTTTTTCCCAAAACTCTGCCATACTTCAAATCCCAATTCGATACGGAAATATCCAACTTGGTGCTAAATGCAGATTGTTTGCCGTTTACAGTAATCCTGCACATAACCGTAACTTTTCCGTTTTTCTTTGGGGCGTTTTTTTTAAGGTAGAACAATACCTTAAATGTTGATTTTTTTGTCGTTTCCATACTCACAATTCTTAATGATAAAATTAAACCTATGTGAGCTACGGAACAATATGAAAAACTATGCAAAAAGCTGAAATACAGCATTTTAAAACAATTACTTCTGATATTTAAAAGTAACGTTTTAGTAACCTTACTTTTGTCTATCGTTGCTTTTTCCTGCTTTTTACCTCATTAACAAAAAATCAAAAAAACGATTGTAAAGCCTTTATTTACAATCGTTTTACCTGTTATTAATCTTTAGTGTATTTTTACTGAAAATTTTATTTTAAAGTTTTCAGGAAAAAGTTGTATTGGTTGAATACTAAATTTTATAAGGAAAATCAAAAGATTAAAATGACTGATAAGTAAACAGTGTTTATCGTCTTTTTTTATTTTCTTTTTAAATGTGTTTACTTTGAACAGATTACTATGGTCAATTTTTCAAGATTCTACACTTTAGCTCATCACAAATACACAAGGGATATTACTTGTATAAACGCAGCGTTATCAGACTAATATTAAGCTGATAACATTCCATTCAAATTAATGAACGATGAGTCATATCGATGGATGCCTAAAATGCAATGGTAACAACAGAATAATTATCTTGTGCCTCTTTGAGAAATTGGCTTTCTAGTTCTTGCAAGCCATTTCCTTTCTTAATATATTCAAGTATCTGTTCGACAGAAATAGTATTATGCACCCCATCTGAACAAATAATAAAAATGTCATCTTCTGAAAACCGGATGGACTGATATCCGATACTAGATTCAGAAGGTTTTCCTGATATAGATCTAGTTACGATATGTTTATATCGCTCTAAAGATTTCTCTTCTTTTATGCTGTCGGATTCTAATAGGCTATTTATTAGTGTATGACTCTTGGTCTGAAACAAAACTTTATCCTTACTTACTAGGTAAACCATTACGTCTCCAACCCAAAAAAAATGGGAGATATTTTTATTTACAATAATACCGCCTATCGTAGCACCAGATTTAATATTATTTTTGATATTGAATTGTTTGATCGCCAAATTGGCTTTTTGAACAGCTTGCTGTATATTTTGTTCATTGATGTTGTCAGCATAATTGAGGAATGTAAAGATGTTCTCAGAAACAATCTTTGCAGCTTCATCTCCTCTATCATAACCACCCATACCGTCAGCAATAAGAAAAAAAGAAGCACCAGACTCTAACTTGTCAATGCAGATAAAATCTTGATTACTTTCTCTTTTTCCTGTTCCTGTTATCTGTTGCATTTTCATTAGTTTCCTGTGGCCTTTTTTGTTGCTCCTCCGTGATTAGTAACTCTTGGTCTTGTACTTATTTTTACCGGCTTTGTTGTTATACTTTGTTCAGATGCTTTGGAAGCCCATAGGAAGCCTTCACCAGGTTTCAAGACACTCATATCAGCAGAAGTCAAACTATTCAATTGAGTCAAGGATTTTTGAATATGCTTTAACCATTGTGGAGAGTTAAACTTATGGAGTAATACAATACTGCTTAATTCAATGATTTCATTTGGTAAGCTTGGTGGATCTTGACTAGCAATCATTATACTGACTCCTTTGTGCCTCATTTCTCGAATTGCTGTAACTATATTATTGGTCAAGTCCTTATTGTCCATATATTTATGAGCTTCGTCAAAAACAATGAACTTGTTAAAATGCTTGTCATTAAAAGTTTTTACCCCTGAAAAAATATTAAGCATAATCACAAATAACCCTAACGCTTCGTCCTTAACAATAAACTCATCTCGTAAATCTACAATGACTAATCTCCCCGGTTTCAAAACTCCTTTAAGAAAGAAACTATCATCAATATATTCTTGGGCAAAACTAAGTTTCTGCCTAGCTAAAGATTTTTGAGTGTTTGAAAGTAGTTCAGATGTCTCCACACTTTCTCTTAATCCTTCCAACGTAATATTTCGACGTTGTTCTTTCATCATAAATTTCAATTGTTTAATATATGATGAGTCGTTTCCCACTGCACCTAATAAAAACATCCAGTCTTGAACATTCAGCTCTTTAGAGTTAAAGGCTATAGGTTCAACCTGAATCGATGGAAATTCTTCTCTACGCTCGTCAACTTTATCCGAAGGAGTTAATATAACAACATCTTCTATCTTATCTGGTTCAGCACTATATAATTCTTTTAATTTCTCTAACTCAGTTGGGTTAGTATTAGCATTAATCATCGAAGTAAATTCCGGTTCGTAGTCCATACTTTCACTATAATGGAATATAACGCCCGCTAAAGGAGAAGGAAGCTTATTGATGTTCGAAAATTGCTTTAACACCATTTCGCTAATCGTACCGATTGTATAACTTTTTCCTCCACCTTGAACTCCAAATAAACTTATGGTATTGGTTTCGGACAGATCTATAGCAATTTTTTTGTTATGTATTGATGTACCGATAATTCCAAACTGATTAGAAACGCTATTTTTTCCTACAATAATATCAAATTCAGGTGTATTGTAAGTTGTGTCATTCTTTTCGGGAACAACTTGATTACTCTTTTCCTCTTCGTTAGATTCTGTTGGTCGGTCAATTGTAGATTCGTTATTATCCTTTTCAAAAGAGTCTTCTACGTCCTTTTCAGTTGAGTCCTGAATGTCTTGATTGCCTTTTTTCTGTTCGTCAGAAGATACCTTAAGTTTTGACTTAAACTTCTGTATAAATGGCTTTAACTTGTTGTTAGATTCGAATGCAGAAACCAATTCTTTATTAAGTTCTGTATCCTCCAATCTCTTAGTATTCAAATCAGAATCCGGATCTAAAATATCACTTATTAGTTTATGACCAAAAGTAAAAATGGTTGTATTGTCATCGAAATTTTGCTTTTGATGTTTTTGTTCAAAAGAAAAGTCGAAGATAAATCCTAATCGGATGAATTTTATTTCAAATCCATTATTAAGAGTTTGAATAAAATCAATATAGCTATTATAAGCATTTTCAGACAGATAATTATATCTATAAGCTCTTTCAATATAAAAGCTGAATAACGATTTTAATTCCTTGTTTTTTATTTCACGGTCTAAACGATCATTACTCTTGTAATCATTTGGATCAAAGTGATATTTGATTGTAGCAATTGTATTATCAATTTGCTCAATCATTCTCGTCTTTAATTCTTCTCGTTCTGCTATTCCTAAAGAACTTCTACATTTTATTTCTAAAACAGCTATTTTTATTTCTCTTTTCTCCTTGTTTATCGTAATAAACAAATTGTCTGCACGACTTTTAGAGTTTGTATTCAGGCTCTCAAAAAGATTTTGATGCAAATCAATCGGAATAAGAAATGCATTCTCCAACAAACCTTTTTTCTCCAAAACTCTTTTAGAAAAAGCGGTACCTATAGCTTCAAAAGCTTTGTTTTTTGAAGAGTTTAGTTGCAATACCAAAGAACTACTGATTGCTCTTAAATCTTCAAGAATAGTTTGGATCTTACTTCGGCTTTCAGCACTTTCCATATTTAATCCGAAAGATTCAAAATGAGGACTTAATAATCCTATTATCTCACTTGAAGGCTTAGTGGTAAGATAAGAGGAAATACCCGACACTTCTTCGCCAGGAACATAGTCTAATAGAAAAGGAATTTTCCCATTTTCAGAAGGCTGATCAAAAACTTGAGGACCTAAGTTTTTATCAAATGTAATTACCCAATCCGAATATTCGTGTAAATGTGCTAATAACACTTGATCTCTGTTCGTCAAACTTAATTGTGTAGCAGGAACAGCCTCTGTAGCATGGAAAGCCAAAGAACCTGACGTAAAAACCTGATACGAATTGTAAAGTTTATTAATCAGATTTTCTTTTGTATTTTCAATTTTGACATAATTATTCCAAGTTATTTTTTCAGGCTCCTGAATGATTTCAACATCAGTTGCTGGGTCAATAATTAAGCTGTTCAGATAAGCAGATTTATAGAATCTGTACGGTTTGTATAAAGTGATTTTTGTTGCAAATGGATTGACTAAAAAACTAATATGAGCATTGTAAATCTCTGGATTTTGTACAAAATCATTGATATTGTTAATAGAAAATCTCAATTTAGGAAACAATCTATTTTTTGAAGGCTGAGAAAATAGTTCGGCTTCTTCACTAATGTTTGTTTCAGGATTAAGTAAAGCTTTTAAAGCCAATCCGTGTTCAATCAATGATTCTTGTCCTACAAAAATTCGAACTTCAAACTTGGTATTGTAGTATTCAGGATACTTACTCACATCTACAAATGCATCAGCAAACACCTCAGCATCACCAACATTAAATAAATTAATGATTAGCATATCTGTATATGGATGTTGTATTAAAAAATTCTTTAGATGTTTAATTACTAATGTTTTACTAACATCATTATGAACGATATTTCCAGGATCAATATTCAATAAATGTTTAAAATAGTGTTTTAATTGATGTGAAATAGGAACAAGCGAATCATTTGGATTCAGTGTAAATACATTAATATAAATTCCCCAGCCGAAACTTAGTTCTCCAAGGTATTCATAGTTCATTAATTGACTGGGATCAACTAATACCAATGGATTGTTGCTCGGAATCAATTCTCCTAAAAATAAGTTTTCCAAAGATTGCCATTCCTTGATATGGTCATTATATTGAAGTGTCTTATTAAACCATTCCTCGAATTGGTCAATAAGATTCATAAACCAAGTCAACCTAAGTGGGTGAAGTGGCGATAATAAAACCGCAGAAACAGAACCTTCAGTTGGTAATTTTGTTTTAATTTTTACCGTATCCAAAAACTGGACTTCTGCGTAAAGAAGCTTGATATTTTCCTTGTCTTCTTCTGAAACTTCGGATTTTTCAATCTTTTTATTAAGATTTACTAACCAATTATTGTAATGTTCTAAATAGGCATTAATATCCTCTTTTAAATCGTAAAGATTTGTAGTTTCCAACACACCGTTCTCAGAATTATTTGAGTTTTTGATTTTCTCAAAAACAACTTTTCGTGATTCTAATAACTTCTTTGGAGCTATATCTGTCAAACTACTAATCCTGTATTCAATATTTTGTAATCCCAGCGTAGTGTTATTATTACTAATGGTCACGTTCGTAAAACCAAAGTGTTGACTATTATTCAGAATCTCATTTTCTATCAATCTTAGCTTTGATGACAACATAATTTGATAATTATGCTTATTTGAATAATTGATATGAAAGATAGATGATAATTTAAGTTTATCATCATTTAGCCAAGTGTTAGATTGATCGCTTGGAGTAGGACTATTTATAACAGTGTCTTGTCTCAGACCATCAATATTGTATTTGAAAAATGCTTGAAGAACATTGTTCAACTTATCTTTACGTATTGTTTCTTCTTTTTCGGTATTACTGTCAACTGCATAGTCGAAATCCTCCGAATCGCATTTCAATTTATAACGAAGTTCTTTTTTACTTTCAGGAGAAAATTCATTCTCTTCCCACTCTCGTTGTATCGAATCTTCATAAAAATCATCATTTACATTTAAAACATTCCCCAATTCATCTTCCGCTAATACTTTAAAAAAATATGAACCTTCCTCAATATTATTCGCATTGAGTTCTATTTTAGCTTCTCGATAGGCTTGTTTAGCATTTGTATTTTTTAATTTTCTAATCGTGATTATTTCTTGACCTGAAAAACCATCCACAGCCATTAAAACAACCCTGAAGTATTTCAATTCTTCAATATCTTTTGGTTCAGGTGTAGTTTTAAAACGAATAGTAACTTTTGGGTTAGAAGTCCCATCAGATAGAAGAACTTTTTTACCTTCCTCAATAGTAAAATCTGTTGATCGAATTTCAACAATTTCCAATTTTACTTCTTTAAAATTAAGACTTGGAATTTCCCATTTATCAAACCATAATTTGGGGTATTTTTCTCCAATTAACGCTACAAGCCTATTCAATGAAGTAATATCCTCTTCATCTTTGAATAACTGTATAAAATCTTTTTGAAGTGAATCTTTTTTTATTTGAAGCTCATCAACTCGGTCATAAACAGGTTTATTAAAAGATGCAAGTATATTACAACTTGTAATATTTAGATTAAGTCTTGAACGAATCAGATTCTCGTCTTCAACCAATTTAAGATCTGGCAACAAGTCTAAATAAAACAGATTTCGCCCAATACTTTCTTTTGTAAATAACTCCATTTCTAATGCTAAAAGATAGCTCAACAAGCTTGTTCGATTAGAGTTACCAATATAGTTAATCACGGTGCGAACAAATGCAGACAGCTCCTCTGGAATTTTATTCTGAAGTTTGGCAGCTAAAATAGGCTCTATGCGTTCCAAAGAAATTTCTTTAAACGTAGCATTGCCATAAGAATCTTCTGCAGCGGTTCTGCTATTTGAAGGAACAAGAATAAGCAATGGTTTTTTCTGCTGATTTCGCAATTCGATTAGTTTCGTTGCAGAAATATAATAATTACCTTGTTGTGTTTCATCAACAATATAAGTATCTAAGTTCTTGAAATGTGTTGCAATAACTTCCCAAAGCGAAAATAATTGCTCATTCCCCAGACCTGTAATTTTCATACAATGTCCCGGTTTAGCATTCTCGAACTCATTTTTGTATAGTTCTACAATTAGTTCGATGATGTATTGATAGTAACGTGTTAAAATATTGACGTTCATTATTTTTTAATTATGATAGTTCGTAACGAGGCCTTATTTTTTGCAGGATGTATGCATCACTTAAATCATTATAAAAGCCTATCTGCCTCAATTTTATTTTAAAGGCTTCTACATTTTCTTTAAACGCTAAGTGAGTATGAAGATCCGTGTTTTGAAAACGTTCTTCCTCTAATCCATTTATAATTAATCCATAACGTTCTTTCAGATTATTCATCAATTCTTCAATAGACAAGCTTTGAGTAATAAACTTATCGCCTTCCAAATGCAAAACCTGTATTTGAACCAAAGCTTCTAATAATCTGGTTCCAAGCATATATCTTCGAGGATATTTTTTACTTCTTCCTTGAGCTAAAAATCCTCTTTCGCTATTTTTTTGTGATAAACTGTCTAATAATTCTATGTGATCCTTCTGTAAGCGTTTTCCTCTCACTTTTAAAAGTAATTCAACGTATCTATCAAAATAGGTCGTTTCATATTTTACCATTTCGGCGAGTAAGTCTTTATCATCTTCGTCTTGCTCATTATAGACGATATCCCAATACGCCTCAAACTTCGTTTCGTATTGATTCAACTCATTTTTAAGAACTTCCAACGCTTTTTCTATGCTATCCGAATTGGATTCGTCTAACTTTAGTTTTTGGATAATACTATTAATTTTAAATGTAGCTTTGATGTATTTGTATAGTGAATTATATGTTTTTTCCGCTTCAGCTATTGCAATAGAAGAAACTTTACTTTCAAAATCGTCTGTAGCATCAATCACAATATTCCAATCATCAACAACATCTTTTGTTCCCACCTCAATCATTTTTGGCAATAAATAAATGACTTTATTTATATACAAAGCGAGGTGAAATGAAGTAATTGTTTTCAGATAATCAATCAAAATATTTCTCGGGATTTTGGATTTATACACCAACAATCTTCGAACATCATCGCAAAATAATTCTGCTTGTTCTATTAAAAGAGGTTTTACTTTATTGAGCGTTGTGTTACTCTCCATAAAGCCAGGATTCACATTCTTTATCAAATATAAAATTCCCAAACTATCTACGTCCAATTCTTTTGATTGAAGTAATGTGTTGGTTGTTTTATCCCATCCCTCAGCTAAAAAATTCCGAAGATCTTCTTTTACAATTGGGTTTTGTCCTAACATCAGGTAAACTTGATCTGCTGTAAAATAATCTCTTGTATTGGGAACATTTCTTACCCGATAACTTTCAAGATGGATAGGTCTTAACGAAGATATTTTTTCTTTTTCAGAATTCCCACGGTTTACCATATTGACAAGATTGGTACGTAACCAAAGCTCTACCGCTTCGGGATTTTCTTTAAAACCTTCCAATTCATTACTTTCTTCCAGTTTTTGGAAAATGTTTTTTAGTTTATCAAGTTCAATAAAAACACTGTCACCCCTTCTTGTTCGTTGTTTAGGACGAATACCTTCATGCTTTAAAAGCATAAAAAGATTGACCAAGGTATTATCTATTCTAATCGTTTTGGCATCAGCCGTAAAAAGGAGTTCATTTCTAAATGTACTTTCCTGTTTGTTTAGTTTGATTGCCATAGTTAATAGGTTAATTTTTTAATAGCGATTTTGTTATGATTCTTTTTGATCGAATAAAATAGAAGATTATCTGGTGTTACTACAATCTCATCGTAATTCAGATTCTCTAATAGGTTTTTAAACACAATCAATTCAATGAATTTACCTCGCAAATCATTCAACGAAGGGCTAAAACCTTTCTTAATAAAGTAAAGCATTTCATACAAATCTAATGAAATAGCTAACTCAATATGTTTATTTATTTTATGCCTAAAAATTAAGCTATCCGGTTCGTATTCCAGATATTTAATCAAATGGTCTGTGCGATTTACTATCAGTTCAAAATCGCCTAAGGGAAACATTTTAAAAGATTTTCCTCGAACATCTTTTACATCGGTCGAAGCAAGAATTAGATTTTCTTTATCCAACGAATCATTATCACATCCCTCGTTTAAAGAGACCGCTCTTGAAATTACCTGTTTTGTTGTTTCTTCGATTGTAGATTGGGACAATATAGAAACGAAGTCAAAAATAGATTTGTAAGGTAAACGTAATAAATACGAAGGCTTTAAACCTTTATTAGTCAGTTTTTCAGTAGTTTCTTCTGTAGAGATATCTTCCTTAAACCAACTTGTTTTTCCTTCAAAATAATGATGCCTAACAAACGCTTTATGCTTTTCCCTTATCGTTTGAATCAATTCTGGAGTCTGCTCATGTGCTGGAATAAAGTTTTTTTGTTCGTTAAAACTATCTAATAAATTAGATTCTCTTTCCGCAAATACAACATAGTCTTTTGGATTATGATTACTAAAAAACAACTCTCTGTCCAAATGTGGAATCGCAACTTCGCCAACCTCTGTTTCTCTTAAAAGCTTTATTAGGCGATCCTTATTTCCATTATCTTCCAAAATAGGATTGGTGATATTGAAATAATAATATTGCCAATATTTTTCAGGGTTTGAACCTTTTAACAATTCTATCTGCGATATTTCTTCACAAGAAACATCACGAGTAAGCATAAAGGCTATAAAAGAGCGTATATCACGCATTGTGATATGCAATTCGCGTTTTAAACTAACGGTTCTGATCAACCATTCTAAACGATTGATGACTGTTTCTCCAGAAGCCGAATCGTTTAAGGTATCAACATTGTACTTAATAAAACAATCTTTTGCTAATTCACAAGTTTCACATTTTGCCCACAGTGATTTTTGTGTCAATGCTTTTACTTGATTTTTAAATAAACTACCTTCCCCCGAATCATCCGCAACCACAGAACGAAGATTCAAATTGACAATCATTATACCTTCTGGAAGTTCTGTATGACCTTCTTCGTAAAAGTAATCTTCGATTAACTTAGCCAATTTATGATGCTTATTAGAAGTCTTTAAAAACTCGACTAAGCGTCCCTCATTTATCGCAATGATACGCCCTTCTGCTACTTGAGTGTACTGCTTAATATCTTCAAAAGGTTGAAAGAATTTTTCTAAAACGTCATTATTTATTTTGTTTTCTTCATCTTGAGAACCGTCATAGTTACTTTCATAACTTATGCCATTTATTTTAAATCTCGCTCCATTATGATGCGCAAAATGTTCAACATCTTTTACGGAAGGGTGTTGTTCGATCTTCTTAATAAATGCAGTCTTACCGTCTCCTGCATTTCCCGTAATAATAAGCAGTTTGTACTGTCCATCTACAATAGCCGGAATAAGACTTTTATCCAGCTTGGTAGGTGTGTACGTCTGTTCATCCAATTGATGCGCATTGCTGTTTACTCTTGTTCCAAAATTTCCATATTTCGATTGGCTATACAATGAGTTGATATATTGAATAATATCAACATCGGTTGTTATAGTCGTCGTATCTTTTGATTTCGTTTCCGGTGCAATATCTTCTAAAATCTGATCTTCAATGGCAATCAATGCATCGAACATTTCCCGTGCACTTTGAAAGCGTTGTGAAGCATCGGTAGCAATAGCTTTCAATAAAAAGGAAGCAAACTTATCCGATATTCGATGTTCAATTTCTTTAGGATTATTCGGCTGCCTACTTGCCATAGGTGTTTTTGAAGGATGCCACGGATATTGTTTACAAAGCAACTCATACAAAGTTACGCCGAGTGCAAAAGTATCTGTAGATAAATCCCAATTTACCTTATAGTTATCAATGATTTGATCGGGCGCTAAATAGGGAATTGTTCCAACAAATTCACTATTTTTCAAAGTAGAAGAAGCTACATTAAAATCTACTAAGACAAAGCGTTCTCCCTTATCCCAAATGATATTTTGCGGTTTGATATCTCGGTGTATAACAGGTTTTTCTTTAGATTGCATATCTACCAAAGCAGAAAGAATCTCTTTACCCACTTGATATATCTTATGAATAGGAAGTTTGGCATCTGTACGAGCATAATCACTTAGATTCTCCCCATCCAAATATTCCATTACAGTAAAAAACTGCCCCGAAGCGGCTTCATCATTCCATTTGAATTTTACTATATTGGGATGATTCAATTTCACCAATGCCTCGTATTCATCTTTTACAGAACTGAAGTTTACACTTTCATTAAAGAGTTTCAAAGCATAATAAACGTCTTGAATACGATGTTTAACTTTAAATACTTTAGAATAACCTCCTTTACCCAATACTTTGTGAATTGAATAACTGCCAATAGAATCACCTTCTTTTAACTCCTCAAAAGTTGATGGTTTTACAACAGTAGCAATCACAGGTGATGCATCTGCAATAGATTTGCTTTCTATGGCATTGGCGATAATATCTTGTAAGGTTTCTACACTTTCAATTCGTTTTAAGTCATCTGTTAAAATGGTTTGTGAGCAGATTTCATCAATCCATTTAGGCAAGTTGGGATTGATGTATGTTGGGAGTAAATCTGCTTTCAGTTTACCACCCATTTTATCCAAATCGTAAGGCGTTTTGAATGGTTCTTTGTCCGTAAACAACCAATAGATCAAAACCCCTAATGAATAAATATCCGAAACCGCACTGGCATCATTCACAGTCAGTTCCAAAGGATGATAAGCTGTTGCGTTATTTTGATTGATGGTTGGCATAACGGTATATCCTTCTTCACTGTGATCAATGAAATAAGATTTACCAAAATTACCCAGATAAGCATAACCACTACTCAAATAAATATTATCCGGATTGATATCTCTATGAAAAATACTCTCTTTATGGGCTTCTTTTAATGCCACAATTACATTGTTAATGATATCAATCTTTTCTTTGAATGTAAAGGTTTTGACACGAGCTTCTGAACGTAAGGAGTTTTCTTCCAAAAAATCAGAAATTTCATAGAAGAGATGATTGACCTCGTCGATGCGAAACTCTACATTCAGGATAAATGGTTTCGCTTTTAACTTATTGAGTGCGTGATATTGGTTCTTGATTTTATCTTCCCGTTTCTTCAGTTCTTCGGCAGATAAACCGCTTACCTGCAAAGCATATTCTTTAATTCTACGACGTACCGAAGTAACACCTTTTGGTTTTACCAAATATTCCGTAAAATTTGGTTCCTGCTGAATGATTTCCAACACTTCATAACCTTCAATTTCTCTTTTTTGTTCTGGAGATTTCTTGGATTGCTGACCGATTAAGAATTGCATTATTTCTTGTTGAATGTCAGCAATATCATCTTCTGATTTGCCAATGCTGTACGGATCGGTAATAAAATGAGTCAATTTCTTGTTTAATCCAAAGGTAAGCTTTTGTGCTTCGTGGGAAATAATAGGAGGATAAGTATTGTCAAAAGAAAAGGTAAGCATATTTTGAATCCACGCTTTTCCCCAAGCAAAGTTGGCTTCTTTAAGTTTGGATGCTAATATCGCTGTTTTTTGCCTACCTGTTTTTAGCGGATTAGGCATTTGTCTATCATTCAGATACCAATAATGGTCATCTCCTTCAATACGCCCTTTCCAATCTTTGTTTTCAATATTGTAAATACCATGCGGAGCTACCACAAGTAAATCGTATTCCCAGTATTGGATACGATTATTTTTGGGATTGGTAGAAGCAATCTCCACATTTGGGATTAAATAGTAATTATCCGGAAGATGTATCTCCAGATAATCTAGCAATCTCTTTTCCCCGGCATTAACGACCGATTCGAAATAAGGCGGTTTTATGATACTTGCCATAGGTCAATTTCTTTTTCTATTAAAGCAATGGCTTGGTTTTCTTTGACAATAGCTTCGTAAAAGTCTGTGTGAGCTTTACGAACATTCTTGTCTATATAATTCATTTGATCTATATCCATTAGCGGGACAGGTATTTTTGCCAATAGGTTTGGGATTGGTCTGCAAAGTTTTGTGCCAGTTTGCGTTGATCTAATCAATCGGAAGCCGTAATCAGAATTAAGCCAAGCAAACAAGTATCCTGAAGGAATTTCTTCATTAGTTTTCATTCTTATAAATTCTCCTGAAATTAATTGGCTCTCTAATTCTTCGTTTGCAAAAATTGCTCTACAAAAAGTCTCTCCTTCTCCCAAAGTTCCAACTCCTGCTATTAGAACTTCTCCATATTCAACCAACTTGACATTTCCCACAAAATGGCGAGATAATACTTTCCCTTTCTTGTGAATATCAAAAATATCAGACTGATTAAGTAGTTTGATCCCATTTATGGAGTTTGTTTCTAAACGCCTAAATGAACCTGTGGAAAAGAATTTATTTTGATTTAAGCAATTCTCTAAATTCAAATATTTCTTTTTTTGAATTGTATTAATAATTTTCTCAATTCTCTTTGAATAGTTAAATGCATTGATAGAAATAGAAGTAATTTCTTTGGCCTTTCTAACAAAAGTTGAAACATCTCTTCCAATAGCATGATTACCGAAATACTCGTAATCCTCTTTTTCTAAATTCGGCAAATCAAGGCTTTTCTTTAAAAAGGCTTCAACTTTATTCAACAATCTATTCGCTTCAACTCTTAATTCAGATGCCTCCACTATAAGCTGATGAATTTGCTGTTGTTTTTCTTCTGATAAGATAGGAATAGGTAACCTAGATAATGTATTAGGCTCAATTCGGGGAACAACGGAACCGTAAATATATGATTGCATATAATTGTAGGCTGTTTTTGAAGCTAAATAAGCATATAGATAGCCATAAGGTAATTTTGTATCATCTGGATTTACTCGAATAATATCTTGAGAACCTATTACGCCTTCTAAATCTTTTGTTATAAGTCTCACATTACCTACTGTTCCAGCACAACTCACCAAAATCTGACCTTCTTTCAGACTCATTTCTTCCTGTCTTGGTGTATATTTCTTAGAAATTATCTTCGCTACATCAAGAGGGTTTGTATTCATCATATGTTGCGCAGAAATATATGGATATCCATATTTTGTATCATCAACAAACATTCTTTTGAATATACCTCCCGTAAAAACAGAAGCAGACACATTTCCTAAACTATCAAAAGGAAATTCATTATAGATTGCTTTCTCTATTCTTATCTTACCATAATTCATATGATAGCTTGGTTTAAGAATATGAGAGTTACCTATAATTATTCTGGATTTTACCTGACTTACTTCCATTTTATCTATTTTAAAAATTCTAAATATGCTTTTGAAATTTTAGGCAAATCATCATCCAACAGCCGTTGTTTTTCAACACGAGTTTTTACAATTGGCTTCCCATCTTCCGGTCGATAGGCTACATATTTATTCTCCACCGGGAAAATAATTTCAGCTCCATCTTCATCTCGTAAATAGATTGGATTACCTCTTCGGTCTTTTCCTAACTTTTCGGCTATTGCCATAAATACGTCATAATCTTCTTCTCCTTCGTGGGCAATATTTCTTTCATTGGCAGATTTCTTTTGTAAGAACAAAAGAGAGGCTTGTACGCCAACTTGTGGGAGAAATGCCTCCACAGCTAAATCTACCGAAGCTAATATTTTGAACTTATCTAATATCCATTCTCTAACAGGCAAGGTATTGGGATTACCTAAAATACCATCTGGCAATACGATAGCCATTTTTCCGTCTTCTTTCAAAAAATTGTAACAGGCTTCTATAAACAACACTTCTGGGGCATTAGAATATTTGGATAATTCATAATGAATCGCAATATCTTCATCGACCTTTACTTTTGCTCCAAATGGAGGATTGGTAAATATGATGTCAAATTTCCCTCTGGCACTATTACCGTAAATACCCTCATTATCTTTCATTGCCTTTAAACTCCGATTGATTGCTTTTTCAATTTTCTCAATTTCTGTAGGATGCTCCCAGTTAGGATAAGCCAAAGAATTGACGTGAAAAATATTAGCGTGTCCGTCACCTGCCATTACCATATTCATTCGAGCCGCTTTCTTTAAATCCGGATCAAAATCAAAACCGAATATGCTGTTTTCTGCATATTCGCGAACTCTTTCGTTTACTTCGTAGGTGTTATATTTTGCAGCAAGTAATACTTCATCCGTAATTTCTGGATATAGTTTTTCTGCTATTTGTTTGCGAACATGATCCAATACCATGACCAAAAAACCTCCCGAACCGCAGGCAGGATCCAACACTCGTGTATTTTCATTTGGATTCATCATTTCTACCATCGCTTTGATGATGTTGCGAGGTGTGAAAAACTGACCAGCTTCTTGTTTCAGGGTATTACTTACAATGGTTTCATAAGCTAAACCTTTTACATCTACAGAAGCATCAAGGAAGGAGTATTTTGCCAATTCCCCTGCAATAAATGCAATTCCTTTGTCGGTTAATTCTATTGCTTCATTCCCATCAAATACATCCGAAAAAGTGCCTTCTGTTTTTAATTCTTCAAAAATTTTCTTAATTCTTTCTGCAACGGCTTTTCTACCTTCAACAGTATTTTGTTCTTTTACACCCACCCAAAAATAACGACGATAAGAAATACCGTCTGGCTGAGGCATAAAACGTCTTTTCTCATCATACAATTTACAGAAAATAAGATAGAGCAATTGCCAAAACGCATCTTTCTTCCGACCTTCATTTCCATAAATATAATCGTGCGAACGCTTAAAAACTTTGATTAACGAATCGTTTGCAGGCTTACGGCTATGCGAACGGTCTCCACGGTTTAAATCATCTAGGGTTTCGCCCAATCCCGGGAAATCAGATAAATCGGTAAAAGTATAATCAAAACCTATCTCGTCATCTTCTTTTTGTAAATACTTGATATCCGTGCCGTTTGTCCATAATCCGAATTCACAATTATCAGCGGCAGCCAAAGCATTCTCCAACGTAATAGTTACGCCTTTTTTCTTGTCGTTTTCCTTTATCTTTTCGTCCTGTACAATAGCAATTCGGATAATTTGATCTTGTTCGTGTGATTTCCCTTTTTCAAAAATAACGAGTTCAATCTTTTGTTTTTTATTTTTTCCGGTATCCGGATCGGTATAAATAATATTAAAATCCCGTTCCATATCGGTCAGATCAAAACCATACTCTTCGTTAAGCATACGGATTATGGACTGTAGGTTATTTTCCTGTGATGTTGCTTTTCTCGGTTTTTCCGTAAGAATACACATCACTTGATTGTCTTCTAATATTTGTTCTATTGTATTATTGATTCCCATTATTTTATTTTCTGGTTAAGAATTTGAAAGCAACATAGTATGTCTTCAAATTTGATATGATTTGTTTCTAGTATTTGATTGAATAAAATACTGTCTTCTTTTGCATTTATTTCTTTCTCCATAATCGCTTTTAATTTTGCTTTGTTATCTTCATTGTCAGATAAGAGCATATTGATATCTATACCTAATAGAGCTGCTCCAGCTTTTGTTATAGTAAAATTTTTTATATCATACACTTCTTCGTAATACTCCGCTGCGGCTCTTTCTTCGTGAATATTGAGATAGTTCAATAGAATAAATCCCATATCATCCGCGTCTTTATTACCTTTATGATGCCTGTCTTTCCAAGCAACCAATTTCAAAATAAAAATTCCTGCCAATGAAACAATATCAATCTCCAATGTGTCATCTATCTTAACCCTGACCAAATCCTTTTCTGCTTCTTCAAAACCCAATACGGTCATTGCAAAAGACTGGTCAGGCGGCCAGAATATTTTGTCTTCAGCAGTTGTAATCCCACCATACGGAACTATATCTAATTGAAAATCATTTAGATATAAAAACCGTTGTTGCTGTTTTGGATCTTTTTTAAAATCAGGCAGTTGCGTTATTTCGTATTCAATAGTTTTGAATTCCTCCCATTTATCCACAGCTATGGCAATATCTATGTCTTGAGTTCTTCTACCAGATCTTTCTCCGTGAAGTTCCATAATGATATCCCTTGCAGTTGCTCCGATGACGAAAAATTTGATTTCCAATTTTTGAAATACAGGGATTAATTCTGTCAACAATTTTTTTAATAATGGATGCTCCAGTTTTTCACTTGATATGTTATAATCCATTCTCTAGAATAATTTTAGCCGTTTCTATATTTCTATTATTACCGGTTCCTAATAAATCTGCATATACAACCAAAGGAGGAGCAGCATTTTCATTTTTTAAATAAAGACTATCTGTCCAGAATCTGCTATACAATTCAATGTTTCCTGCTTCGTCCGGAACAAGTTTCAAATCTTTTGCAACTTTGCTTATCTCTTCGTCTGTATATATAATATAATCCTTTGGTTTTAAATGTCCGGTTAAAAGTTCACCACCAGGCTCGCCTCCGCAATAGAGTTTCATATTATTATTTATAATATTATTTGTATTAAACTCATTTCCTAAAGCCCGCATTTTTCTTTTAAAAGTGCGAGGCTTTAAAAGCTCATTATATGCTATTACCCATCGCTCAATTATTTCATCCTGATTTTTTAGAACTCTTTTGTTTCTTGTTTTTAACAAGTAGTGGCTTTCTTCTAATTCTTTTAAAATATTACTTACAGATCCTAAAGCAATCCCTGTTTTTTCTGCCAATTCTCTATAGGAAAATTGTAGTGTTTCAGGATTAGAGACAAGTAGTAGTAGTAGTTTTAATCCCGCTTCTTGAAATGCTCGGGTTTGATTAGTTTTTTTATTTATTTTTCCTTTCTTACCTTCTATATATATAAAGAAGTTGTTAGCTTTTAAAAAAGCATTTCCGGAAGCATCTAAGTAATTGATGTTATTTTCTTTAAGCTCTAATGCTGTTTTTTTAGTTAAGTAGTCAGCAATGACTACATTGCTTTTTGCATGATTAATTTCTTTCAAACTAGACATAATGATTCCATAATTTGCATTTTTTGCATTTTTCTTTGCAATACAATAAAATGTTTGTTCATTGATTTGAAGCACTACATCATAGCCTTCCCTAAAACTTTCAATGGCAATAGGAAGGCCTGTTATTTCTTCTAATGAAGCAACAGCTTCATAAACAAAATCATTATCTCTATACATTTTCTTGTTCAATAAAATTAAGCGTTCAGCAGGAATGAACATTCAAAAATAGTGAACAAAAATAGATTAAACAAACTTTTAGAGAGAAAAGTACTTTAAATTTTTCTACCGCCTTTCTTCTTTTTTTTCATCCAATTAGCAAACAACTATTCCTCCTAATTCACACCTGTGCCTCGGGTAAAAAGCTGAATAAACTAATATCAGAATTAGAAATGCTATTGTGAAAGAAACTCCAAAAGGTCGTTAGCTGGTAAATTGTTTTATATTGATTTTGGAAACAAGGAAACTTAATTACCTGAAAAAAGATGAAGTGAAAGAATCTCTACATATTTAACACTATCTTTTTCTTCCCACAGTCGATACATTTTCCAGATTTATGCTTTCTCTCGGTAATAGTATTACGTCGACAGAATTTTTAATCGCCATATAATCAGCAGTATTTACTTTCAGTAAAGCATTATGCAGAATTAAATTTTCATCTGCTCTTTCTTTTACATAATTTATAAGCTCATTCATTTTGAGTTGCTTTGCTTTTTCCTCCGTATATTGAGTAATTAAATTATCTTTTATCTCCGGAAGCTCTTCCAGTTTTTTATCCAGCTCCGCTATTTTATCCTCTGTAGCCCTTGTTTGCTTCTCAATTTCTGTAACATTCACTCCTTTTTCAGCTAAATTCTGGATTGCTTTTTGAACCTCATCTTTTGCGAGATCAATCGTTTTTTGATACGACGGAAGCTGGTTTTTCCAATATTCTGAGTCCTCTCCTTCTTCTTTAGAATACCCTAAAATCCTGTTATAACTATACTCTGCTTTGGTCACTCCCTCCTGAACTTTGATAAAATCCTCGTATTTCCTTAATACAAAGGCACTATCCGCAAGGTGTTTGTTTTTCTCACTTTCAATCCGTTTTTTCATCAGTTCAATCTCAATATTAGCCCTTGTTTCCGGATTGGTAATGATTGATGTCTTGAGCTCCTGGGTACTGATATCCGAAACATCCAATACATCCGCCCCTTTTTTCATGGCTTCTAAATATCGTGCCTGTTTAGCCTGCAATTTTTGAAGCATAAAGACATCAATACTGTCATTGGTTAGCATAAAATTGACTCGCACATTTTCATTTTTATTCCCTTGTCTCCATATTCTTCCTTCCACCTGTCGTAAAGAAGTAAAATTATACGGTAAAGAAAGCAGATAAAGATCGGTTGTGTTTTCCTGAAGGTTCATTCCTTCCTGAATGGCTTCGCTGCCTATAATAATTTTAATCTTCCCAGAATTAAAATCATCCTGGATTTTTAACCTGTTAGGTTTACTTGTTGCTCCGGTAATGATTCCAATCTCTTCAGGTTTATAACCAATTTTCTGTACAAGATATTCTTTCAATTTAGGAAATTCTGCAACTGCTAGTTCTGAATAAATAATCTGTCCTGAATCCGGAATGTCTTTTTTATTCTGCCGGATCAGCTCCATCATCTGCCTTAGCTTCGGAGAGTTCTCTATAAATTCCTGCAGAGAAGGCTCTTCTCCATCATAATAAGGTGACAAATACGGAGAAATGGCAATCAACCTTGCATTAAGGATATGGGTAAGAATCGCTCCTTTCTCCGTTTCACTAAAGCTTTCATTAAGCAAATCATATTGCTCTTTCGTCAGGTCATTCTGTTCAATCTTGTATTCTTTATTGATTTTGTTGGGACGCTTCAATTCTGGGTTGTCTTCTTCTCCTTTGATGTCAATGAATTCAGAAAGCAGCTGCTGAAACAAAGAATTATTCTTAAACCTACGGACATTCGCTTTGAATTTCACATCACCTTTAGCATCAATTTCCATATCATTATCTGCCTCCATAAAGGTTTCAAAAAATGTATTGACATTGAAGTAACCGGACTCTTCCAAGCGTTTATTAGCGATCAGGGATAAAATGGAATAATACTCCAAAGGCTTGTTTGTAAAAGGGGTAGCAGAAAGCAGTGTAACATTCCTGCCATCATTCTTATCCTGAATGTATTGCGCCGCCATCCAGGTATTGATTCCCAGTTTTGAGGTCTGCTGGTTTTGGCTCCTGAAATCCGAAGCAAATCTACGGTCTTCTACTCTAACCTTCCCTACGATATGATTGGCATTATGGACTTCATCATAAGTAAGATGGTCAAAGCCAAAATCTTCCCAATCATAGATTTTACCACGTTTCATTTTTCCCTCCAGTTCTTTTTCTTTCTCCAGTTCTTTCTGAAAATCCCTTTCGCTAATGGAATTAACACTTTTTAGTTCACTTTCTGAAATGTAAGAAAATCGGGAAGCCAGCTCCTGGGTAATATTTTCAGAAAAACCGATATTATTAAAGCCTTCATAGGTAACTATGGTAATCTCTCCGTCCTTATTATCAAACTTTGAGAGATCATAGTCTTTACCCAGGTTTCCCAGTATATTCACTTTCGCATGAGGAATGGTTTCAAAAATTGTTTCCACCCATTGTTTGAGAATACTCTCGTTGGGAATAACAATTAAAGGTCTTTTTGCATTTCCACGCTCCATAGCTTCGTGCATAGATAAGATTCCGGATAAAGTTTTCCCAAAACCAACCTCGTGAGCTAATAATCCAACTCCTTTTGTGGTTTGTCTTCCGATTCCAGCTTTCTGAACTTCCGTTAGTTTTAGTTCTCTTCCTTTGAAATTAAGATGAATTTTAGAGAACAGCGGAAACTTGGAATAATCAGGAACATGGATATTATTATAGTTTCTGTTAAAGTCATTTACGAAACGCTGTCTTAGTTCATCCGATAACTCTTCTCTCAAAAATTTATAAAACAAATCGTTAGCAGCAGCTTTTCTCCTTTCACGGACGAGAGCATTTCTTTCTTTATCGCTTCCCGTAACGGTTTCATTATCCACAAAGCCTCGGACTTCCCATGACGATGACCCCGCAAAGGCATCGCTGGGTAAACTGCTTACAAAATCCTTAAATTTCTCTGCTAATGTATAATTTTCAATGACCGGCTCTGTGCTTTTTGTAATTGAATTATATCGTAACCTTTCAATAGTCCCTAAATTAAACTGATGAATGAATTCATGGTTAGGGCTGATATAAATTTCATCAAGGGATTTAGGCTTGGGTAAAACGCTTTCTAATAAGAATTTTTGCTTTTCGTATTGATTTTCCGTTCCCCCAATAGCATATTTATCTGCAAAGTCTCTTTCCAATTGTTCCAACTTTGCACAAATATTCCCTTCGGCATAGTAAAAATCATGTACCCATTTTCCGTCTATATAGTTGGCAAATTGATAGTGCTTTCCTCGATTATGTAAAGTTCCGTCATATGAGGTCTCCCTGAAAGCTTCGACCTGTTCGTTTGAAAGCTCAGAGCTGTTTTGAAGTGATGTATTTACAATATCATCGGATTTGAGGAATTGATACTTTAGAACTCCTTTTTTAAGCTCCGGTTTGGTCTGAATTCTATACTCTGTAGTTTTTTCATTTTGAGACTGAATAATTTTCTTCGCTTTTTGGAGGATTTCATCAATTAGGCTTTGATCGAATTTCTTTGGCTCGCTGGCAATTTGGGATTGAATCTTAGCATACTTCTCAATCTCCTTTATAACGGCCGGAGATTTGAATTTTACAGAATTAAGTGATGAAAGTACCTGTTCAACCTTTTCCTGGACTTCAGTAAGATTTATCTCACCAGGCTCAGAATCTACAATACCCTCCTGGTGGGTCTCCGTTTCATTATTTTTTAAGATGATTTTAGGTTCTTCTTCAGCTTCCAGGAATAAATCTTCAAAAAGATTCCCGATTCTTTCGGTTTCTTTTTTGCCTCTCAGCTGGTCAATTCTTATTAAAGCATCCTCTAAATTTCCGTGAATATAGTTTTCCTGACGTCCAAACCGATTGGTTTTCTGCCGGGTTTCACCCAGAATTTTTTCCGGATTAATTTCAAAATAGCTGGAAATATCTGTGGAAATTTTCTGAGGGTCTTTTCTTAGAATAATAATATCCGTACCAATGGCAGTTCCGGCAAAAGCACCGCTGGGCAAGCGGTATCCCTTCATTAATTCGGCATTGTTCAATTGGTTTTGACGGTTGAGCCAGCCCGAAGGCAGTACCATCGCCAAAATGCCACCGGGTTTTAAGGAATCTAAAGAACGTTTGACAAAATAATCTTCATATTTTGAGATTTTCGGCTCTTCACCCAAACCTTTATATAATCCCCGATGTTCTCCGTAAGGTGGGTTACCAATAACCAGATCATATTTTTCGGAAAATCCTTTTTTGCCACCTTTCTCATCAATAAATTCCGTTTCAAAGGAACGAAGATGGATATCAGCTTCGGGATGAAGGATTTTTGCTATTCTGGCTGTGGTTTCGTTGATTTCAAAAGCCGTAATACTGGTTTTTATACCCAAATCTTTTGCAGCATGGAGAAAGTTTCCTGTTCCTACACTGGGTTCCAATATTGAAATTTCCTGACGGCTTTTAAATCGGTCTTTGATTAAATTGCGGACGGCATCCACAATCCTTGAATCGGTGTAGTATTCATCTAAAATCCCTCTGCCTTCTTTCGCTGTTCCACCGCTTTTGAACTGCCTACAAATATCTTTCAGTTCATCAGTAGGGCTAAGATTTTCATTTAGAGAAATTTTGTGATTCCCCGAAACAAAGCAAGCTGCGGAAACCACTTCTGCAACTTGCTCGTTGGTCAGCTTCTGACCTCTATACTTTGAAATGAGAATATCTAAATCCTCATTATTTTTATTGGATAAATCTAATCCTGATCTATTGGATAAAGTTCTCCCGGATACGATTCCGCCCACGGAATGTTTTCTTCCTTCATTTTCTTCATCATTCTGCGGTTGTGCTCTGTCATTGGATCTTTCTCTTGTTCCTCTGTTTCCAGAATCGTTCCGCTTTGTGCCTTCAAATCCATTTCCAGCATGGTGGCTGCCCATAGCTTGTCCTCCCGGGTGATTTCCGTTTTGCTCGGATTGGCTGCTTTGGAGAGGCTTTCCAGAATTTCGTTCAGAAAGTTCGGATCCCACGTACTGAGTGTTGGGAATTCCGTTTCGTTTATTATTAAGGTTTGCATCTTCTGAATTTTTTGGTTCGACTAAAATAGTATTTTTATTTTGAAGATCTAGTTTGTTTTCTAAATACTCACTTAGGCTTTGATTACCGTTTTCTGAGATTCCATATAAGGGACGAATGTCCTTTATATTTTTCCCGTTTAATTCATTAAGGATTTTCAGGGTCATCATATTTCCTGTCCGATCTCCATCCAGGCAAAGGAATATTTTCCCCTCATAGTTCTGATACCTGTTAATAAACTTTTTGGTATTTGCACCGGAATGAATGGCAACAAGGGTTCTGTTATTATTCTGATTATTTAATTTCAGCAGTTCCAGGAATGAATGCCTGTCCTTACTGCTGTTAAAAACAATCAGTTCATTTTTATTCCCTTCTATTACGGAAATATCATCGATATTATATGCTAGCTGATTTTCATTCACTTTCCCGTTTTTTTTCAAAATGATTAAATTCAAAAAGTTCTTTCGCAGTATCATCCCAGTTTTTTCTGGGCAGTAATTGAAGCGTTACAAAAACGTCCTCTTTTTTATTGTAAGAATCAATACGTTCCAACCGTCCATGATAATCCTTTTCGGCATGTCTGTACAGCGAATAAGGTAAAATAGTGTCTGTCGGATAGATATAAAATCTTGTGTACGTCCAGGGAGAATTAATCTCAAAACGTTTGTATTTCTTATGGAATAAAACCGTGTCTGGCAGATTTCTTCTGTTCCTGTAGTTGGGAATCCATTCTTTTGAAAACACAGCTCCTTCTTTCTTTTTCCAAACCAGAAAAGGCTGTTGTTTCCTGGAAAGATCAGAAAAGATGAGATTACGCTCCATGAGGTCAATGGGATAACAGAGTGAATCCCTGATATAATACACCTGTCTGTTAATTTCAGGAAATGAAAGGTCAGGAACATATTCTATAAGCTGATCCTGAGAATAATTTATTTTCGATACATGAAAACTCTGCATGTTGTCCAGCCCCTTGGACGCATTAAAATAGACATTGGAAATCAAATCAATTCCGCCTTTCTCGGATTTGATTTCTTTGTGACAGGAACTGATAGTGAAAAGAAAAAGCAAGTATGGCAGTATTAAACTTATTTTCATATGGGTAGATTTTAAAAAAGCGGCAAATCATCATCAGACTTACCGCTTTCAGATAATAGGTAGGAAATTTTATCGTTTGATGCTTTGCTCTCTTACATTGGCTTTATCATGTTCTCTCTCATCTTCCAAACCCTGTAAAGGCTTGTTGGTATTGATCCTGTTCATATCCTGATCATACAGGTTCAGATTTTTGTACTGGGGATTAAGAACCGCTTTTCCCTCTATAACCCCTTCATCCAATTCAAACTTCACCTTAACCACGTTGCCTTTTTCCAAAGATTTTATCGTATTCTCCTTATATTCAGGCTTATCAAAGACCAGATTGGACTTTTCTACAATTTCAGCGGTATCAATACCATAGTTTTTATAAAAATTCTGGAAATTATAATTTCCTTTTTCTGTTTTAGGCTCTTTAAAGTCGAGCTTGACAAAAGCAGGCTCCAACTGGTCTGTTTTCGGATTGTGAAATTCTATTTTCACAGAACGTCCTTCCAGAAGATTAACAGCCTCTTTAGCAGTAAAGGTGCTTTCTTTACTCACATAAAAATTGTGGGAAAAGCTTTCATTTTTTTCATTTTTCAACGTTGCCTGGTAGGAATTAAAGAAAACACCTCCTTTTTCGCTTTTGTTGAATTTTAAAATAAAATCTACGGTATTTCCGGGCAATGCTTTGTCGGAGTATGTCTTGATTTCAAACTGCTGTTTGCTAGACTCAATACCTTTTTCCAGGTCTTTGTGAAGTTCTTCTGCTTCTCCAAAACCAAGGTATTTTAACTGGTCTTTTAGGTATTGAACCTGATCGAATTCTTTTGTTGTTTCCATAATGTTGGGATTTTGATTGTTATTAATTGATTTATGATGAATCAGGGCCAGAAGTCTTTTTATTTCACTATCAATAAAAGACATAGCAATGATATCATCGTTCACTTGTTCTATTTTATACTGGTCTTTCTTTAGCTTTAATAGATTTTCTAATTCGCCATCTGACAGATTCATTAATTCACTGCTGCTATACCCTTCGATGGTAGTTTCCACATGGGGATTATTTTTTTCCATTTGAAGGGACGATGTTATTTCATACATTTTCCTATCATTATTAGCATGAATTACTGACTGATCTGTATTAATGGCTTTAATTGTTGCTTTAGTTTCAGCAGAAAACCGATTAGAAAGGTCATACAGTAAGGCTTTGAATGCATCCGGTCTTCTTTCGACATTGGAATCATGGATCATATGAATATCAAAATTGTACCTGTCAAAAACTAAATATGCATTTTCTAAAAAAAGATTATATTTTTCTATCTTTAGCTTATAGGATTCCTTTGCTTTCTCATAAGAAGATTCTCCCCTATCATAAGACTCATCTCTGAAGTCGTAAAAATCAGGCTGTAGTGGTCGTTCTGTAAAAATGTATGTCAGAACTTCCTTTCTTAACTGTTCATCTGCATTTTGAAGAAATAATGCCAGCTCCAACGTCTTAATAGATTTCGGATGGGTAAAATCAAACATACTTTCCTGCTCATTTTCATAATATTGAGTAAGCATATCCTTGAGTTCATCAAGCTTCGATTCTCTGTTCTCTACACTACCTAAATTCTCTTGTATAACATTTCGAGTACCGGGATAAAAACTCAGATTATCTTTAACAAGTTCATTCCTGATATTTTTTATTTTTTCTTCACTGGGTACTGATTCTCTACTTTCAGGATAAGAAACATTCATGTCATTTTTAGAATTTTTATACCCAAGAATCTCTAAAAACTTGATTTCTCTCACCGTAAAGACTCTCTCACCATCCTGAAAAAAATGTTCAGGTGATGTATTTTCTTTTTCTTTTACAAAATCTTTATAAGCCCGGGTTAGAGGAGTAATATTCTTATCATACCAGCTTAGATCATTTGTTGTTCGCATAATGCCTGGATTTTGATTGTTCGTAATATGGTCTTGTAATTGTTGCCCTAAATTGATGGGTCGCAAATCAAATGGTTCTGCATCCAGTCCGTAATCAAACGTATAGCCAATAGCTTCGCATTCTTTCTGAAAAATCTCACAATCATTATAATCAAGCCCCCAGTATGCTGATTTTTGCTGCCATTTATCACAGACTGCTTTCAATTCTTCCGGAAGAAGCTCATAATCTTCAAATAAATCCATTTTAAAATTTTATTTTGAGATTTTATATATTCTGAAATAGTTTATCAGAGGCATCCATAGGACTATCTTCTAAACCTTCGCTTTTCTTCTTGCTCCTGCTCCTCTTCTTCTCTCATCTGGTTGACATCTTGATAAAGATCCGGGTCGTTTACATTCAACCTGATATCAGATTTCTCTTGTTTTTGAGAATCATTATGCTGCCTGGCAAGAACTCCATCAACTGTACTTATCTCTTTGGAGATAATATTCAGATCATTGGTAATTTCTTTAGCGATCTCGGGATATTGGTCAATTTTATCCTGAAGGAAATTTTTCAGTTTTTGCAATTCTATTTTATATCGCCCGGTTTCAGTTGCATCTCTTAGATCAGCAATAATAGCAGTCAACTCCGTGGTATGCCTGATGAAATCAAACTCGGCTACTTTGCCGGTGTCCTGATCGAAAATAAAAGCTTTCTTTTCTATCGCCGAAACCTCCGGTGGCAATTTATTTGAGAATTTCTTTATATCGGAGTATTCGATTCTCGTTTCACTGTTTTTAAGAATTTCCGAGATGCTTTTGTCTCTTTCCAGGAAGATAACCTTCAGCCTGGTATTATTATCCGTGAGCTGAAAGGTTGCCCTGTTCTTATCGTTGTCAGCGACAATGGTGTATCCCTGTAGGAATCTCTGAATATCTTCTGCGCTTAGTTTTTTGGAAAATGTATGGTCTTCACCAATAATTCCATATTTTTTCAGTTCGTCTGTGGGTAAATTGCTGTTTTTCATTGTTAATGTATTTAGTAGGGGTTGTATGTTGCTGTCTCAGTATTATGATAGGTTGCCATGAGATGAGTGGCTTTTATTAAATCATTTAAAAAATGAGTAGGGTTAATGCTTTGTCCGAATTCTTTCACCGAAAAATGCAGGTGAGGCCCTGTAGAATTCCCGGTATTCCCGCTTCTTCCCAAGATAAATCCGGCTTTCACGAACTCTCCGGTCCGATAATAAATCTCTGAAAGATGCAGGTAGCTTGTCTCAAATCGGCCATAGTGGAGGATCTTGATATAATTGCCTCCGGTCGCTGACCGCCCCACTGCCGTTACGACTCCGTCCATGACTGCATATACATTTTCATAATATGCTTTCAGGTCAATACCATTGTGCATTTTCCGGTTTCCGGAAATGGGATGAACCCGTGTCCCGTAAGAAGAAGTGATCGCCATCTTACCCGCCAAAGGCATTACAACTTTTGATAAAGATTCTTTAGGCTCCTCCACAAAGTCATATAAAGCCGGGGAACTTTGATTTTCTAAAAGATCCATTTGTTGTTCGGCTCTACGCTTGGTGGCCAATAGCAAAGAATCTTTAATTTTTTGAAAGCTCTCTTTTCCAGAATTATTGGTATGCTTGTACTTTTTTAACAGTATTTTTAAAGAATCCAATTCATTTTTTAAATCCGACCTTGTTGTCGTATTGAATATTTTTTTCCAGAAATTTTTCCCATTTTTGGGATCAATAGGTTTCTCTTCTTTTGTAAATTCAACATGGGATTGACTTTGGGGCTTTTGAGGCTGTGCAGGCATTATGGTATTGAATTGGGCAAACGTAAAACTGTTTACCAACAGAAGCATGAAGACCACCATCTTGTAAATTCGGTTGCTAATTATTTTACTCTTCATATGATTATGCTTTTACTGATTCTCTGACAATTAATTCAACTTCCTTATTGATTTTCCTGAAGTTGGTCATTAGGACTTCTTCTTTGCGGTTAACTCCTGCCCTATCCACAAAGGAGTAATAGGAAGGCATGGACGGAAGTTCTGCTTCCTCTTTTTTAATACTTTTCATATCCAGGTTTATTTTACCGTTCACAGCAGAGGTTTTGTATTCTTCGGTATCATTTTCTTCTCCCTGGGCGATCATCCCCACCATTTCTCCGGTTTTAAGTGCTGCAATTTTTCCGGCTGGAATCATATGGTCCATTTTCTCATTGATACTGGTGGTCGTACCTTGCTGGGAGATGGATTGGGAATACGACTTCTGCTTTATTTTTCCAAATAATTTTTCGAGCCAATCCAAGGTATTCTTATCCCTTGCAGAGCCGGACAGGATATTTCCGACAATGGCAGAAATGGTATCTGCAACTTCTTTCTTATAAAACTGGCGAAGCTGTGGAAGCTCCTGAAGCCCTAGCATTACAGCAACCCTGTTGCTTCTTGCCGTAGCAACGACATTATCAATTTTATGGATGTAAATCGTAGGAAATTCATCAGCAATAATACCTCCCGGAAGATTACCTTTGGAGTTGATCAGTCTTAAAGTCCTGTTAAGCACCGAAGAATACAAAGCAGAGTTGATGTCCTGAGTTCCCGGGTCTGACGCTAAAATAACAATGGAAGGATTGTTCCTGTCTGTTATTTTGAGTTCCACTTCATCTCCCGAAAACACCCAAAAGCTTTCTTTGGTAGCCAGTCTGGAAAGGAATATTTTCAATGTTCCTACCTGCCCTTCCAATTGGTCAAAAGCTTTGTTATCATAGGCGGATTTAAAAGGCGATAATAAAGAATACAATTCTTCGTGTCCAAAAAGGGTATCAAAAATTTCCTTGTAGCTTCGGTTCATAAAGGAAAGGATGTGAGGCAGATCCGAGTACTTTCCGTTTTCGTGGGTTGCAAAAAAATAAATGCAGGATGAAAGGAAATTGATCGCTGATTGGGTGAAGAACTGGTCAGCCCCACCTCCGGAACTGGTACTGCCTTTTTGTAAAGAAGACACCATAGCCTCAGCCATTTCCTGTGCTTCTGCTAATGTCTGCACATATTTTTTGGCGAACGGGTTCACCCTTTTGGATTTCTCAACTTCATTGAGGTTAATAACATAAAAATTGTAATTATAACCTGATTCCTTACTTTTTTTGAATAAATAGTGGTAATAAGCGATCTGCGCCAGGTCGGGAAACTTAAAATCGTAAATTATCAGACAAAATCCTTTAGCTATCATCTGCCTGATCGCGGGATTGATCACTCCAAAAGATTTACCGGAACCTGGCACACCAATCACCATCGTCCCCCGGAAAGGATTAATATTCATCCAGCCTTTATTGCTTTTCCCTTTATACCGGAATAAATAAGGAATATTAATCATCATGTCGGATTCTACTAATTCCTGGTTCTGGTCAAAAGATTCTTCCTCGACATTCCATCGGTCTTTTCCCATTTTCTGCTGCATCAGCTTAGAGATGCTGTCAGCTCCCATTTGAAGAACAACCGCTCCCAAAAACGATAAAAAAGCATACACCACCTGGTAAAGACTCATTCCGGGAAATATTTTAGGAAGTGAAGGATTTCCGGCTTCACGCTCCCAAACCAGAGAGGAAAACATCATCAGGAGTCCCAATACCATAGGAACTACTATTTCCATAGCGATATGAAGGTCTTTCTTTTTCTTAGCTTTTGTTCCTACAGCCACTAATCCTATCAATAGTAGTGTCGCCAGTTTAGCATTGACAGGAGGATAAATGAAGCTCATTCTGGAAAAATTCTTCAATAAGTTGGAAACCACCGGAATATTGGCATGCAGATAAAATAGTGAAGCACAATCCAACGCCACAACGGCATATACCGCCTTCTGAAGGAAGCCGTAAATCCTGATCTGATGTTGTTGTTCTTGCATTAGGAATAGTGTTCAAAAAAATTGTCCAGTGATGGCTCCTTCTCAGCCTGGTTATCATGCTGCTTCTGCCGTTGCAATTTTTCATGATGTTCCAGTATTTTAACAAGATCAGCCTTCAACACATTCAATTGGTCAATAACTTCATATCCTCTTTTTTTAACCCTATCGATCATACAGGAGTAACTTTCCTCTTCAGACATTTTCTCAAACTCATTTTTAAGGATTAATAATTGCTCATAATCCTTTGCATATTGGTTCCATTTTTTTCCAAAAATGATGAGACCAACACAGCAGTATACAGTTGCAATTAGCATTAGTCCATATACTATAATTGCGATAGTTATAAAATTGTCCATAGTATCAATTATTTAAAATGTATCGGCTTTAAGGATATCAGAGTAGTTGATCTTCATTTCGATGGTTCTTCCTGAGAGCTGTTCTTCGATCAGGCGGATCATCATCACCTTAGAATTCGGGAAAGTGAATTTTTTGAACACATAAATATTCCTGAAATTCTTCCTGAAATGCTTTTGAGGGTTCAGCTGAAACACTGGAGTTATTTCAACACTCTGATTGTTGGTCGCCTTATGGATCTTTTTATCTTCTACGGAGAATTTCAAAGCTTCTATATCATAACTTAAGTTGGAATTGTTTTTAAAGGTCATATCCAGGAATATATAGTCACTGATGACATAGACATTATTGAGCTGAACACTGAGCCCCAGGTTTTTCTCTTCCCGAATCGGATTTTTTTCTGATTTTTTCTGAATAATGTCCATCGCAAATTTTCTCAGCTCAAGATTGGAGAAAGCCATTTTATCAAATTCTATGGGCTGCATTTCCTCCGGCTGAATATGAATATTAGTAATGGTATTCAGGTTTTCAGAATTTCTGTAAACAGCTTTGTACTGTGCAATAAAAGACTGCCCCACCACCGTGATAATGCCGAGGTTCGGCTTCCATTTTTCTTGGGGTCCATATCCTGATTCTTGTGTCTTGGTTACCGAATCTCTTTCTACAATTTTAATCCGTGCAATCTGGCTTGAAGGTAAGTCTCCCGTGAGTTGCTTAGTGGACAGATCCACATACTGGATAGGTTCCGGAGAAATAATATGAAGGCTGATTCCTTCAGTAATTTCTAGTTCCGGTAAATCCGAAATGAGCTGTTCTTTGGTTGCTGTTTGCGCCGTAAAAAGCTGTGTTATGAAAATCAGTAATGTGTACAATATGGCTTTCATTTTTTTATTTTTTTTGTTGGTTTTGTGAATCTTTCAGTTGTTTTTCGTCAATCAGAAATACATAAGAGTTGTATTTCAATTTGGCTTTGTTGGTTTTAATCAGGTTAGCAATGGACTTGGAAGTGGATGTAAACAGTTTAGAGCCAATACTGGTAAAAAATCCCTGTCCGCCCATATCCATCTGTGTTCCCTGTACGGAATTGCTTCCCATTTCCCGGATCATATCCCGGAAAATACTCTCCGGAACATAGAGCCCTTTGCTTCCATCGACATCGTAAACCGATAAGTTGACCGGATAAATTTCTCCTTTAGTGAATACGGATACGATACTGAGATTAACCCTTTGCATCGCAAATCCTGAAATCTGCCCATAGAGTAAAGACCCTTTACTGAGCTTTTTGTTCCCCACATATATGTCTTCCAGTAACCTGAACCGAATCCGGCTTCCCAAATACCCTTTGTTGTTTTCATCAATGACCGCTTTGATAAAGCTGTTTTCCTTTTCTTTGTAGAAAGCATTGAACTCGCTATTGATACCGGATTTACTGACATTGAAGGTAGAATTCAGAAATTCTTCCATTTTTTCCTTACTCATTTTCAGCTTTTCCTCAGCTGCCAGTTTACTTTGGTATTCCGGGTCTCTTGCTTTTTCCAAAGAATCCATCACCAGCATCTGCTGTTTCAGGTATTTGACCGGATCAGGGTTTTGTTGAGGAGTGTGAGGAGTTGCTTTTGAAGGCTCTGAAGCATAGTCACTTTCCGGTTTGCCATAAGATTTATCGTTCAGCATCCGGATAATTTCTGAAGACCGTTTGTAATCCCGGTCGTCATTTTGTTGTTGTTTCGGATTATAGTAAGAAGATAAATTTCCTTTCGACTGATACCCGTTTTGTCTTCCGGACACCGCTTTGAGCGAATCTATTTTTCTTTTCTGCGCTAATGACAGCTGGTCTTCGTAGCTGAGCAGGCTGTCCTTTTCTTTGCCCAGCCCCTCGAGCATCGTTCTGTTATCTTCTTTTTTGAAAAATGCGTCATAGGCATCATTCTTACTCATAATCGAATCCTGCGACTCACCAAGGGAAATGGAGAGTTCTTTGGGCTTCTCTTTGGGCTGTTTTTCTTTGGCGAATTGGGTTCCTACATAGATAAAAAGCAGCAGAAACGGCAGTGCCAAAAGGGGCAGGATGTATTTCTTCTGTTTGAAATCGAGTTTTTTCATTGAGTTTTTAATTTTTGAAATTGGTTAAACAAATATTCAATCCTCAGGCTGTCCCCTTTCTGTAATTGTTTTCGGTCTCTTTTCACTTTTAAAATTTTAAGCTCTTCCACAATCTTTTTCATCTCTTTTTCGTTGTTTACAGTAGGGGTCTGTTCCTTCTGGCTTTTGGAATAAAGGACAGGTGGTTTAATGGTAAATACTGTCTCGCTGGGAAAGAAAATTCCCTGGATCAGAGAACCTATGAATGACACTGACAAAAAAATCATCGAATAGGCAAAAAACTTTTTAGGGTGATGGACAATCCATTGCAGGCATTTCTGTCCGACTTGTTTGAATGAAGTATTCATTGTTAGTACGAATTTTTGGTTTGGTTTGAAATTTCTTCATTATCAAGGATGCGCCAGTTTTTAAGGATCACTCCATGCGGGTTATTGGGACTTCGGATAATATCCTCAAAGAAACCTTCAGTGATAAGCTTTCTGGTAATTACGGATGATTTTCTTGTAATCATCTGTTTTCCGAAAAAGGCGAATTTCTTTTGTTCCATATCAAGCTTAACCGAATCGGTATGAATGCTTACCATCGAACTTGAAGCAATGATCTGGTTATAAAAGCCTTTTTCCCTAAGGTTGGTATATTCTTTCTTTCCGCTGTCATCGATGAGATACAATGATTTCTGGATATTATCCTTGATATAGGTATCGTCAGGCGCCAATGTGAAAAATAACCGATGAAAGAGTTCAATCTGGGCTTTGTATTCAACGGGCCTGTTGAGTAAAACATCCATCTGCTTGGCCAAAACCGGGACACCATTATCCAGGATATAAATGGATTTTCTGGAATCTTCAATCATTTTATAGGCGAAGAAAAATCCCGCAATGACAATAAAAACGGCAAAGGCAATGGCTGAAAGTGAAACTATCTTATTCACCTTGATTCTTTGTTCTATATTTTTGATAAGCATTTTTATTAAGATTTTGAATTAAAATGGCAGGAAATCCTATTTCCCGTTTTTCATTGCCTGCTGAACTCTCCCCGATGCAGAACCTGCCGCAGCAGACTTGGCAGCTGTTGCAGCCACAGAAGCACCTCCGGTTTTAACAGCCAGAACAGCAGTTTTAGCACTGCCCGCCATTTTGCCTATGGCACTTTTCATTTTGGTCATGGCTCCGGCTCCTCCTGCTGACACAATGGTATCTGCAATCGTAGGGGTCATCAAAACCCCGATTCCGGTGACGATATAAGCTACGCACGTAAAAAGTTGGTTATAAATCATTCCCGAATTACTGACATAGACCAGTAGGGCATCCAAATTGGTAACTGTTCCATTCGTTAAAAGGGTATCATATCTTTCTATTTCCATCATATAGCCGGAAGCGATCAGCTGCTGCCCAATGTTGATGATGGTATAAGCCACAAAGGTGTAGAGATTGATGTTAATAAATTTGGAAACCCAGTTGTACAGGGAACTTTCAAATCCCGGAACAAGAGCCATACCCACCGCAATCGGGCCTAATATAATAAGGATGTACGCCCAGATCTTCTGAATAAAGAAAATCAGGTAGACACAAATTCTCAAAATGGAAAGGCAGATAAACTCAATCACTTCAGCCACTAATTTTTGCATCTGGAACTGCATCCTGATCTGCCACTCCTTGATGGGCTGGATGAGTTTATCCAGTCCCTCGCTGATATCAAACCACGAATCATCGGCATCTTTTCCGGTATTCTCAATGACCTCCTGCTTGGCATCTTCATCTGCTTTGAGCTTGATGATGGCATCGAGCAATTGCTGTTGTTTTTTAAAGCGCTGCACCCGAAGATCATTTACCTCAGACTCTATATCACTGAAAATGCTGATTCCCGGCTCTGCGATAGCTTCAAAGGGAGCCTGTATCAGATTGACAAATCCCGTCCAGTAGATCAGCGTGAATCCGATCAGAATTGGTTTCAACATCGGGGTAATCTCCCACTCCCGGTCTCCGGCAGCCATCTGCCATCCCATGTATCCGAGGTACATCAAAGCCCCTAATCCGCCAATGGCTTTTCCCACCAATGCGGCATCACTGGCATTATCCTGAATACTGGTGTCCAGCTTGGTAAATACCTCCATGAACCATTTCTCAAAAGCTCCGTCGCCTTTCAGGAACTGAAGTAAATTGCTGTAATCACCATCGGTCTGGGCAAAGCCCATTACCGGCAATAAAAGAGCCAGAAGGCAACAGCATAAGGTTACTGCTTTATTCATTTTAATATCGGTGTTTGTATTGATTCATAATATTTTGAACGACCTGCCCGTCCGACGACGGACTCCAGGCTGTAGGCAAAGCATATGAAGAATGATTTTTCAGGATATTTTTATAATCCAGAAGAAGGGTCGTTTTGTTATTATGTTTCCTTAATTCCTGAGCAAATTTTCTCCAACGCAAAAGGGTTTCATGGTACATCAGAAAGCGCTTTCCCCTTGGCATATCCATAGACCGGGACATCGAATATTTTTCCTTGATCATATCCAGCTCCTGCTGAAGCCTTTTTAGGGTCCCTATACTATTAAGTGTTTCATAGGTCTCCTGGTCTTTGAGCCTCCATTCCATAAAATTCTGCGGGGTATCAGGAAATTCAGTAATGGGTTTGAGCATCCGTTTGTAATACAAAAGCCAAAACGGATCGGCATCTACGGTAGCAGAAGTCCAATGGGCGAAGTCCTGGACACTCCTTTTATAGATGGTATCGGAAGCAGCCTTTATTTTTTCGGCTTCTTCCTCTTCATATTTCACTTCTGCAAATCGCTGGTTCTGTACTCCTGTAGGTTTCAGGGGCCTAATGTCGTCTCCGTCTTTATAATCCCTATTGATTTTGGGTGCCCACATTCCCCATACCGTGGCATAGGCGAAATTGGTCTGAACGCCCAGAAAATATTTGGGGTAAGGTCGCCAGTCTCCCCAGCTTTCAAAAACCATCCGCTTGTGCTGCGCGACAATAGCAGGGTCATTGAGCCGTTTTACACTTAATTGTGCGGATACGGCGGTGACTACAAGCAATAAGTGCAGCCTGATTAATTTTATAAGTAAATTTTCCATTGTTTTAATTAAAAATGTATTTGTATTTCTGAATAATGTCACTGACAATGGCTCTGTCGATATTGATGTAATTCCTAAGTACAGGGACCTGATAGAGATAGGGGATCTTCTTGGCGTTCTGTAGCCGTAAAATGATATAGAGAATATTGCCGTTGATATTCCTGACCCTTGTCAGTACCTTTTCAATGAGCATTTCCCGATCCATAGCATCCATCAGAAAATCTTTGTTTTCATTCAGGATATCCTGCGTGACCTCCTGTTGGAGCTTTATTGCCTGCTGTCCTATGGCCGTATAATACTTTGAAACCAGTACGGCATATTCCGGATGTTGCATGGATAAATCCAGCATGGTTTGGGAGTTGCTTACGATTTTTCCTAAATACTGATAGAGGTAGATAAGCTTTTTACCTTGCGTAAGGGCCGAATTAACATTTTTAAGCTGCTGGTAGATATATTCCTGAATGGCAATCACCTGGGCCGTTTTATTTTTGATCTCGTTATACAGCTCATTTTGCTTTTCATAAGAGTCTAAAAAAGCCTGCTCACTCCCTAATCGAACGCCATGATTAACGGTAATCTGGGACAGCAGCTTGTCATTGATCACGATCTGCTGGCTTTTTATGCAAATCGTAGAAAGCAGTACAATTCCGAGGGTTAGTATTTTTTTGTTCATATCCTTATTTTTTTTATTATGGTATATGTGAAATGTATTGGCTATGCAGAATCTTCGATTTCATTTTTAAAATGATTTAATGTTCTTCATAATATTCTCCACCACTTGTTTATCCCTGTTGACGTAATACTGGAAAGCTCTTTTATTACGCAGTACTTTGGCTTTAATGTCCCGTATCTTGAGTAGCATATGGGTTGAATTCCTGCTCAGGGTTTTGACTTCACCCAGTGCATAGTCCAATAAAATCTTGCGTTCCGATTTTTCCATTTGATTGATCGCTCCGTAAGAGAGGATAATTCCGGTGATTAAGCGGAGTACCATTTGTAAATCATCTACATACTGTACTCCGGAAGGCAGGACCGCTGCAATGGAGTAAGGTGCGGTGCTGATTTCATCAATAATGGCAGCCTGGTTTTGAGTGATCTTACCAATCTCCCTGCTCATCGCCACTCCTGTTGGAACCGCCTGCAAGGCAAATGAAACAATCCTTAATCTGTCCTGTATTTTAACAACCTTATCCTTAAAGCTGTTCCATTCGTTTTTATTGACCGTTTCAATACCGGCATTCAGCGTCTGGTTTTGCCGCATTTCCTTTTGCCTGTCATGTTCTTTCATCGTAGCATTTATTTCCAGGTCCATCATCGGAAAGGAAACATTTTCTTTCTGCCAGGCGGGCGTAGAGCTGCCTCCGGAAGAAGTGATTATGATGTAAACCATCGGAATGAATACGCTTAAAAAAAATTTCTTTTTCATTATTTGATTTTAAAAATTCCGTTTGTACCGGTTCATAATGTCTTCAACAATGGCTTTGTCGGTATTGATGTAGCCCGCAAAGGGATTAATAGAGTTCCAGAATCCCAGTCTGTTGGCTTTTTCCAATCGCAGCTTAATAGCCAACAGCCACAGCTTTAGATTTTTTACGTTTCCCGAGATATTATGCAGTATCTTATAGCGGTCTCCTGCCGTAGCGAGGTTCAGCTCTCCTGAGGCCAGGATATCTGATAGATCCGTTACGATTTTCAGGCTTTGCTCATAGGTTTTTTGCGAGGCTTTAACCCCGAAAATGGCATATTGGGGATGAGCAGAAGCTAACTGAGCGACATCAGAAGAATACCCGTAGCATTTATTGAGTTCCGTATAAATTTCCTTTACCTGAATTCCGTTTTGCAGGGTTCCTGAAACTTCTTTCAAACCTTTGAGTATTTTATTCTGGATATCATTGGCGGCTACCATCTGGGTTCCTACCCAGGTCTGCGCATCTTTCAGCTTGGAAGTTTCATCGATGACTTCATTCTGCTTGGCTTTCAGGTTTTCCGAATACAGGATCATTGCTGCCGTTACGGTAGGGTCTATGTAGGTATTTTGGGCATATACTAAACTTCCAAATCCTAAAAAAAATAAACTAAACGTTTTCATATGCATGGGTTTGTCTGTTAATTAATTCCGAAAGGCTGATGTTATAATCTTCCAATTCCTGGGTAATGATTTTGAAAATATTTTTACCCTGGTTTGCCTTCCGGTTCTTAAATCCGTGGTAGAATGCAAGGACTTTTGAATCCAAAGGCTTCTGATAGAGGTTCACTAAGGAAACCATGCTTCCCATATCATCCCCGAAGCTTTTCACCTGTTCTACAAAAATTTCTAAGGCTTTATCGTAGTTTCCGTACTGCTCAACGTAGTATTCAATGGCCGACTTTTCAGGCTTTTCTGTGGTATAGGTCAGATATTGCTCAAGGGCCACTTCGTTGCCGTATACTTCTCCTTTAGAACCTCGTTTGAGATAAAACTCCTTAAAGCGGCTTCGCCCGAATTTATTGTTGAGATTGTTGATCGTGAAAATCTTGTTCTGTTCTACTTTATTCAGAGATAATAGAGACGCTATCCGATCAAAATTGTCTTTGAATTTGGTCTGATCCAGCAGAATAAACGTATCGGAATTGTTAATGATGCTGTCTTTTACGACGGCATTTCCGATGATATCATCCAGTTCCTGGGTAACTACCACCGCCTCGCCCCAGAATTTCCGTACCGTTTTGTACAGATACAATAGGTATCCACCCATCAGCTTACTCGCAATCGCCTTCCACGCCTCTTCCACAATTAGGGCTTTTCGACGATCTTTCCTCAGTCTCATCTTCTGGATGAACGTATCCATAATGATAAGTGTTACAATGGGGAAAAGTTTTGGATTATCTTTCACATTATCAATCTCGAAGACGATAAAAGGTTCGCTAAACAGCGTATTGTCTGCACTTTCATTGAGGGTGGTCCCGTATCTTCCGCCTTTGTAAAAATCCTTCAGTACGAACAGGAATGTTCTTAGGTTAAATTCCCTTTCCGTGATTTTATGCTTTTTATTACCCAGATAAATAGGGAGGAATTTGTCACAGTACTCATAGAACCCGTTGAAGGAAAGTTCTTTTATAACAAGCTTTTCTTCCAGCTCCTTAATTTTTTTGATGATGACTTTCCTGAACGACTCATTCCATTCTTCAGCATTTTTGGGCTGCTGCATGATTTCATTAGCCTGAATGAGAATCAGCTGAGTCTCATTATAGGCTTTGCGTTTTTCCTGATCACTCAGGGTTTCATAAGCCTCATAGATTGTATAGAATTTCTCGCTGTCATAATCAGGATTATTCAGATTTTTATCCGGATGGTATTCAATAGCGAGTTTTCTAAAGGCTTCTTTCACTTCATCAAAGCCGGCATCGAAAGCAATTCCCAGAATATCATAATAGGTATGTTGTCCTCTGAACTGTTCTTCGTATGCTGCATAGACGTCTTCTTCATGAATATTATATTTGCTTAAATAAAGAATGAGCTCTTCCGAGGTTTTATTTTCGTACCACTTCGTTCCAGAATTAAAATACCCGTGATAATACGACATCAGGACATTATCCAATATGGATTTTTGTGCTGAGGACATCGTCGCATCAGGACCTTGCCAGATCAAAAAGATCAGGTTGGTCAAAAACTCTATTTTTTCAATATTAAATTCTTTTTTATCCATCAGGAAAGGATTCATCGTAATGGGTTTTTCTTCCGTATACTGGATGTATCTTCCACCTTTATACTGGCAGGTTCCCGAGTAGGAATCTCCGGTATCCACGATAACCACGTCGTAATTGTAGGTGAGGTACTGTTCCACGATATTATTCATTAAAAAGCTCTTGCCTGAACCGCTGGGACCCAGCACAAACTTGTTACGGTTATTAATTCTTCCGGTTTTCATCGGTAAATCCGAGGGGTCAACTTTTAGGGGAACGCCCTGCCGGTCGGTAAATCTGAGGTAGAAACTACTTTCTTCATTCACGGGGTAGCTTTCTTTAAAAAAAAAACAAAGCGCCGCTTCGCTTGTGGTCATAAATAAATCATACTCCCTGAGTTCCGTGGCATTGCCCGGTAAAGCAGCCCGGAAAAGCTCCAGCTGGTTGTAGGCATTCCTGGAGACAATAATCCCCTTGGTAAACAGCTTATTTTCAATCAGGGACTGTGTCCCTTCCATTTCTTCCAGCGTATTTGTTGAAAATAGTAGGGAAAAATGGGCATTAACAATAAGCTGGCCTTCTATGGCAATATGATGGAGAAGGCTCTGGATTTCTTCGGCAATAATGGCATTGGAAGGCGAATTGTTCGCTGCTCCTTCGTGCTTTTTCTTCTTTTTATCCAGTTCCCTTTGCTGCTGTGCCTGATGGGGAATGGTAATGACCTGGTTGTAGATAATGGTTTCATAATCTTCCAGTTCATTAATAAAGGTAAAATTATCCACTGCCGTTTCTGCGGCAGCTCCGTTTCCTCCCAGTATGGAATAAGGTTCTATTTCAGAGGGCAGGTCAATGTTTTCCACATCGACATAGGAAATATTTTTAACGAATCGGTTTCCGATTTGCAGGTATTCATTGGTACTTCTGATATTGTCAAAAACCGGGGTACCCGAAAACTGCATGGATAATGCTCCGGAAATATAATACTCAAAATCTTTCTCAAATAAGAACTCCGGTTCACAGTCACTTTGCCTCAACAGCATAAACACCTTCTGGCATTTGTCCCGGAGTTCTTTATAACTTTTTTCTGTTATATTGCCACCGGTCGCTGACCGGCCTGTTTTTTTATTTTTATCATGAATAATATCCGTAAACAGCAAGACGGTTTCAATGGTCTTAAAAAGCCTGCCGTCAAAATGCTCGGAATATTTCTGTTGGAGGAACTCCTTGGAAGGTTCGGCTGAATATTTCTTTTTTGAGAAAATATCAAGCTTCTGAACAACTCTCCCTTCTCCGATGATAGATACGACCTGGTTCAACACCGTATGGAAGTTCAGATAATTGTCCGGATCTGCCGAATATTGTTCCACCATATTCCTGATTCTGATGCCAATGATGGGGTTTCCATACTGCCCGAAAAGAACATCAAAATCCCAATGGTGATCTTTTCCATAATCATACCCGATGAAAGGAATGTTAAATGCTTGTTTTTTTGTTGTTGCCATGCTGTAAAAATTTTTTATTGTCCAACCTTTTAGGAAATATGAAAATCTGACCGAAGTTTTTAGTCTTATCATAAAGGCCACGGGTATCCTGTCTTTTGAAAATGAGGTAAACACCGCCTCCGGTGGCTACAAGGCCCAGTAAGGAACCCAGTAATCCGAACCTGGATAAGATGAGTGCGGCTACGACTCCGGCTCCGATAACACCCACTGCATAGAAAATATATTTTCCCTTGAGTCCGAAGAATACAAGGGGTTTTTTGAGCCCCTTGTAGAGGTAGAATCCCATAGCTTACGCAAAGAATGAGGTTACGAATTCCGGAACGACAATCAGAAAGATCATGGCTCCTCCATAGCCCAGGATTTCTTTGTTAACATCCTGATCTCCATTAGTCCATTTGTTATACACTCGAAGACCTCCGATAAAGCCGACCAATCCGCCCACGGCTTTCAGAATCAGCTTGATGGGATCCCAGTAGTCCTTAATGTCATTGGCTGCATTAGAGATGGCTGTTGCTCCGCCCTGGGCAAATATGGGAGTGACAGCAAGGAGAATCATACAGGCAGTCAATATCTTTTTTACTGCCACATGGCGTTTTACATTGTTGTTCATAATGATTAATTATTGGTTTAGAATTAAATTTTGTGCTTAGAAATTGGCATAAGAGGTATGCTATCCGTATCAGTTGATAGGATGATATTTGGTCAATTTGAAGGGTTTCTTACTGCTTAGATGACGGAGTGGTAGACCTTTTGGCCATCGTAGTTAGCCACCATCTGCACGGTGGTCTCCGATAAATTCAGGAGTTCTTTCCAATGGGATTTTTTAGGCTTAGTCTTTTCCCATTTGGAATGCTCTTCTGCTTTGTTGGGCATATCCTGAAGATGACTTGTGTTATCGGATGGGCTCTTTTCTGCTGGTGCTGTTTTGGTATCGTTCACTGGTGCGGGCATATCGTCAATATCCTGCTCCGCTTCAAATCGCTTTCTCATCTCTTCCAGATCCGGCTGCTGGTCGGTAGAAGATGGTTTTTGGAATTCAAGATCCTTTTTTAAAAAGGATTTGGGGGTACTGAGGTTTTCAACATCTTCAATACCAATCCGGCTTGGAGGTTCAGCATCAGTTTGTGCAAAACCGCCTATTGAAAATTCTTCAGTCAGATCGACGTGAGTGATCTTTTCTTTTTTTAAAAAAAGGTCGTACAGGATATTTCCGGCATAATACAGGAAATAAGCTGCTAACAGGATGAGTGAATACTTTATCATATTTTTTATTTTGTTTTTTCTTTGGAATCAGCCTTACAGGGTGATTTGTAATGCTTCACTGATTTGTTCAATGATTTCATTGAATGGCTTTTTTATAGCGTATCGCTGCTCGTAGGTAAGCTTCCTCGTATTAATGCTTTGTAAACAATTCCTTTTGTATACAGGGCTTACAATCAGGGTTCCGTATTTTGAGATCTCGATATCCATCTCCCTTTGATTGAGATATTTATAGCCTTTGTCATATTTGGAACGGATGAAGATCCGCTCTGCTTCACTTTCGAGTAGGCCCAGCAGGTTTTTGAATACCAGGGTCGATTTTACCGATACATCGGAGTATTCGAAAGGGATGATGATAAAATCACTGTAAATGAGTAGGTCACTGTATTTTTGGTCCAGCGTGCCTGCCAAATCAAACAGGTATATATCTTCGCTTTCCTTAAGGCCTATAATTTTTTCCAGATCGGCAAAAGGCTGTTCTTCTTCATCGTCTCCAATGAGCTCCACTTCATAAAGCCTAGGCAGCTCTGAATTTTCGTCCTCTTTCCATTTGTTGAAAAAAGATTTCTGAAAGTCAAAATCATACGCCTTGATTTTCCTCTCGGAAACCTCACAAAGGTAATTGGCAAAGGCAATGGCAAGAGTGGTCTTTCCCGCTCCGCCCTTCTGGGTGGCAAAAGTGATAATCATAGTTTGATTGTTAGCTGTTGGTTAATGCTTATCGGTTTTAAAGGTGTTGGTTGATTTTTATGGGCGATCAACTGATAACCACTGCCTCTATTTTCTCTTTTTTCTTCTTTTCTTACGCTCCTCTTCTCCGGGGTCTTTTCCTGATCCTCCTGAGGATCTGCTGAATTGAAAAATCAAATCATTGATGCTTCTGTTCAGCTCTTTTGAAAGCTTTTCACTCTGGTTTACTGAAACCTGCTGTTGGTTGTCACCCGGATTCAGGAATCTTTGATAATCTTTTTCGCCGATCAGCTGCTCAAGTTCCCCTACGTAGTGTAATTTTGAGTGGATCACATAAAATTTACCGTCTTCGGGCTTTATAATGTGAACATCTTTTGCGTTATGTGTTCTGAGATATTGCTTTACCTCATTCCTCACTAAGCCAAATATTTCTTTATTCTTCCTTTTTTTAGTTTCAAAAAGCATAAAATCTTTTGGCACATGGTCAGGATTCTGGCGTTTCAAATGATCTTGTAAAACCTGCTTAGCAGCCTCATCTGCTATGTTATAATCTTTTAAGCTTTCAAAAAGCCTTTTGTCTATGGTATCGTAAGTGAACTCAAACAATTCATTCATTTTCATAATCTCACTTCCTTTATACACTGATCCTGTCTTATGGTCAATCAAGGTATATCCGAAAGGTTTGAGTTCTACAGCAGTTTTTACTTTGTCAGAAGTATGGAATACAACATCAATCCCGAAAACATCCCTCAATTTTTTCTGAAGCTCACTCTCAAATTCAATTTTCGGCTTCCAGTTCTCGTTGTGCTTTTCTTCAGGTAATACACCTTCCTGAGCCCTGTGGTCTTCGATCCTGAATACCTTGCAAGAGTGCAGTTCTTTGTATTTTAAGAGAATCGCCCTTAACTGCCATGCCCTGGAATCTTTTTTTTGACTGCTGAAGTTGAGCTCGGCGGCGTTAATGGTTTTTTCCCAGACTCCGTTTTTTAGTATATCTAAAGCACCCTCATCATTCCTATTGGGAGAAAGCCGGAATCCGTCTCTTTCTAAAAGCAGTTCAAGTTGTTTAATAGAATTGTATCGGTAACCCAGTAATTTTTCTATTTGCTCCTGTATACTTAGTCCATACAGCTTTTCCATGGTACGGCTTAATGCCTGCTGTGCCTTAAGCTTTTCATAACTGTCATTAATTTTCTTTCCGGTCTGTTTACTGACACGGGTTGAAACAATGTGTGTATGGTTATTTTCCGTATCATTATGGAACACCACAATAAAAGGCTGCTTTCCGTACCCCAGCTCATCCATAAAATTTTCTGCGATATTGGTAAGCTCTTCTTTGGTATGTTCCCGGAACTTCGTGGAAATCGCGGCGTGGAACTGCGGCTTTTTTACCCTTTCAATATTTGAGATGGATCTTAAATATTCCCGGACCTCCTGCTGACTGCTGTTTTCATTAACGATGGAAGGAAAATTTTTCATCAGCATCAGTTCTCCACTCCCCTTCTCTACCTTTTTATCATTATACTGTACTCCGGGAAAGCCGGAACCCGCAGGTTCCATAATTTTTACGATCAATTTTATGGTTATATTAGCCGCCTACTTACGGATTATACTTTAAGGTTTCTTCCACTTATTTTATATGCCTAAAATTTGCTTGATCTGTATTTTTTGTGCCGGGGTTGCTGTCTCGAGAATGGATATGAAGGCAGCCACATTGTCGTTAATTAATCCCAGTTTTCCGTCCGGTTTTGCAACGACTTTCAGGATATAAGAAGTATCTGATTGCGGTACCATATGATAGGTGGGATTAAGATTCAGTGTCCCATTGAATTTTAGCCATCGTTCGGCAAAGTCCCCGATGATCAAGCCATTGGTCCAGGAAGCGCTCAGGTCAACGGCGTTCTCTGTTCCGATAGCTTCGGACGGAACCAGGCTTGCATTGCTGTGTATGACCAGCCTGTTGTTTACTGTTTCTACACTATTTACCGTATTGCTGTGCCCGGCTCCTGTTCCGATAAATACATTGTTTTCTCCCCGGACATAGCCTCCGGCCTGCGCCCCGAGCATTACATTTTTGCTTTCCGTCGTAATAAACTGCCCCGAAGACTGACCTATAATGGTATTATAGCTTCCGGTATTCAAACTGTTCAGGGCCGACTGGCCTATTGCTATATTCTTATATCCGGAAGTCAGTTTTGCCAGGGTTGCATTTCCAAGTCCTACGTTCACATTTCCCGTAATAATTTTTCCGGCATTGGAAAGATCATATCCTGAAATATGGCCGACAAAGGTATTGTATGCTCCGGTTGTTACTCCATTCAAACTGTAGCTTCCAAAGGCGACATTCCCTGAAGCAGTGGAGAGCTTCTGCAGGGCTCCGTATCCGTAAGAAAGATTATACGTTCCCGTGTGCATCTGGTTCATATTTCCAAAATACATCGAATAGGTCTGCGGATTCATTCCTAAGGCAGCATCTGTTGTACCTTGCTTTGTGATGGAGCTTCCAGTAAACGAAATATATCTCGGGGCAAAGTTTCCTCTTTCAACTACATCATATAAGCTCCCATAAAGCGGCTCCCATGCCGAACCGTCGAAATAGTAATAGGTATTAGGACTTTTGATATGGGCAACCTGACCAGAAAGTACCGGTGCTGCTTCGGTCACATAGACCAATGCCCCTTTTTGCAAAGCTGTGTACGTATAGGAAGCCAACTCACTTCCTTTCACTCTTGGAGCAATAATGCCATCCAACGCTTTGCTTTTATCCGTATTGCCGATAACATCAAGGGTTGCTGCGGGGCTGGTGGTATTAACACCGACCTGACCCTGAATATTTCCAGCTGCAAGAAGGAAAAATAATCCTGCGAGACTGCATATTAATTTCTGCATATCATTAAATTTGCTGTTTGTTTTATTTTCCAATCATGGAATAGATCTTTTTAAAAATGCTATTCTGTTCTTTTTTTAACTCAATAATTTGACTTAACTGCCTGTTGAAATAGCCTACTTCCGAAGAGGTTATGGCTTTCATTGTATTGACATACCGGGCTACCTGATTGATGTTCGTTTCTATCTTTACAAAAATGTTGTCCTGCTCTTCAATGAAATTCAAAACTTTCCGCCTCTCATCATCCAAAATCCTGTTTTCTACCGAATGGATAATTAGACTCGTCAGGGAGATTTGCTTTTCTGAGCAGATTTTCTTCCAGTTGTCTTTTCTGGATTTTTGAATTCTTATAATAATCAAGTCTTCTTTTCCTCTTTCCATTTTCAATTTATCCTATGGTAAAATAACTTTAGTGAAGCTTTATCCGATTTAAACAGCTCTGCGCTTCTTGGCAAGTAAGGGTTAATATTTCCTCTCTGATAAATAACAGAAAAATAAATCTGTGTTTTCATTTTGCTTTCTGATTAAAATTTCTTCTGCAAAATTGGGGCATAAAAATCGTGAAAACAATAGTATTCATAGGGCGTGGGCTAAATAAGAACGTGCTGGGCTTATCTGGAATATGTGAGGATTAAAAAAGAATATACTGGGCTATTTTGGAATATTGCTCCTGATTTTCCCCAAAACAAAAAAACAAGTTCCGCTGTTTTTTCTCCTTTTTGCAAAAAAAGGCAAGATCGTCTTTGGAGATACAACTTGAAAAGTTTGTATATACAAAGACACATCTTGCTATGTAAAGTCGCCCACTTTTTTCAGAGTTCTGAAAAGCGTCCACAATAAACCATAAATCATTAGTAATCAAAACATTGATTTTATTTATATGGTTTTTGCTGTTGAAAGAAAAAATATGGCAAAAATCGAAGTGCGGAGAATACACTAACCTGTATCTATTTCACTCAGGGTAAGAAGCTAACCTGATACATTTTTATACAGTGTCTTGCAATAAGATGGGTAAAATTTACTCAGGTTAGAATAAAACATGGGTAATTTTTACGCAGGTTTAGCTTTAACCTGTAATCATTTGAGGTTCAGCATGTACCTAAGACTATTTTGCCCAAGTCCTGCAATTAGGTGGATAAAATTTACGCAGGTTAGGAAAAAACATGGGTAATTTTTACGCAGGTTCAGCTTTAATATGTACTCATTTAAGATCAGCATTTACCTGATGCTTTTTTATGCAGGTCTTGCAATAAGGTGGGTAAAATTTACGCAGGTTAAAAGAAAGCATGGGTAATTTTTACGCAGGTTCAGCTATAATCGTAATTATTTAAGATCAGAATGTACCTGATACTTTTTTATGCAGGTCTTGCAATAAGGTGGGTAAAATTTACTCAGGTTAGAAAAAACAATGGGTAATTTTTACGCAGGTTCACTTCATCAATAAGTATATTTTACCCTAAGTAAGTAATAATCCCTGCAAGAGAGATATTTTGGAAATTAGTTGTATTTTAGATTTAAATAAAAATAGTATGGCTGAGTTTACCAACAAATCATTTGAATACACAGATATCGTAGAGGGCATTGAATATAAGATCAAGGTAATGATTGTCTCTGCACCTGATGATATTCAGATCTCTAATGTGGATACCCAAGAGGCAAAGGGCTTTATCTTTAACATAGCTGTTAGCACTGAGCCACGCATTTCAAATGACTATTTTGATACAGCAAAACAGTACGTGTACGTATTTGGCAGGGAAGATGAGCATAAATTTGGCTATCTTGAAAACGGTAATCTGGTTGAGACTGCTGAAAATCGCTTTATACAACTACTGACGGTTCATACGCAGGAAATTCTTATGATTGCCGGGAATGAAGGACACTTCTATTTATAACTGTTTATGTTCTTCACATTTTTTGATGATATTTTAGAATATTGTTTTAAAAGACTTCGAAAGGCAAATGTTTTACTATCAGTTTTATGTATAAAAGAATTATATGGAGAATGAGTCTCAAAAAAGACAAAACCATAGAGATTATAGCAAATGAAGAAGCAAAAGAAGAATTTTGATTCATTGATCGAACCAATCAACAACTATTTGGAATCATATCACGCTGAACAAAGGATTGCGAATACAGAGGCGCATTATTCAAAAACATTGGATTGTGTTAATGCTCTTGCCCAAATTTTTGAAGAATGTTTATCTTATGGGAATTTTAAAGACGAATGGGATTATGATAAATTCTATGAGTTTCTTTATGGTCCCGAATTAATCATTACGTCAATCAATACAAATTGTGGTTATAAATTAGGGATTAACGATAAGGGATTATATCTATCAATGAATTTACATTATAGTGAAAACTTGCGTTACATGGATGACAAATACTGGAAGTTGTTATTAGCACTCTCTGATTTTAAGGATTTTGAATATGAAGAATATGAATTTATCAGAGATGAGAGAAGAAATGAATTTCCAGAACTTTTCAAAACAAACAAGAGTATGATTTATAGAATTATGCGTAAATATATATTTGATTTTACTGAAACACATTCAAGCTATCAACCAGGTAGTGTAGGAGAATTTAAAATTATTGCCCCTTTTAATGAAGACTTTAGTCAAAGTGTTAAAAAATTTTGTGAAACATTTAAGATCATGTATAAACTGAATTATGATTTATGGAAAATTACCGATCTGAAAAATAAGAAGACAGCGACTAAAGATAGATATTAAATAGTGATAGATTTAATCCAGCAATTATTGTAAAGCACATTAAACTTAATTTAGTCTTATTACATCTTCAAGGTGAAGCTATTTACTCTATATGGATTTGTAAATCGACAAATACACTACATAAACTGATTTTGGAATCAAAATATTAATGCAATGGCAGAAAACTATATACAATACGCAAGCGGATTTCAAAAAGACAATATTGATGAAGCAGATATAGTAAAAGCTATATCAGACATTCAGCTAATGGATGACGAGCATGGGGCATTTTGGGTCTCAGTTATAACAGATGATGAAAATGTAATTGAAGTAAGTAAAGACCTGTCACTTTCTGTAATTTTCGGAGGACAAGAAACTAAGTACCATGCTATAGATTGGAAAGAAGTTAAAGAACTTTATAAACTACTGTTGCTTGAAAAATTCGATGAAATAGCCTCGAGAATAAAATAGCGAATGCCTGGTACTAGGTTTACGTCGATGGGCTTGTGTAAAAACTTGAAACTTTGTAGTTCGAAACCAACCTAAATTCAAAACCTTTTGGAAAATCCCAAACCCAATAAAAATTAAATCTATGATTGTACTTCTATGTATTGATTATTTTAGAAAATCTGTAAATTGGAATTACCCATTTCTTCCAAGAATCGGAGAAAAATTATTTACGGCAGATTTCTTCCCCCATGAAGAACTTAAAGAACCGGAAGATTATTTGGTTGTCACTGATGTTATTTGGCATAGAGAAAATACGGAATCGAAAGAATTGTGTGTAAGTTTACTATTAGATTACCAAAAATAAAGATGAAAAAAAATAAGCTTTATATTTTCGTAATAATGGCAGTAATAATCTTACTTCTGATTTTTATTTTTGAGTATGAAAAAGGAGTAAAAATAGGAACCTGGGGAGTGAATAGATCGATTAACTGGGGATGGGACTTTGGATTTTGATAAAAATTAATCTCACAAAATGATGTGTAAAAATTAAAAAATATTACAGCAAAACAATCATTAAAAAAAACAATTTCTTATCGAGATCTGTTTTTAAAGGTTTTTGTGAGAAGTTTTTAATTTTTTATTGTTCTTCATTACCGTTTTGGTCAAGCTGCTCAATATTTTCTTTTACTAATTGTTCCAATTGGTAGGTGGCAACTCCTAATGGTTTATCCATACCCCGCATAGCATATTCTACTTTTACATTACTTTTTGATGCACAAAGTAATAATCCGATAGTAGGTTCATCGGTTGGGGTTTTAAGCTTGTCATCAATGGCACTGATGTAAAAATTAAGCTTTGAAATATATTCGGGTAAAAATTCTCCTGCTTTGAGCTCAATCACAACGTAAGCGTGTAGTACCGTATGATAAAAAAGCAAATCTATTTTGTAGTCCGTATCATCAACTTCAACCGGATATTGTCTGCCTACAAAAGCAAAACCTTTTCCCAATTCCAATAAAAAGTCAGTAATTTTATGGGTCAGAAGCTTTTCTATTTCAAGTTCTTTTACTTTTTCAGAAAGCATCAGAAAGTCAAAATGATAGGGATCTTTAAAAATACTTTTGGCTAAATCAGACTGATATTCCGGTAAAGTTTGTTCAAAATTATGGATTGCCTTCCCTATTCTTCCATATAAATTACTCTGAATCTGCAACAACATCACATTTCGGCTCCACTCATTTTTGACATTTCTATGATATAAAAAGCTCTTTCCGCTGTATCTTTTACCTTGGTTAACAAGCTGATATGATGATACCACGTAATTTGTGCAAGTGGCACTTGCACAAATTCACCCCCCGATTGTGCAAGCGGAACTTGCACTATTGGAAACTACGGATATGCTTCTGCAAAAGCCCGCATATATTTGAGATTCCTAACAGAGAATCCTTTACTTTCAGGGAAATTTTTAACCAAATCTAATGCCAGAAGATCAATAATTTTACTTCCCCAACTGTTTTGTTTTTGTTTTTCAATGATGGAATTTCCGATTTCCCAATAAAGGGTCAATAATTCTGCATTAACCTTGAAAGCTGCCTGGGTTTGAGTAAGTTTTATTTTATTTGCTATAAACGCTGTCCAATCTTGGTAATCTTTATGGTGGATAATTTCATCACTCATATAAAACACATTTTTGTAGTTACAAAGATAGCAAAAAGGCTCTGCCATAAATTATGACAGAGCAATAAATAGCTTAAAAAGTGCCCGATGAACAGAAAAAATTCACAAAAAACATTACTATGGTTTATATTTATTTTTCATAACACAGATAATTTTTCTCTATAATTTTCAAAGTTTATATGCCAATTCAAGATTAAAGTTTTAACTTTATTAACGACTTGATATTTACATTTGTATCTTGCAAAAAATGTTTTATATCTGTATTTATATCTTAAAATCACAAAACATTAAAATGAATTTTTTAACAGGAAAAGAATTAAACGAAAAAATATATGATACTATTTATAATTCCGAAAAATATCTCTTAATTCTATCCCCATTTATTCAGTTAGACCCATATTTTAAAAATGAGGTCTTCAAAACTCATTTAAATAATTCCAATGTTCATATCATCATAGGTTTTGGGAAAAATGAAAATAATGTAAACAAAAGTTTAAGACAAGAAGATTTTGATTATTTTACACAATTCCCCAATATTACTATTGTTTATATTCCTAAGCTGCATGCAAAGTATTATGGAAATGAAAACAAGTCTGTAGTTACCTCTATGAATTTAATTGATTATTCTTTTATAAATAATATTGAATTTGGTGTTTATTCCGAAAAAAAAACTAATATCTCTCAACCAGAATTCATTTTTTGAATCTGCTGTCAGCACATGTTTTAATATTGTTGAAGAGGAAGGCTACACCATTTTTGTTAAAAGACCCAAATATGAAAAGAAATCAATATTTGCCAAAAACTATGTAGGTTCAGAGGTAGAATTAAATTACATCGAGGAATTAATAAAATTCGGGCAGGTATCTAAAAGGAGATTGTCAGATTTTACAAATGAAAAGTATGTAAATATTGCTCTAAAAGACCAAAGGAGACCGAGAGAGGAATATCATGTTGAAAATGTCAATAAACAAAGTCAAATTATCAGCAATAAAGGGTATTGCATCAGATGCAGAACCACTATAAAAGTAGACTTGGAAAAACCTTTATGCTGGGACTGTTATAAGACTTGGTCAGTATATGAGGATCCTTTTTATAAGGAAAAATTCTGTATTTCGTGCGGGGCAGAAAATAACACAAGTTTTAATAGACCTGCCTGTCTTAAGTGCTTCAAAGAATTAAAGAAAAAATAAAACAAATATAAAATCCGCAACCTCTTTTAAAAACATAAGACAACAGCTTTTGAACTGTTTTTAAATGGGGTTGCTCCGATTTTCGCAAAAATGCGTTTCCGACTAACAGAGGAATTGTATTTTTGTCGCCTGATTGAATATATAAATTTTAGAAAGATTTTTTTTCAGAAGTATCAGATTTTATATTTTTTACAAACAAAAAACATTCTGTCCTTCAGAAAATTTAAAAAAAAGACTGCTATATAGAACTATTTTGAATAAAAAAAATCAAAGAGTATAAAATTCATTATCATTTTTTATATTTGAGCTGCTTACCAATATCTAAAAGAGAAATTTCAACAAAATAAAATGAGAAAAACACTAATTCTATCCGTAATATCAATCTATTCATTAGCATACAGCCAAGCCAATTGCGAAGCTCTCAAAAAGGATAATGAAACCTTACAATCGATGAATAAAACTTTGGCTTCAGAAAATGAATACCTTAAAAAAGTACTTGATATTAACAAGCCAATTCTTGAAACGGAAAAAGAAAATTCTTCATTCAAAATAACAAAAATTGTTGGAAATAAAGCCGAAAAAAGCATTGCCATTACCTTTCTTGTTGAAGCAAAAGATGAGAACAAAAAAATGACGATTGAGGATATTTTCACAGTAGATATTGAAGGAAATGAATATAAAATTGACTTTTTCAAATCCAGCAAGCCATATCCGGAGTTAGCATTGAATGTACCTGTTAAACTTACTTTCTCATTTAAAGACATACAAGGCGAACCTTTATTTATTAAAATTTTCAGGTTTAAAACCACTTCACAACCCGAAAGAAATTCTTTTGAAAAAACGAAATCGAATTTAGAATTTAGGGATTTAAAAGTCTTATGGAATTAATAATACTTTGAATAATAAAATTCAAGGTATTAAATAAAAAAGACCGCAACCTTTTTTAAAAACACAATGCAAAAGCTTCGGAATGTTTTTCAATGGGGTTGCCCCACTTTCAGCAAAAATGCGTTTCCGACCGCAGGGAGGAATTGCATTTTTGCCGCCCGAATTTTCTATGGCGGCAGAAATCATGCAATTTTTATGGGTTGGGAATGAAAGTTTTTAAGGTTAAGGAAAAATCCTCTATTCTCGGTTAATCCGTTTCTGAACAAGCTCCACAGCAAGGAGCTTCCCATTTGTGCCAATGTTGAGTTGATAAACAAATCCTGCTTTTCCAGTGCTTCTGCCAGTGAACAACTTGGTGTATCATCGGACTCTTCGGATTGTTTTAACAAATCCCCAAATTCATCAGTGACAAAAGGTAAATGATCTATCGTTTCATATTTCTCGGAATTGGGCTGTTTGATAGTTCCTACAGTAGCTAATATTGCCTGTGCAGTATTTTGATTATTCCCATAATCCAACCAATATAGGGGACGGTCAGCATAATAACGACCATTATTTAACCTTTTCAGTATATCAGCAATTTCAAATCTTGCACTCACACTGTCAACACAGGATATATAAATATTTGCAGAAATATTTTCGGAAAATTTTTCCGATTCATTCATTTTAAATTTTTGTGTTTCTGCTTTCCAGTTTGTCCCCATCCACCGATTAGCACGGTTGATTAACGCAACAGACTTATATAATCCTGTTTCTGATTCGGCAAAACGCTGTCTCCCTAAATTAGCTTCGGTAATAATATCATCATCCCAAAGTCGCACGGATAATCCTGCATGTCCTAATTGAATCAAACTGTAATTCATTTCCATTAATGCAGTTAATACTTTTGAACCTGTTCCTCCTGCACCGATTAGGTTGATGGTGACAGGGTTTGTAGAATTAATCAGGTAATTATCTGTAAAATGCACTTTTATTTTGTTGTTATTCATGGCAGTAAATTTTTAAGGGTTTTATTAGTTATTTTTAATATTTCTTTTGGAAAGCTTTTATCTGTATTTATCAGCTCTTTCCACATATTTACACAGTTGCTATTGGTAGGATTATGGTTTAAATGGCTGAACCTGCTGTTAAAAAAATAACTTTCCCAAGCTTGTATAAATTCTTCAACCGACGCCGAATTTTTAATATCTACACCAACTGTTCCCATACAGACACTTCCGTTTTCATACACATTAAAAAAAGGAGCATGAAATAAAACTGTTTTTTCTGTGGGTCTTTTGTCTGAAGTGAGAGCAAATACGGTAAGATGTTGCTTTGAAGCCATCCACAGCATAGGTGGAGTATGTGCTACACCATTAGGAATTTCAAGGGATTCGGTAAAGAATAGTTTTACTTTTTTGGCTTTGGTATACCATATCACTGAACCCTTTTCGGTAGGATTGATATATAAAACATGGGTGGGCAGAATACTTTCAGGTTTTAAAAATGCTTTGCTTTTTTCTTTTTCCGTATTAAGGGATTTTGCCAATATTTTAGCTTCCCTTTCACTCAGAGGGTGAGCATTAATGGGATTTCCGTTTTTATCCATATCGAAATGCTCCACATAGGTGTCCCCATTATCATCTTCGTTAGCCTGATAAATGATGAGTGCTGAAACGGGATGGTATAATGTTCCAAAATGATGGGTTATATCTTTCATGATGTTATATTTAAATGGTATTATAGTTTAAATGCTGTTCAGAATATCAATTAATCGTTCAATCAGGGGAAAAATGCAGTTTTCAAAATCAAGGTTATCATTGCTGACATTTGTTCCGTCAAATCTTTTTTGGGTGGACGGTTCTTCTATTTCCGTACATTCCTGAAATTCAGCATTAACAGAATCAAATAAAGTCTGAAATAATATTCCTTTATCATCTGCACAGAATGAAACATATTTTTCCATTGTGATGGTTCTTTCATGATAATTCTCGTCGTAGTCGTCATTATTTGTATTTCTTTCTTTCCTCTGAATATTTCTGTAAATAGTGGCATTGGGAAACATTTCGTAAAGAGCAAGGGTATCACAGGCTAAAAGGAGACAATCGGTTTCAAATGAATCTCTATTTTCAAAACGGTTGATCCTCTCTTTAAATAAGGTTAAATTCTGTGGATTGTATATTTTTTGTTCCATATAGTCACCAATCCACTCGCTTTGCCTTATTTCACGTAAATATTCAGGGGTATCTTCGGTTTCATCATTAATGAGCCAGTCCGAAATCATTTCGTACATCCAGCACAGGTAGCTGTCCTGCTGTCTGTAATAAGGGACATCTGCAATGTGATAAAGGTATGAGCAGACGGATTGCAAAAGCTGTGTAGCCTGTTTATAATTTGGATTTTTAGATAATCGGTACAGTGGAACGATTGGAATGTAATATAATGTTGCTCCTGTATTATATCCTTCTTCACTTAACAAGTACGTTTTCTTGTTATCCTGTACCAAGCGGATTTTCTCCCAATTCTTAACTTTAATTTTTAACTGCTTTTTGAGATCCTCTAAAGCAAAAGCAATATTGTAAGGAAAACCTAAGTGTTTTGAATGTGCAGGTGTGATTCCGTAATGTTCAGCCAATTGGGAAAGGGACTGATAAAAATCCCTTTCCATTTGGTCTGTTTCCTCCCAAGCCTGTACGGATGGTGTGTCTTTTAGTTTGGGCAGGAACGAACAGTTTAAAAAAGCATGGGTAGCATGGCTATCGGTACTGCTTTCATTTTGTCTTTCCGTATTTCGCCTGCATCCTTTGGTCTTTGCATCCAATGGGCGAACTCTCCCAACTGTTTGTGCAGTTGCTTTTGTTTTTGCTGTTCGGGAAGCTCTATTCTTCCTGATATGATTTTTCGTTGCATTCATCATAATTTAGTGATTGATATTGGGTAAATAGTGGTTGGGTTTTCAACTGATTTGCAGAAAACCCAACCACATAATTTTATCAGCCTTTCGTTCCCATTACACTTTCAAAACGGTATTCTACCGTGTCATTCCTGATTTGTGGTGCAGAAACTTTTGCAGTGGTTAAAATCGGATAGGTATTGGCGTAAAAATTCATCACGGCTTCTACACTCCATTTCGGTTCTGGGTCTGTCAATCGGATTTCCTGTCCGTTATCTATCAGGATAAAAACTCTTTCTAATTGGGTTGCAAGTAACATAACTGTTGATTTTCTGATTTGACGTATTTTATTTTACTATTTTTCTGCGCTTCATCTGCAGTCCGATGATTGCTGACAGTGGGCAATTTTCTATTGCCATTATCTGTTGTATGGCTCCCTGTTTTCCGCTCATAGAATTTATTTGAAGTCTTATTCTACCTTTATCATGTTGTAAGGTTGCTATGTAGGTTTCTATAATCATGGCTGTGGATTAAAGGTTATGGTAGGCGTTTTTTCCTCACTGAAAAGGTTATGTGTAAAGTGCCTTTCATATTCATCCTGCTTTTTGCGGATATTTTCTGCATAGTCGGGATATTCAGAAGCCTTTGGAAGTGCTGACCATGCCCCTTTGTAGTTGCCTTCTTTTTCGAGTTCTTCTGCTTTTTGAAAAGCATCTTTGCATTTTTTTTCTTTGGCTTCCTTTTCTTTTTTCTCCTTATCGGATTTTTCTTTTTCCATTGCGGATTGCTTTTTGGCTTCTTCTAATTGCTTCATAAAGGTTTCCATATCGACCATCAGTCCCGAAGCGGTTTGTAATGGGGCTTTAATGTGTTCAAAAAATCCGGCATCAAGCTCGTCTGCCGTTCCTTTAAGGTTAAGAGGAGGAATGATATTTTTTGCTTTATCTCCACATCCATCATTTTGTACTAATATGGAAGCCACTATTTGACTTTCGTTGGCTTTGGTAATGGCTAGAATCAGCTTACTGTTAATATCCATTTTGGCTATCAGATTGAAAAAATTGGTTTGCATAATTTGTTGGGTTATGGATTAATTACAAAATGAGTATTGAAGTCTATTAGTTCCCATAATGAAAACTCCACTGTCCTAAATTCTTCTTCCGTATGCTTTCCATAGGCTTTATAAATGGCATTTCCATCCTTAGATATCTGCATCTGGTAATGACACAGACTATTTTTAGGTTGTTTCATTTCTTTTAAATCCTCTTTCTCTAATTCAATGAAAACTCTGTTTCTCTCAGAGAGCCATTCTTCAACCACAGGATAATATACTTTCGAAAATCTAAAGAACTCCACATGGGTGTCGAAATAGTTTAGAGACTTTATATCTTCATCGGTTTCAATGATTTTTATAACTTCAAGGCGTTTCTTTAGGGTTTGTTTCCACTCCCCTGTAATATTGATAATAGCAAAGTCGCAAGCATCCCATTCACTGTTGGTTTTTGCTTTTACAAGTAAATATTCCGTTGATATATCAGATCGTTTCATTTTTTTGTTTTTTTATGTTATGAATTATTCTTTACAGAGGTAAAAACCCCATTTATGTAGTAGCCGATAAGTGTTTCCCAAAGACGTATCAGGCTGTTTGTATCTACATAATACTTTTCTGATCGGTTACAGTAAATTATATATACAGGCACATCTGCGTACTCTTTATTATAGCTATACGCTTTTGCCAGTTTTTTGGCTTCGGTTCTTGATTTTGTTTTCATTTTCAGGGATTTTCATAAATATATGTTCCACTTGTTTTGAGAGGGTTTGCGCCTTGTGTCAATCGGATTTCCTTGTTAAATTTTAGTGACAAGCTTCTTGCATAGTGTATCGCAGTTGCCCTGTCACACTGGATTTTGAGGTATATTGCTACCTGCTCCCATTCTGTTCGGTCATTTCGAGACTTCATCTGAAAATTATATTGTGATTCCATAAGTTTTTAAGATAATCTTGGGGTAATTATTAAAATGGTAAATCATCATCTATGTCCCCTGCAAAAGGGTTACTTGATTCTTGCATTGCGTTTTGTTTTGGTTCGCTTTCAGAATTTTTACCGCTACCATGAAGCTTAATATCTGAAGTATGGAAGTTCAGTCCTGAATGGATTTCCCCATCCTTCCCTATCCATGCATTTGAGCTTATTCTGCCTGATAATTCTACTAAAGTTCCTTTGGTAAGGATTTTGGCAACATTCGGGCTTATCCAGTACGAACAATTGTAATAGGTTGTCAGCTCTTTGCGTTCTCCCTGCTTGGTCTTGTAGCTGTCATTGATGGCTACTGAAAAGTTCACGACCTGTCTGTCGTTTTTTAATGTGTTGATCTCTGCGTTTTTGGTAATTCTACCGACAATTGTGTTCATAATATTTTGTTTTAATTGTTAAAAATTGTTTTTGCTAATTGTAAAATTTCGAGTGATTTGATTCGGTATCGAGGACACTCGGCTTCTTTCTTTTTCCTCTTCAAGGCTTGAAAAGCACTATTTTGTTGTTGTTTTTGTTGTTTTTTCTGCTGATGTTAAAGAGCACTTTGTTGAATTTGATTCGTATAACTGAGGTTCCGGCTTTTTCCTTGCCAATGACCATAGTACAGGTTCAAGCACTTAAAACCGAAATGGAAAGCATTGAAATAGAGGCTCCGAAATCTTTTTGTCCGAAGGATTTAGGAGTGTCTGGAAAAATTGTTGGAGCGAAATGGAAAGAATTTTTGTAGAAACCCAAAAAGATTTTTTTAAGTGAATGAACCTGAACTACATTTGCAATCGTAAAAGCTAGACCGCTTGTTAGCAGAAGGTTCAACAAAGTTTTGACATTAGCGAAAGACCATTGAAAATCAATTCGATGAGGTCTTTATCTAGTGTTTTAAGGAATAATTATGTTTTTTTTTTAATTCATTTTATTAAAAGAGCAAGAAAAACGACTTTAAAAGAGTTTTTGCATATAAAATCTATTATTTTATATTTGCAGCTTTAAAACATAAAACGATCTTTAATGAAAGAACTATTAGAAAAAATTAACACAGAATTCGAAGCTTTTAAAACTGATTCAAATCTTCAGTTTGAAAAAGGGAACAAAGCAGCCGGAACAAGAGCTAGAAAAGCAGCTTTGGAATTAAGCAAGATTCTAAAGGATTTTAGAAAAATTTCCGTTGAAGAAGCAAAAAAATAGTCTAAAGCTCCCAATTTTGGGAGCTTTATTTCTATAGTATCATTACAATTTAGTTCTTATAACTTCCTTTGGCAAAACCATTCATTAAGATCCTTAAAATCTCGATAAATTAGAGAACAATCCTCTACATGTTTATAATTCATTAATATTTTGTTTTTAGTGATATTTCCATTAGAATCATTATCAAGAAAAAGGTAAATTTTATCGTATTCACTAAGTGTTTTTATTGCTTTGAAAAGCATTACCGTAGAATTGAGAATCAAATAATCAGAATTTTTAGTTTTTTCTATATTTTTGAAAGTTAAATAATCTAAAAAACCCTCAAATACCGTAATTTCTTTATTGTTTTGTTCTCCATGGATCAAAGTCATATCCTTTTTTCCCAGACAGATTTTAGAATACGAATTGCGGATTTCAAAACCACCTGAATTATTTTCAAAAGCAATTCCGAAATAATTTTTCCCGTTTAATTCGTAATGCAGTTCTCTAACCATATCTATCTGCTGATAAACTTTCCTTAATTTCAGGTATTGAATTAACACAGGATGCCCAATTCTTTTTACTTCCAATATCCTGTAATGAGGCCCTGTTGTAATCTCTTCCTTTTGTTGTTGATCCTGTATTGAAAAATCAAATTTTCTAAGGTATTTCAAAGCTTCCGAAACAGAACATTTGTTCACCTGCTGAACAATAGAAATGATATCATAACTCTTTCCTGTTCCAAAATCAAATGCTTTATTTTTAATAAAATCGACAGAAAGACTGGGAATCTTTTCGTCCCTGTCCAGCGCAAAATAAAAGGCTGTTTTCCCGTTTTCTTTCACAGGAAAAAGATTGAAGGATTCTAAAACCGTCCGGATTCCGACTTTTTGCTTGATTTTTTCGCAATTCATTTTTTTTCTTTTTAAAGCAATTTTTTACCCTGGATTTTCCTTTTAATAAAAAAAAGACTTTTATTATCTTTTAAATAAACTTTTAATAGTTCGTGGTATCTGCCTGTCGCAAAGCGTTTGCAATGATTTTCAAATGAGCGCAATTCCGAATTTAGAATGAGTGCAATTCCGAAAAGATGCCCTTTACCGCATGAGTGCAATTCCGAATTAAACTTTGTTCTCACCACTTATTTTTACTGTATCTACCATTTTCATCGGCTTTGCCATCCCTCAATGAGTGCAATTCCGAAATCAGCATCATAAAAATCTAAATTTTAACATTTTCTTAACTTCAGCGAGTGCAATTCCGAATTCCGAATGAGTACAAATCCGAAATACGAATGAGCGCAATTCCGAAATCAGAGAATCACAGGATAACCATTGGGCAGTATTTCCCCCATTTTTGTTTCCCTGTAGAATTGTATAATAAGCGCCTGCATTTTGTTTAAAAAAGCCGTTCCCTGATAATTCGTGGATTTTATTCCTTCCAGCCTGTTCATCCTTATAAATTCGCCAAAAGCCTTTTCTATAAGTTGACGAGTTTGCGGAATAGTTTTGTATTGGTAGGAAAACTGGAGTATTTCGCGTTGTCCCAGACCATACCTTTTCTGAAAATAATAGAGTCTCTTTGCAATTCTTGATTTCTCCGCTGTGTGCTCCGACATATTGGTACCGCTTACCATTTTATTGTAAAAAGGATGAATGAAAATAGAATCGCCTTTGTAATGATAATTGAATGAAAGGGTATTGTACTTGTTGAAATTTATTTTTGCAGTTTTGAGGAACTTGAAACAAAAATCATTCGCGGTTTTATAGTTCAGCCCAAACTTTTTGTTCAGTGACGAAAGTTTTATCATGGTTCCATCTTCAGGAAGTTTTGAAAGCCAGATGGCAAAAATAATGTGCTTGTTGTTTCTGATATTATACACCAGATTGTAAAGGATGTAGTTATATTCAGGTATAATCATCAGCTTTTTCAGCCAGTAGCTGCTGATAAGAAAGGAAGTATATCCCCTTTGGTCATAACTTGGTGTGGAAATAAGCCCACCGAATGTTCTAATCTCTTTTCCTTTTGAGTTTACGGATTTATACCAGCCCATTTTGAACCGGGCAAGAAACTCATAGGCTTCTACAACCTGTTTGGTTGAGCCACTCGGAGAGATTTTGCTGTTCCGGATTTTAATAGAGGCAAAAATATTATTTTCAGTTTCAAATTCTTCATCAAATAAAGAGAGCTGCTTTGGACGGTCTTCAGGGCGGAACTGCTCACTACTGATAATCGAGATAATATTAAAAATAACACGAAGCGCATTGATGGGAATATCAGCCGCCTCCTGATCTTCAAAAATAAAATCGTCCACAAAATGATTGCCCAAGCGTATTCTTTCGGGAATTCTCTCATCTTTATCTTCAAATATCCTCCTGACAAGCCTTACATCTTTTTCCGGAATAGCCATACTTTATATTTTAAGTGCTTTTAACTTTGTTATTCTAACAGAACTCTATTCTTTGCAAGACCTACAGCAATTTAATTTTCTCACTTTTTAATGTTTTTGAACCATCGATAAGATTATAATACAGGTAATCTCCTGTTTCATCAGCTCTGAAAACTCTTTTCTCCACTTTCCCGAAATTGGGTATTCTAACTTTTTGAATTCCTTGATACTCGGCGATAATGCCATTGAGGCTTACTTTTTGTCCTGGCTTTATATCTGATAGTTTCATTTTTTATCGTTTTAAAATTTTAAATAGATAAACATCAATACTTATGTTCATTAAAGGATCATTTTGGAGGTTTAATAACAGGGATTGAATCTAAAGACAATTGTCCGTTATCATTCCTGTTTTTTATATAGGGCAAAAGATTTTTCAGTGAGGATTTCCAGTTGGTTATCGGTTTTCCTAAATTATTGCACCAGTTACTATTTGCCCATAAAGCGTACCTCTCCTTAATAGCGGAATGCATAGATTCTTCATAGCCGCTCAGCGTTTTAGCATAGTCTATAAATTCTTCCAAAGAAGGGATGTTGGCTATTATTTTAAAAGGATGCCTATTATCAAAGGATGCCTTCTCTTTCTGTTCTGTAGTTTCGGGAGTATTGATGACGGGTAAACCATCCAATGGCAAATTTTCATTTTTTTCTATTACCGGAATCCGAAGGTTATTTTTTCTTTTTGCCTTTTGGTCTTTTTCATCCTTTTGGATTGATAAAGAATAATCTGGCACTATTCTGTAAGAACAGGAGTACCCATTTTTACTTTCGTACCGGACCAGCCCTGAGTTGAGCAGCGCTTCTTTTGCAGATTTTACCGTTTTTCTTGTTAGTCCTAGTGTATTACCAATCGCTACGTCGGAAACAGTAACATCATATCTGTTATTATCGTTCGCTAATTTCAGCAAATACAGGTATATTGCAACAGCAGTGGTACCCAGTTGCGCTTTTGGGCCAGATTCCCAAAACTTTTGTATAAGTTCCTGATAATACATCGCTACTTCCGGGCAAAAAGCTCTAATACTTTTTGCTTATCAATGATGATAATTTTGCCCTTTTGTATAATGGCTTCATCCAACATTCCGGAGGATTTGATTTCCGAAGCTTTTGAAACAGAACAGCCCAGAACTTTGGCTAATCCTTTCAGTCCGTATTCATGCCTGTTTTCCGAACCAAAGTTTTTGATAATTTCCAAAAATTCCTCAACCGTCAGTTTCCAAAGGGGTGTTTGCGGATCTATCTTTTTCATTTTCTTTCTCTTATTAATTTTAGCTACCTTTTTTTTCCTTAGAAATCCAATTCCTTGCAGCAGCCTGCCAGCAGTTCATTAATTTCCCGTCACTTAATTTCCAACCCTGAGAATCATAAAAGGAATAAAACCCATATGCCTGAGCAGAAGGTAGATCACGTTCATTAAAATATAATTCTACTTCATGAAATTCAGGTGCAGAAAAGTTGTTTTCTTTTGGTAGTAATAATTCTTGCTCCGGGAATACTTTATGTACAGAAATTCCAGATTCCTCAAAGTCAACAATATCAACCAGGCTTCCAATATAAGGGTCGTAACTGGGGGAATACATAATGAATCCTGCCAGATGTAGTTCTTTAATACACTTATGATAGGTTCCAAGGGATTTTACCTTACCCAATCTCATGACCTCACCACGATAAATACGAAAGGGGCTTTGAAACCGGTTCATGCTCCAGCACTGAAAAAGCGCAACATAAATACTGATATGGGATGGATGTAACCGGTTATCTTTAATCACATGCGCAAAAAAATTGATGATATCTTTGGTCTGATTCATGATTTCCTGTTTTCTGTGATTATTTAGAATCTGTAAGCAACTTCTCAATGTCTTTGTAATTATAATACAAGATCCCCCCTATCTTCGTATAAGAAAGGGTTCCGTTGATTCTAAGATTCTGTAAGGTCCCGGAAGAAATATTCAGAAGTTTTTTGACCTCCGAAGTACGAAGCCATAATTTTTGTTCTGTCGTTCTTACCTGAAGCAGGGCTTTAATATCATCCAGCAGCTCAATCTTAAATTGCTGGAGGTCTTCTTTTGTGATAATGGATACTGTCATGATTTCAAAAATTATTTTATTTGACAAATTTTGGGAATCATGCGGGATTTCTTTCGGTAGGTCTTCGGTACTACCGAAAGATTTTTATATACCCCTTATCAATAAAGAAATTGTGGGAAAAGTACTAATAATATGATTTATTGTGTACAAACAGGGAAAAATGGCTATTGATCACCATCTTGGAATGATTGATTCAAATGATCACTAAGCAGCTGAAGGAATTTAGTAGGGTTGGTTTTTCTGCTTTTTATCTCATGAAGTGTCTTATAAAAGTTTCCCAGGTTAATATTGAGTGACTTTTCAGTAAATTTAATAATCTCACTAAACTCAATATTGCCACCATTAAATGAACGGGTATTGTGGAGCGCATATAGAAGTTCCACCAAAGCAGATTTTGACGCAGACCATTGCAGCGGGGATTTATCGGTTATCTTTTCGTATACATACACATTAATTTCTGCAATGGATTTCAAAAGATATTTTTCCAATCGGTCATTAGCCATAATTTGGGAAATAAGGTGGTCATGTGAGGTGGCAAATTTTTCATCATAATCATAAAGACCGGCTTCTATTTTCGTTTTCAGATCAAACTGATTCCGGACGAAATATTTTTGATCAAGATAGGTGGCTCTACGTCTATAGTACTCATAAAAATCGATGTGGTTTTCATAAAAATTTTTCAACACTTCCAATTCGCATTCAAAATATTCTTTCAGGCTTAATTCTCCTGCATTTGGTTTGGCCGCCTCAATTGATAAAAGCTTTGAAAAATAAATAAACTGCGAGATGAAAACGGGCTTGATGTCCTTGAAGAAATAAACTTCGTCGGCAACCGTTGAAAACTGATATAAGCTTACCTCCTGTTTAATGATTCTTATTACAGAATCAATTTCCATCAATGATCTCTCATATAAATCAATAGGATTATTTTTTTGATCAAAACTAATCTGTTCAAGCTTTTTCCCTAAACTAGTCTCTAATCGCTTACACTTTTTAAAAAACGAATTGGCATGCATATTTTAAATAATAAGTATGAATTTTAAAGAATTATAACAAATGTTTAATGATAAATTACACAGCATGAAACCCAATAAAATTATGAATCACCAAACTCATCATTGATTTTTTGAATATATTCTGAAGGCGTTAAAGCTGTTAATTCAATAAAAAATGTAGAAAATTTGGGTCTTGTGGAAAATCCGCATTCATCGGCTATCGTATCAATGGAATACTTCCTCCATTGCACATTGGTTCTTAGCATTTCTTTAGCATAGTCGATCCGTAACCTATTGATGTACGTATTAAAATTAGCTCCTTTATATTCATTTATAACCGCCGATAAATAAGCAGTATTCGTTTTCAGCCTTTTCGCGAGCTGATTTTGAGTAAGCCTTTTTTCTAAATAAAATTTGTTTCGCTCCATAATTTCGAGCTTTTCCAATATTTCGTTTGTCAGATTCTCAGGCAACTTGGAATGTTTTATTGAAACTGTGTCTTCATGGACTTCTTTTTCTAAAATCGGGTCGTTAACAATTTGGTACTTTTTAGCACCTTTTCTTACCTTATAATACCTTGCGGATATTACGAGCAAAGCACCGAAAGAAATTCCTGCAATAACATATCCATAAAAAGCTGAAGATTCCAGTCTTTTTTTGGATGTAAGCAAGTCATTGGTATCATATTCTTTAATGATTTTTCCTGAAAGGTATTTAAAATCATTATGCATCATCCGGTCAAACCGCAGTAATTGTTTGGTATAATACAATTCTTTCTTGTTATCATTTTTATCTTTGTAATGTGTGATAAGCAGCTCAAACGCTTCCCTTACTGAAGGATGTGCAAAATTTCGTCCCAGAAATATACTATCTACTTTTTCTAAATAATTAATACCTTCATTTTCATTGTGATTTCTTAATAGAATTTTACCTTTTAAAAAATAGATCAGCGATGCATTGGTAAAATCACTTTTCTTTTCAATGCCTGCCAAAGCAATATTAAAATTCGACAATGCCTCTCGGTCATTTTCTCTTAGGTAGTCTAGAATCCCACTCAGCTTATAAAAATAGCTTCTTTCTATATAAAAATTTTTATCCTCGGCCGAAGCCTCCAATCCTTCATTAATAAGATCGGAAACCTCATTTATTTTTGATTGATAAAACAGACAGATACCCATCTGATGAAGGCTGTTCAAATATCCCTTCTTCATATTGTATCGAAGATTGGGAAAATCTGTGGGAACGCTTGTATCTCTATAATAAGATCGGCACTTTGAAAAAAGTGTAAAGGCTTCTTCATAATATCCTAGATAACTTTTGACAACTCCTATATGGTACATATTCTTATGATACAAATAGGGATCTTTACTTTTGTCTAAATATTGCCAAGCCTGCAGATACTGATCAAGAGCCTTCTGATATTTTCTGTAGGTAAAGTAGTAAACACTTCCTTTTGTTAGATAGGAATTTCCGATAAGATCGGGGTCATTTGTTTGGGAAGCAGCCCATACAGCACTATCTGCATATTCTATTTTTTTATTTCTCGAAAAGCTCACGGCGTCCCGATATGCCTGGGTCAGTTCCTTATAATTTTTAAATGCTTTCGCCTCTTTAATATAGATATTGACAAACTCAAGAGCACGTTCATCGTTTTCTTCAAAATTATCATAACGTACCCTGTAATCAGAATATCTCTGACCATTAACCAAAAAGCAAAATAAAACACAAAAACAGAATATTATTTTCAAAATAAAAATAATTTAACAGAATAATGTTAATTATATTATAAATATGATTCAAAATTAAGCAAAATGAATCAAGCAAAAAATTATTTCTACACTTTAGGAATCATGCATTACGAATACAATAAAACTATCTGACTTACAATCAATTAACTCATTAATAAACGAGGATCCGATTTATAAATCGGATCCTGAAAATTTATAAATCGAATCCATCACCCTTTTTTTTCGAAAAATTCATGCTCTAAATTCGCTTTCAGAATTCTAAAAAACTACCGGCCGGGATTGTTAATTATTTAATCCCAAAATCATGAAAACCAAAATATTAATACTGCATATTGTTGCAGGAATTTTACTTTCATTTGTTATTTTATCCTGTCGTGAAGAAAGCCTTCCGCAGATTCCTTATCCGGAGATGCCTGTTCTTACGACTGAAAGAATGGTCTTAAAAGCAGACAGTACTCAACTTGAAAATGAATTGGAAACCAGTGAAAAAGATCCGCCAAAGGACCGGGACAACTGGAAAACCAGTAAGTAACCAAATTTTGAACCAACATGGAGACTCAGGTGCAACTCATCATTGAATCGGGAATGGCCTGTCCCGTTAGTGGAATATGGAAAACCATAGGACCTCTTACTACTACCATCCCGGTAAATGAAAAATCTGCTATGCCTACCTATTGTGGCGTAAAAGTACTCTGGATATTATTATACCATTGTTAAAATCTTATTATGAAAAAGAAACTAACACAATTTCCGATATGGATTGCTTATTTTTTTATCCTGTTGTTTTGCTACGCAGCCATCAGCAAAATATTTGATTTTGAAAATTTTCAGGTGCAGATTGCCCAGTCTCCATTGTTAAGTGCTTATGCTATAATAATTACCTATGGAATACTTTTCCTTGAACTATTGGTCTGTTTCTTTTTGATATTTGATAAAACGAGATTTATTGGATTGTACAGTTCCTACATACTGATGGTTCTCTTTAGTATCTATATTTATCTTATCCTCAATTATAGTGAGTTTATTCCCTGTTCCTGCGGTGGGATTCTTGAAAAAATGGATTGGCAAACACATCTCATTTTTAACATAATATGCGTTGTGGTTGTCATAGTTGCTCTTAGTATAGACACCTATGTAAACCACAAAAAACAGGGGAAGCTCTTCTTCAGCCTTCTGATCACAGCAGGGCTCTGTATTACCGGAATGCTCATCATGTATCAAAAGTCAGAATATATTCTTAAGAAAGATAATGGTTTTCAAAGAAGATTTTTACAGCATCCTATCCTTAAAAATGGGACTTATGATTTAAAACTGAACTCCTATTATTTTGCCGGCTTTTCAGGCGACACCCTATATCTTGGGAATTACACAGCGCCGTTCTCACTCACAAAGATTACCAATTTTACGGGAATGGAACGAAGAAATCTGCAACTCGGCCGCACAGACATTAATTTCAGGTCTCCCCTGCTTGAAGTTACAGACAGTCTTATCACATTGTATGACGGAACAATCCCGATCATTTTTGAAGGAACAACCGGGAGCAATAAGCTCACTGAACAAAATATTGGAAAAACTTATTTCAGGAAAATCGAACGAATTGATTATAATCACTTTCTCATAGGTGCTTTCCACCGCAAAAAGCAGATTCAGAGTCTGGGGATTATCAGTAAAGGGAGCAAGGATTCTGTAAGGTTTAATCCACAGCTTTTGGAAAAGCATAAAGAAGGTTTTTTTGAGCCCGATGGACAATTAAATTATGATCCTTTTACAGGTAAGGTTGTTTATGTTTACCATTATAAAAACATGTTTGTAGTTACTGATCGAAATATTAAATCAAAACATGTATTCAGGACTATTGATACCGTCAGCATTCCACGGCTAGGCCTTTCCCACTTAGCCGATGGCAGCAGAAAACTTAACAATCCTTTGGTGGTTAACAAAAGGTCAATTGCCTATAAAGGGGTTTTGTTTGTGGAGTCGGACCGCAAAGGAAAGCTGGAAAAAGACAGGGGTAATAAAGCAATTATACTTGATCTTTATTCTATTCAAGAGCAGAAATACCTTGGCAGTATCAGTATTCCCAACAGAAATAAGGAGCAACGTGTACAATTTACTATACAGGGAAACCAATTGTATGTAATGATAGAAAATGAACTGATCAGATATCGTTTTGCGCAAAACATCACTCAACATTTCATTTCAGGGGAAGCCGAAAACCTGTACAAAGAGTAGGCACCAATAATAAATTTATAACAATGAAAAAAATGAGAAAAATCGCATTGCCATTGGCTATCCTGTTAATCGGAGCAGGCAGTGCGTATGCTACCAATGTAGCATCAGAGACTAAAAAAGCTGATATTCCTGGATGGAAAATTGATCTCGAAAATCCGGAACAGCCTTGTGTCATGACAAGTCAGCTTTGTACGACAGATAATACTGGTATTGTCTGTACAGTAAGTGACGCTTCTGGTGTCCATGACCTGTATGAATCCAGTTGCGAAACTGAATTATTCAGAATTCCTTAACTGTTAGTTATTACCAACTACTAAAAGAAGGGTGCGCTTTATTGAGCACCCTTTGTGTATTTCTGTATCCAGGGGATATTTTTTTTATTCTTCAAATGATAATTAAACCAATCCAGAATTTTAAGGGTCAGGTCTTTCTGAGCTTCAGCCTTGCTTAAACTGTGGCCTTCTTTATCATAAAACAAGGCAATAACAGGCTTGCGGTATTTCCTTAAGGCAATAAACATCGACTTAGTTCCTTCAGGGCTAACATTTCCGTCATCAGTCCCCGTCCACAACAGCATGGGTGCACTGACATTCTGAACAGACATGATCGGATTATTTTTGATGTATTTTTCCGGATTTTCCGCCACCGTGGCTTTGAACCAGTACTGACGGCCTTCATATCTGTAATAGTCGGGAGCATTAAAATGATAATTATACGCATAGTAGGTTCTTACCACATCCGAAACTGCTGATCCAGAGACATAGGCTGCAAAACGGTTCGAATGTCCGGCAATAAAGTTAGTTTCATAACCGCCAAAAGACTGCCCCATGAGCCCGATCTTTGTCATATCCACATTCCTGATTTTCTGTAATTCGTCTAAGGCATTATTAATGCTTTCCAGTGCTGAAATTCCTGCTCCTTTGTCGGATTGTGAGATATCAGCAAGCATTACGGCAAAGCCTTCCTCCATCAATAATGGAATGTTCAGTCCGGTCGGATTCGAGAAGGAAGGCCGCAGAAATCTTTTGGTCATATAATCTTGCTTCTCATATACATGGAGCACTACTGGGTATTTTTTTGAGCGGTCATAACCAAGCGGCATATACAAAGTACCGCTTATGGTTTCTCCATCCGAGCCTTTGTAAGAAATTTTAATCAGCTCTGCCTGTTCAAATTTTTGATTATTCTGATCTGAAACATACATAACCTTTGCGTCTTCTTTTCCTTTCTTTACCACGAGTCTAGGGCGCTTATTGTAGTTTTCTTCAATCCAGTAATAATTTTCACCCTGATTCATCTTTTTAAATTCCGTGATCTCATCAAGAGTCGGCTTTTGGATGATATGCAGCTTCCTGTTTTTTAAACTGGCATAGCTGGTATGGCTATTCTTCGGATTCGTGATTTTTACCAGCAAGCTCTTTTTGATATCTGCTGTCCTGAAGTCTCTACCGTATCCTAATTCCGTACTGGTTCTTGTAAAATCCACCATCTCGATTTCTGAATCATCATTGGCGGTAAACATTTCTTTCATTCTCTGAGTGGCCAGATTATATTCCAAGATCCTGTTTCCTCCTACCCACAGAACTTCTTTCTCAGAAGTAAAATAAGGAATCATAGCAGCAGAAACCTTTACATCTTCCATCACCAGGGTTAGCGTATTGTACAGCTGCCAGTTGTTTTCCCTCTGGATTAACAAATACTTACCGGATGGTGAGATGACCATCTGTTTCCGTAGATCCGTAATCAGGGTATAGGTACCGGTTACCGCATTCCACAAATACAGCCTGTCAAAGCTATTCCCTCCTGCTTTATCCATTTTGTCGACTTGCTGTTTGTCGGTTTCATACATCAGGTAGCGTGAATTGCCGATAGCAGTCTCCCCGAAATATCCGGGGCGGGTCATCAGGACTTGCTTACCGCTTACCGGCTCCCAGTCCACCCGGATAAATTCTGTGATCGCCTTTGCATGCTTTTTAAGGTCGAAGTCCGTTCCGTACCAGATATCAACCATTCCTTTTGAAGGCGGGATTTTCTTTCCTAATTTAAGGACAATACTATTATCAGAACGCGAAGGATTTAAGGTCATCTGATCATAGTCGGCGTACCCACTTCCGTCAAATATATATTGTTTTTTATCCTGAGAAATATTGCATAATTTGGTTTTTCCTTTCTTTCCGGTCTGAATTAGGAAGCCTTTCTGTTTCATGCCGGAAGGCAGAACATTGCTCAGTTCATCACGGGTCGAAAAGATCCCTTCAAAGATCCCTTTATTCAAAATCAAAGCTTCATTCAGATCACCTGTTTTCTTTTTAGCGATGGTCTCTTCACCTTCGGAATAGATATGCTGAATACCGGAAATGGTTTGCCTAAGGTTCGTATCATCATCATAAACTTCCAGCCTGTTTCCTTCTTTTTCGGTATACAGTACCATAAGAGTATTCTGCTGTTTATTGTAGATGCATTTTTTGACATGATAAAAAAAAAGGGATTTTCCTGTTTCGGGATTAAGGTATTCTAGGGTATCTTTTGCCTGTATCACAAGGTGATTCCCCACAAACATGATAAAATCAATATCTTTTCTTTTTTGTCTATTGTCTTTATCCACTGTGCTTTGCAGCATCATTTTCTTTGTCCCGTCAGAAGTGAAAATATACCATGCCAGCCATTTGCCGTTATCAGAAGCTTCGGGAAATTTCATTTCTTCGGTATCCTTAACCAGCTTTTCCAGATGCTCATACCGCTGGGCTGAAAGGTTTTGTGGCATAATAATGAGAAGAAATATCCATACTACTACATAGAAACTTCGCCTTAGGAAAGATTTGAAAGTGATATAATCAATATGTGACGCTTTAATATCCATCATTTTGTGGTGTTAAGTGACTATTCAAAAGCATTTCTTTCTGCGGGAGTGGCAGATATTGATTGGCCAGTTTCCAGTTAGGCTTTACCGTTTGTAAAAGGTCCAATTGTCCCCATCTTTTAAGGTCAATAAACCGGCTTCCGTGTTCTGCAAAAAATTCTTTTCTTCTTTCATTTTTTATTTCTTCCATCGCTTGGGCCTGTGAAATAGAGGTATTGAGAGGTGTTAGCCCCGCCCTTTGTCTTGTCTGATTGATAAAAGGAACTGCCTGGGCTGTTTTGTTCTGCATGGTTAAAGCTTCCGCCAGCATCAGGTACACATCTTCCAGTCTGTAAATGATAGAATACTCTGTCGTATTAGTAGCGGTAGTCACCTTATATTTGGTCTGTTTGTAATTGATCTGGGAACCAAATATCACTGGTGTGAAATAGTTTTGTCTTCTGAGGTCAGCCGAAGAAAAGGAAGCGATTAGATCCGGATTCAAAATAAATGAGGTAGGTGCGCCCACAAAATTATAAAGTACAGCTTCGCTTGTCGGGTCAGTATTGTTCTTAGGTTTCAGCTGCCAGATAATATGCTTTCCTGCTTTCTGAAATACTTTGGAAAGGTCATTTTGAAAAACATAGTCAGTATTCTGGATGACCGTTTGGCATAAGGCTTCTGTTTCCTGCCATTTTCCCAGCATCATTTTCAATTTAGCCTGTAAAACCAAGCCTGCTGCTTTGTTGACATAAATCCTTTCTGCATTCCGGTATGCTGAAGGCAGAAAGTTCACCGCTTCCAAAATATCGGCATCCAGCCTTGGCAGAAATTCAGTCTTAGGCATTCTGCTTAAGGTCGAATTATATACATAATCTGTCGTAGTAGTATATGGAATCTCCCCGTACATTTGGTACAGGTAATAATAGATAAGGCATCGGATGAGCATTGCTTCGCCCTTTATTCTGCTTTTTGCTGCTAAAGAAAGGCTTTGGGATTTTTCTACCCCTTCTATGATACTGTTGGCCATATACACCTGCTGATAAGCCGTCGTCCATACCTGGCTCACGGTAGCATTGGTCGCCAGCGGCTGGTTATGGTAGATATCCAGGATTCCGTTTCCGGCACTGGTAAAAACGCATGTAATATCATCGGTATAATTTCCCAGTAAAGCACCGGAGCCATCTGTGGTGCCGCTGATCACGGAACCGGTCCATAGTCCGGAGTACAATCCTGCGAGTGCCGCATCTGCGGTTTTCTCATCTTCAAATACCTGCTCTGTGGCCAGTTGGTTGTTCGGAAAATCTGTTTCTATAAATTTCTCACACGATACTGCGCTTAAAGCAGCATAAAGCATCAAAAGAAGTGCTATTATAGAGTTTATAATATTTTTCATTGTTAGTTGCTAAAAGTTATTACATATAAAATCATCAATCATCTCAATCGTTAATGATTTCAAATCATTAATGTTAATTGTTAAAAAGTCACCTGGAATCCTAATGAATAGGTCTTTAGCGGCGGAAGGTAGCCTACGAGGTAAAACTCGGGGTCCATTCCAAAATAATTGGTGATGGTCATAAGGTTTTGTCCTTGCACATAGATCATAGCTTCTTTGATGCCCATCTTTTGCATGGGAATGCGGTAGTTCAGCTGTACATTCTTAAGCCTGATATAGGAAGCATCACTTATTGCCGCTGTTGAGTTCTGAAAGAACCCGTGCAGGGAAAGCTTCTGGGGGTTGTATCCTGCTGAATATTCCATATAGCTGCCTCCTGGGTTAGATGGTGACCATGCATCCAGTACTTCTACGGGCTGATTGCTGAGTGCTCCGGGCAGAAGCATCTGGCGGTTGTAATTCCAGTTTCTCTGTTTTACAAACTGCCACAGGAAAGAAGCTGACCAGTTTCCCCACCTGAAATTATTCGACCATCCTCCGAAAAACCGGACACCCAGCTTTTCCACTGCCTTATTATCATCGGGGGAGGTAATCTTTCCGTCACCATTAAAATCCTTAAACTTATAGAGTCCGGTGGCAGGGTCTATGCCTTCATACTGGTACACCCTGGCAATGGTGGTAGGATATCCGATCACATACTGATTGGAATAGGTAGAGCCTTCGAGGTTTGGAAATTCTACAAGCGTATTATTGGGAATGCTTAGGTTAAAAGAGGTGTCATATCTGAACTTTCCTTTTCTCAAAACCTGAACCGAGGTATCTAATTCCCAACCTGTATTCCTGATCTTTGCCGGAAGATTAGACTGTACTGAAGGAAAGCCCGTGGTGGCTGGAAGCGGAATTCCCACCAGCTGATTGGAAGAAGTATTTTCATAATAAGCTCCTGAGAAATTAAAGCGTCCGTTCCAGAGTCCTAATTCCAGTGCCAATTCTTTTTTCAGGGTCTTTTCCCAGCTGAAATCAGGGTTATACAAACGGGCCGGATTTAAACCGGTCTGCCCGTTATAAATACCCGATGAAATGATATAGGTATTGAGATACTGGTAATCTCCTATTTTATCGTTCCCCGTGGTTCCGATGCTTCCCCGAAGCTTACCCAGACTCAGCCATTTTACATCTTTCAGAAATGGCTCTTCTGAGAAAAGCCACGCCGCGCCTACGGCTCCGAAGTTTCCGAAACGGTTATTAGCTCCAAAACGGCTGGAACCGTCACGCCTTCCGGTAAGATTCACAATATATCTTTTTTTCAGCTGGTAGTTAAAGCGGGCAAAAACGGCTGTATAGTTATACTGGCTGCGAACCTGGTCGGAGATGGTTTTTACGCTGGCGGCTCCAATATTATCAATCAAAGCATTGCTCTCAAAGCCTTTTCCCTGGATAGCTCCCTGTTCCGATTGTGTTTTTTGCAGGGTTGCTCCCAATAAAAATTCAAACTGGTGATTTCCGGTTTTGTAGGCTCCCACCAGCTGGGGTTCGAGGATATAGGAAAAGTTCACCTGGTTATTCCGGGAAGAAGTGGAATTCATGCTGGTCTGTCCGAAAGAAGGATTATTGATCGTATGAGGCTTTATCGATCGTTCTTCGAAATTCTGATAGCTAATTCCGGCGTTCATTTTTAGAGAAAGAAAAGGAAACAGCTTATAAGACACATTCAGCCCGTTATTAAAAAAGGCGGTCTTATTGGAATACTCACTCAAAAGCGAAGCCACCGGATTGTTAAAGGTTCCGTTCTCCCAGTTGATGCTCCCATCTGAGGTATAGAGTGCCGGAGCATTGGGACTCAGCATAATGCTCTTTAGCGTAAGATCATCATTCTGCACATTGTTTTGCTGAAAAGAGAAGGTGTTCACCAGGTTAAATTCCAGTTTTCTGTCTGGAGTAAGATAGCTGAAATTGGCATTAATATTATTGGTTTTATATTTAAAATCAGCTGGCAAAACAGTAGTCTGCTCATTATGGCCGTAACTGATTTGGTAAGAAAAGTTTTCAGAGCCGCCACTCATGGACAACTGAACGCTGTAGGCATCTGCCATGCTTCCGATCAGTTCTTTCTGCCAGTCGGTGTGTCGGGATTGATCCCAGGTTCCATTGATGTCATACATGGTAGCAGGATAGGCTACATTATCATTCTGGAATGCCTGACGACGCATACTGATGTACTGCTCCGTGTTCATCATTTCCATAGGCCTAGTAATCCTGCTTAAGGAATACGAGGTATTAAGCTTGAGCTCAGATCGTCCTTTCTTTCCTCTTTTAGTGGTTACAATGATCACCCCGTTGGCTCCTCTTGATCCGTAAATGGCTGTTGCATCAGCATCTTTTAAAATCTCAAAGCTCTCAATATCATTCGGATTGATGGCATTCAGGGGATTGATAGAGGACCACGGAAGGATTTTAGTGGAATACAGCGAAGGGGTCTCGGAAGCCTGAGGAACTCCGTCGATAATATATAAGGGTTCATTCCCTTCACGGCGGATACTGTTCTTTCCCCTGATCTGGATATCGAATCCGCCTCCCGGGGTTCCGGTATTCTGGGTAATGCTTACTCCTGACATTCTTCCCTGAGCAGCGGATAGCACATTGGTGACAGGCTGGTTTTCGATATCCTTAGCTGAAACTTTGGCTATGCTTCCGGTGCGTTCTTTATCTTTGACCTTATAATATCCTGCATTTAGCACTACTTCTTCAATGCTGCTTACTTTTTCCGAAAGAGGTTTATTTAAAGGGGATAAGGTATCGGTCTTTTCCCTGAGTACGGAAGCTTCAGGGGTATTCTTTCGGGAAATAGTATCAGAATTGCTCTGTATCTGTGCATGAAAAGAGACGCCTGCTACCGTCAGCATAACGACACATGAAACGTGCCCTATGCTGGTATAGGATTTTTTCATAAATTTGAAAAGTTTAATTCGTTAAACGACAGCTCTTTCTCTACGGTCTGCAAACTTTAAAGGAAAGGGCTTTTTTATTTCTTATTGTTCTGTAACAAAAAGATAACTAAGTATCATTATAATAGGTGCTGCTTATTTTCATTTGATGGTCTTTTATGGTTTCATTGTGTTTTTAAATATTGTCTAGGAGAAGGTTTTGGGAGATTACAAAACCTCCAACCTAAACACATCATAAAGAATTAATATGAATGAAATTAACCTCGAGTGTGAACTGTAAAGCTCCAATGGATGCGCTGCCATTGTATCCTATCTAATCTTTATAGTAAAAGCAGCTTAGAGAAATGTAGAGAAGGCGGACATCATTGAAAAAACAGCGTGGAACTCTACCTACCGTATCAGAGGTACTGGCATACCCTTTACCACGAATAAGAGAGCCCACGCTTAGAACGTGAGCAATCTGCTTATTGTCTTGTGGTAAAATGAAAAGTGCCAGTTTTCTGATACAAGATTCTAAGCGAATAGCTTCTAATATTTTTTGAAGTTTCGCAAAATTACAATTAAGTAACTTCTTTCACAAAGATAAGAAAAAATATTTTGGTATACAAAACTATACCAAAATATTTTTCATTATGTGCTTAATTGCATTTATGATTAAAGAAAGTGAAAAAATTATAATTATAAAAACTGCAATTACTTTGCGTAAAATGCTAAGTAACAATAAGAGTTCCTCAGCGAAATCGAATGGTAGTGTGGACATAGTCAATAGTTATGATAAAATAGCTGCAAACTCTAATTCAGAACTGACCAAAGCTACAGTAAATGGTGCTTTTAGCGGAAAGAAAAGGTCAACGATGGCAACTATTGTTCTTATTATTGAGTCAATGGGTTATAAAATGATTGATTTTGCTGAAATTTATGATAAGCTTTCGGAAAGAGATGTTAGTAAATTCAGAGAAGAAATGCTTAAAAAAAGTTAGTAAATTCCATAATTACATTTCAACCATTTTGCTATTTGTTAATAGACTGCAAGCATTTTATGGGAATAATGATAAAAGAATTAGAGAGCAAATTGCTCTCTAATTCTTCTAAAATATAAAATTGTACAATCTATTAAAATTGACCAGTGTTCAGTTGATTTTGGATGAATATAAATCGCCTTTTTCAATACCCTTTCTTAAAGGTCAGCTAAATCTTGCTGATAATACTGCATGTATCGCCATCGTAAAAAATCCACTCTTGGCCGTTATCATCGGTAAAATGAATTTCTTTATTATCAGGATAATAAAGCCCTACGAATCTTTCTCCTATTCGTATTGTAGAGCCTTGTTCTAATTCATGTTCAATTTTTAGAACTTCAAAAATAACATGATACTCAGTCATTATACATTTAATAATTTCTCATCGAACCATACATCTTCATAGCCTTTATTATCTATCAGAAATCGATTTCCTGCTGGAAGTCCTAAATATGAAATAACAAAAGAAGCATTTTCCAATAAATGATATGCGTGTGAAGGCTGAAAAAAATCAAATGCTTCTGAGTATTCTCCTGACCAAATATACCAACCATTTAATGTTTCTGTTCGAGGATGTCTTAATCCATTTATTTGAATATTGGGATTAAAATTTCTGCCCAATGCAATTAGCGTATCTAATTCAACCAAATCTGATATTTGAGAATATTTCATGCAAATTTTTAGTTGTTTTTCTAAATAGTCTTTATTCATCATTCAAAAAGATTTAATACTTTCCAATCTCCGTTTTTAGATCGCCATACCCATAATTTATTGAATGTAAAATTTCCGTTTTGATAGATAACTTTTTCTTCAATTAATCGCTGATTCTGTTTTTCTTCTACAAGAGCAAAACACCTTTCTATATTTTCGAAATTTGGAAATTCGTTTGATTGAAAAGTTTCGACTAAAGATGATTTTAATACTTCTGATATTTTACTTTTTGTCTCTTCGGTAATAATTGCGCCTCTTTCCTCCAGTAAATTTTCAGCTTCCATTTCAAAATCTTTACAAGAAATGACACCTTTTAAATCGTTATCTGAGTAATAATTTTCAATTTTAATTATAGCACCTTCGGGTGTAGTCAAATCCGGCTTGAAAAAATCATTACCAGCATCAATTTTTACTCCAAAATCAATATCAAAGTTTAGTTTTGCTTCATCATCAAGAGTATCTCTATAATGCCGTATAGTATAGCCACCGATTAACCTTCCATTCTCAATAATCATCCAATCAATAACATCATTTATCAGGATTTTTTGAGAATTACCGTTTTCTGCTAAGTTGCCTAAATAATAATTTTCTTCAATTTTTACATTTTCTAACCATACATAGACATTTTCAGAGTTTTTAAACTTTACAGACTTATATCCTGAAAACTCATTATTTATCAAATGGTTAAAATACCAAAGTGTATTTTTAGCTTTATATAAATGGTATGTATACTCTTTTGTTTCTTTTATTTTTCCACTATTTTTCATTCCAAAATGTCTTTTATCCACTGTGCGGATTTTAAAAATCGTTTTGCTGTATCGTCACACCATTGCACTCCATAATCAAATGCATAGATTTTACAGTTTTCATTTTTTAAAACGGTATGTACAATTTGTAAAAGCATTTTGTTATCAATAATTGCAGATAGTTCTTGAAATTTATTATTCCAACTGGAATTAGGATTAGCACCTCTGGCAGTATCTAAAAAATTAATTAACTGAATTTTTATCTTAAAGTCATTCCAATTATCTTTTAAAAAATCCAAATTCAAAATATCATTAATAATCTTATAGCAACCTTGTTTATTTTCTACTTGAAAGTTCTTCAGATAGGAAATTAATTCGGAATCTGTTTCTGATACTGATTTTAAAATCTTTTTAAAACAGATAATATCATGATGATAGGTTTTCTGATATATAATGTGTAATATATTTTTCAAAGTTTCAAACTTAACTTTGGTAGTAGCCTGTTTGAAAATACCACGAACATTTTCTATTTTTAGTATATCTTCTAAAAAGTTGCTATTGGGAGAAACAAAATAATTATCCCGGAGATAAATGGTAACATTGAAAAAATCTTCTGGTGAATAAACTAATTTCTTATCATTAACAAGTTTGGGTATCAAATTCTCTCTAAGTAAAAATCCCAACCTTGCAACATAAAGTGATCTTAAAAAAGCACCGTTGAATTCATTATTGTAATTCAATAATTTTGGAAGAATATATTTATAACTTTTCCTTTCGATTTCTGATGAAATAAGCTCGTTAAATTTGGCTTCTAATTCTTTTTCAGTTATTAATTGCTCTTCATGGTTGCTCGTTGCTTCTTCATGCTTCAATAGTAATAAGTCAAACCAAAATTGTATATTAATAAAATCAGTTTCTGAAATATTTAGCTCTTTGGCTAAAATTTTTGATTTTGCCAGTTCATCATTTTTAAAAGTCAAATATGGATTATTGGTCATAGTTTTTTTGCATTTTTTGGGACTTTACCTTCTAAAAATTCTTTTCTCTGTATTTCATCGCCTAAATCCATTGTAAAATTCGTCCATCCTCCAAAAAAGTTTTTAAGTGCCATATTCCATTCTCCTGTGACATAGTCTGAGAATTGCCAAAGAATATGATAACCATTCTCATTTGAAAATCCTTCATTATCTGCCTGAAAAATCCCGCCAACTTTACTCCAAATAACAGATTTGATAGTTTCAACAATAGAAAAATTTTCTTCTTTCATTGATGCATTAAGAAGCTGAAAAGCATAAATAACTTTTACTTTGTCTAAATATTTGTAGAGCCATTTAGAGGCAGAAACTGGCTTATATTCTAAAATCTCGTCTCTAAATTCTTCAATCTCTTCTTTGCCAACCCCTTCATTAGTTGTATTACGCTCAATTTGCATTAGATAATCGTCATTCAAATTCGACACATCAATAACAGTCCAATTATCAGGAGTCTCATTTTTATAAATACTAAATTTAGCGGATAAGCCATGATCATTCAATAGACTAATAATTTCATCAAGATGAATTTTATGGTCTGATGTACCTAATATTCTTATGTAATATGGCATACTTTATACTCAAGTAATATTTTTAATTCCAAAAGTGTTCAAATAATTGAGGACAAAGTTTTTTCATACTTTCAGGGTTTTCTTCTTTCCAATCAAATTCAAACTGAGGATAATTTCCTTCGGTTGTTTTAAAATTTTCATAGTCAATAAAATCATATAAGCTTTTCCCTGTCTTTTTATTAAATGCTTCTAATGCAACATACCAAAAACTTTCAAAGTCAAACATTTCATCCTCACCATTTTCTTTTTGACTTATAAGGGTGTTTGGATTTTCTTTCGCTTTATAATAGACATCTTTTCCTCTTGAAATAACCCAATTTCTAAAATATTCAAATCCATCATCCGAACATCCACCATTCATAATATATCCTGCACACCACATTTTTGAATTATAAGTGTCATACAGCAATTTGTCTGTTCTTAAACGAAAGCCAATAATTTCTTTAAGCGTTAATTTCTGAATTTCCTTTATTAAAAAAGCCTCTTGATTTTTTTGATTATTGGTATTTTTTAATGAATTATCAATTATATTCCAAAAAATATTTTCATCTAACATTTCAGCAGTTTTTTCAATATTGCTAAAATTTGGTTGACTGGATATTTTTTTGTCTAATTGTGATTTTCCAAAAAGTTTTCCGAATAGTCCCATAGAATTATTATTTTCAGTATTTGAACAACTTAAAAGTATTATTGAAATTGTAGCTAATAATAGTTTTTTTGCATTTTTTAATTAAATTTTCTCATTGGCGGTGGAGGTAATCGTTTTTGTGGCAGATAATTATCTATTTCATTTTGCTTTAGAATATCATTTTTTATTGCTTCAAAATCAATTTTAAACCCTGATGTTATTGCTATTTCGTCTTGTTTGTATATTTTTTCAGTCAGCAAATCCATAATTTCACTAAATTCAGGACTCATAAAAGGCTGAATAAAACACAGTCTTTCATCCTTATTTTTAACTTTGAAATTAATGTAATTTCTGCTTCCTGCATAGTAACTGTTATTTTCTAACTGCTTTTTGTCTACGAAATTTTGCAATTTGCTGGAAGATAATTTATTTACTTTTTCAATCTCTTCTTTAGTGAGTTGGTATTTATAAAAAACGGTATCATGATATCTCTTCAAACATACTTTTAGTATTCCGTTTTTATCTAACGTTGAATATGAAGATATTGAGACAGTACTGTTTTCAATATCATAAACAACAAGTTTAAAATTAGATAATTTGTTCTTTTGAGGATTTATTGCAACACTTAATATAAATAAAATGCTCAGGATTAAAGCACCAATAAATAATAATTTCTTCATTTTAATAAATTTATTCTGTGTTTGAATGATTTTAGAGTTTTAGTTTCCACTTCTCCACTCATGTAATACCATTTGAGCAGTAAAGGATTTATATAATTATTTTAAGATGATTTTGCTGCACCAGATTTCATTCCTTTTGTGTTAAATGATTTTAGAAACGTTTTCCATAGAGCCATTCATTAAGAATACCACCTGAACTTTTTAATCCTATTACATCCATTATTCTTTCAAAAAATCCACAGATATATTCTCTGTCTTCAGTATCTAAATTAAAAGAATCAAATTTTGAAATATTTTTTCTCATTAAATCCTGATATTGGTTATTGTTATATCCATTTTTAGCTCCTTTTTTAAATTCGTCAATGACTTCATCTAATTTTTTGGATAGAGCTTCTCTTTGTTGCTCATTTGCAAGACCCGGATATAACCCCTCTTGTTTAAACTTTGGTGCTTTTCTTAACTGTTCAAGTTTTTCAATTATCATTCCTGAGTTTTCATTTTTATTGCAGGAATAAATTATTGAGGAAAGAAGCAGAATTAAAATAACTTTTAAAGGAAAGTTTTTTCTAAGTATCATTGCCAAATTGTTTTATATAAATTCATTTTTTTTAAAGAAAATTTCGATATCGGATTTGAATTTTTCAGCATCAAAATCCTTGATTTTCTTTGAGAACTTGTCTAAGTGATTAAACGAATCTAATATCTTTAATATTAAAATCTTTTTACTATTTTCATCAGATGCCTCTACAAATTCATCATATAGATCATAGTCGAATTTAATATCATAACTAAAAGTTTTTATAATTTCCATAGGAAGCCCTGTAATGCGGTTTTTAGAAGCCTTATAAGCTGTATATTTAGGCTTTCTTTCTTTATACCATTCTTCATATCCGGGCTTTGTTTTAACTCCAACAAAACCGATAAGAAATGTTTCGATATCGGAGCCATAATTTTTGTCCTTTAGATAATTTTCTAAATCATTTGATACTTGTTGAATAATATCGCTTTTCTTTCCTGATCTTGTGTCTACTTCTTGTGTTATTGCAAATTTCATAATATTTTATCTGAAAATTTTATTACCCGGAGGTAGTGTACCATTTTGAAAGAAATAATTATAAATTTTAGTTTTTTCCATCATTTTAATTTGTCTTTGAGTTCCACTAAACTCATTTCGTTGTATAAGTCGTGCTTGATTTAATTCTCCTTGGGTATATCTACCTGTTGATGTAGTTTCCCCATATTTCCAGACATCTCCTTTATTCAAAAACGTAGAGCCTGTTGGAGTGGAAAAGCCAGAAGAATAAATAGGATATTGTCCAGATGCAGATGCACGTAATGAGTATTGCCATCCAGTAGGGCCATCCGGCTTTTCTTCTATTTTAGACATTTCATAATCCATTTTCTGGATTAATGCCCCTGTTGCGTAGATAGATAATATCCCTGCCGCAACAACATCCGCAGGAACATCTTCAGGACCACCTCCTACTGTAATTGCTCCTGCTGCCGCTGTAAGCCCTTGCTTCATTGTTTTTCCGGAATTATCTACTGCATAATCAGCATAGTCCACACCTCCTAAAAGCTGTGTTCCATTCTTCAAAACAAAGCCGTGATCTCCTAACTGATAATGGTTTCCGTCTGAAGCTGTATATGAACTTCCAGCCCCTCCCGGAGCAATATGCTGAGCACCTTTTCCATAAGCCTTTTCTGCTTCTGCTTGATTGGTAACACGACTGTCATAAAAAATTGCATTAGCCGTTCTTACCCAGTCTTTAGCTTCTCTCCCATCCGGATCAACAAACCGCGTGGGATTGTTAAAGGCAAAGTTGTAAGGTGTCCAGTTTGAAAACTCCTCACTCAAAGGATCTGGCGAAAACCAACGTCCTGCGGTATCGAGATAAGGCTGAGCATCCGGATCACTCAAATCTATTTCCCTGAACTCAACAATATCTCTTGTTTTTCTGTTGAAGCGTACAGAGCCAATATTGATGATACTGTCAATATCGTGAACCTCTAAATATTTTCCTTTGCTTAACGTAGCTATTTTAGGATAGAAACCATACTTTCTAAAAGGGTTAGCCAGTTCAATATTTTTTCTTCTTCTTTCGGCTTCCTGTGGAGAAAGTGAATCTCTGGACTTCAGAACTTCGCTCATATAAGGGCGTGATCTTTCTTCTCTTGTCAGCTTTACAGGATTAATATAAGGCTTTTCTGGCTTTTGAGTAGTCTTGCTTTTTACCTGAGCATGGGAAAATCCTATCAGCAGGAAAAAGATAAAGTAAAATAATTTTTTCATGATTGTGATTATTTGCTAAAGTTATTTAATAATTTTTTATTCTCATATTTATTTCTCTCTGTTTTTAGAGATACAAGCCATTCCAGATACATTTCTTCAGGCATCTGCCTGTAACCGATATCGTAGATATGACCATATTCCTTTTTCATGAGTTCCATGAGTTCTTTTGCTTTCGGGTCTTTCAGGGCTATTTTAATGTTTTCCGGTACATCTTTGCTCAGGTTCAGTTTAAACATAATACTTTCAAACTGTTTTTTGTGGGTTTCAGCCCTTAAAATAAGAGCCTTTGCAAAATTGGGATAGACTTCTACTGACCTGTTTAAAAGTTTTAAAACAAATTCACCATCGTTCCCGGGATAACTTCTGTTATATGCCTGAGCGAGATCAAAAAGACATAAGGCAAGGCTTTCCTTGTTATTAAGAGCTTTCATAAACACCCCATTTTTAATGGCATCCAAATGAATATACCCAGAGGCCATTAGCCAACCGTCTTCCGGAAAAATACCACTCGTAAGCTCAGTATTAAACCAACCGACAGATTTAATATTATGTTTTATATAGACATGATTAGGAGCTAATGCAAGGTTGGCATCTGCACCTAATTCCTCCGCTAATATTTTGTACAGATAAGGCATAGAATTACAATTGCCTTTTTTGGTGGCCAGTAATTTAGATACAAACAGGTTAGGAAGGTCATTATGCCCAAAAACATCGGTAAAATCATATTCAAAGGGCTTATACTGAATAACAGAATCTTTTACAGCAACTGGAATAGTCCTGCACATGATAGAATAGACCGCAGAATATTTGCTTACCTTTTCCTTATCTGCTTCTTTATATTCCAGATCTCTATCTTTTAAAATACTCTGTGCAAAGTTCTTTAAAAATCTGATCTCCTTATTGAGTGCCGTAGTATCGAGTTTACCCTGATAATAGGCTTCTTCCACACTGAAAACAGCATCTTTAAAGCTGTATTTTTGCCTGCTTTCGAGCATATTGTCAATGGTCTGGTAGGCATCATTATAAAACTGGTTGTTTTGAGCTTTGGCTGTTCCGGAACAGAGCAACCAAATAAATATTGTGAATGGTAATAAATTTTTCATAGATATTAATTCATTATGTTTTAAGATAAAATAGTCTTCGTCTTTCTTCCTCTTCTTTCTTTTTCTTCTCTTCAATCCGTCTTTTTTCTTCCTGTGCTTTTTTCAGTTCCTCTTGTTTTTTTCTCTGCTTTTCAGCATTCATCTGCTTTATTCTTTCCGCAATTTCCTCGCTCTGTTGCCTATTGGCTTCCCTACCCATATTGCCGAGCCATTCCGAATAGGCAGAGCTTGACATGAATTTGAATCCTAAATTATCAATCCTGTCAAACTGTGCTTTAGTTTCCTGAAGTAATTCAACTGCTTTAGGAAAATAGCGGATGTTTTGCAGTTCTTCCGGATTTTCTGCGTTTTTAATTCCTAAATTATCGGTAACGTGCTTAAATCTTGCCTGTTGGTACATAGATTTGAGCAAATTGGCGTACATATTATTTGGGGAGTATTCCAAAGATTTATCCAATGTTTTACCTACAAATTCATCCATTCCATATTTATGAATGTAGCCGTTCGCCAGATCAGCATAAAATTGTGACATGAGTTCTTTTTTACTCAGACTGTTCATGTATAAGTTATTCTGCAAGGCTTCCGAGCCGATATATCCGGACTCCAAAATCATGGAATTAGTTGTGAAAATTCCGTTCGTCAGCTCGATGTTCTGCCACTGATCCTCACTATCTAAAAATTTAATATAGGTGTGGTTCGGAGCAGTAGCGAGAGAAGCCTGTGCGCCCATTTGCTCAGCGATCATCAGATACAACAAGGGCATTGAATGACATTGCCCCTTTCCTGTTTTCATGAGCTTTGTAGTAAACATTTTAGTCCAGTCTTTCGCCCCGAAATAATCGTCAAAATCATATTTGTAATTTTTTGAAAAGTGCTTAAACAGGGCAATGTTTTTCATGGTGTTGTCTTCAGTATCGAGCTTGTCAGTTCTCATTTTCTGAAGTACCTGTTTTGCTGTTTGTTGTATTCCGGCTTTAAACTGCTTAAAATTTTGTTTACCACCATAAAAAGCATTCTCTACGATAAAATTAGCTTCAGTTGTTGAATAGTTTTCAGAATCAAGAGCTGAAAGTTTATCAAAGGCATCATAATAGGCATTTGTTCCTGCCTTTCCTGAAAGGGAAGGCAGATTATATCCGGAATCTTCCAACGCCTTTACCCTGCTGTAAAATACAGCTCTTTCGGCTTCTGCCTGTTCCTGTTCAAACCGCCTGATATCTTCCTGCGCCCTTTTTACATCCTGTTGATATGCTTGGGGAGTTCTTATATTATTATTGTAGTTCTGGGGAACTACGGGAGTTGTACTGTTCCTTTTGGGATTTATAAAGCTCTGGTCAGAATAATTCTGAAATGTAGAGGGATTGGGATTTTCCATAGTTGGTAACTTAGGAATCTGAGCGAATCCTAAGGAGCTTAAACAGAGGAAAAAGGATTTTAAATAAAAATTTTTCATTGTATATTGTGATAACTGCAAAAATAAGTCTTTTTAAAATCACCCAATAGTGATCACTCAATATTCTACTTTACAAAACTAAATCAGATTAACGTCAAAACTTGACGTAAAATCTTTTATTTTCATTATTTGTAATTCTAAGAAAATTAGAAGAAATACATATAGGTATTTACACTCTTTTTCTTCCCGTATTTTTACGGATATTTTTCTTAACAATAAAAAGAGCGTGAATTGACATCACCCTCCGTTCAGGCTACTGGAATAGCCTACTAAAGAAATGAGCAAAACACGCCCCGAGAGGGCGCATCTTACAGTCATAATTCTTTAGTGATAATATTTCCAGTATTTGAACGAAGAAAATGAACTGCTTAACGCAATATTTTTATATGTATTTTCAGGCTACTCTTATAATTTTCTAATTTTAGATTTAAAACAAATATATTAAGAAAAGGTGGATCAAAAAAAATAAATGTAATTTCTAATAATATCTCTTTAAAATTGTTTAACTTAGAAGATGTGTAATAACATAGAAAAAATAGTATTTGATGCACTGTTTTAAGTAGACTTTATATATAAATGAATCGGAACTAATTCCAAAGAGACATTTAACAATTCTCATTGGGAAAACTAGGCAAACCACAGATAACAATAAAACCCTTTTGTAATTTTCGATTTTTTCACGATACTTACCATATTAGTGCTTGAAGATATTTCAAATCTTCCATAAAACTTTAATATATATGCATTAAAATACGAATGAAGTTACTATCTTTGATTTGTAAAATGAATCAAAAACCTACATTTTCAAAGTGAGTAATTCGGTGAGTAGCCTGAGACTCAGCTTTAAAAGATGTTGATAAATAAAGAGGTTTAAAGAGACGGTTCGAATCCCTCCAACTCCACAAAAGAGATTGTTTTCAACAGTCTCTTTTTTCTTTTCAAATATTAAAGAGCTTTACTTTTATTGTCCGCGTTTTTCTTCCTCCTGCTCTTTCGGTATTCCCAAGGTGAAACTGCATTTTTGTCCGTCCACAAACCAAGCTTTTTTGCTTTGGCACTGTCCTGTAATTTCTGCAGATCAAGATTCTTCGATGCTTTAAAATACCACCATCCGAAACCAGCCTTTATGATTTCTTCGGAAAGATATTTATTATGATCGTAAAAAATTTTGGCAACGGTTCTTTTGTACCTGTCTTTTCCCGTCCTGTAGAATGTCACCGTTTTCCCAAATACAGCTTCACTGGTAAATTGCTTGGCATTTTTTCCAAACGCCTGACCTTTTTCGGGACAATCTACTTCCGCAAGCCTTAAAGTTTCCTGTGTGCTGTCGGATAACAGCACAACCACTGTATCACCATCTCTCACTTTAATTACCTTTCCTGCCGTTTGTGAAGAAATAAGAACTGAAAACAATACAAAAAGAATGAGCAGATTTTTTTTCATCAATAACAAATAATATTTCGAATTTTAAAACAGGCTGCAAAAGTAGTAATTATAAAGCTCTGAGGTAAAAAATAACTTTTAAAAAGCTCAATCAGACAGATTCTATATTGAGTCCAAAAAATTATGAATGATAAACTTAAATAAGACAATGAAACGTTAAAATATAAACCCCTGAAAACTAAAAGACTAAACTCACAAATTACAAAATACTCTTATGTAAACCACAAAAAAGACTAAAAAAATGTTTTATCGTAAAGAATTTTATATATTTGCACCATCTAACAATTAAAAAAAAATTTACTATGTCAGACATTGCATCAAGAGTAAAAGCTATCATCGCTGATAAGCTTGACGTTGAAGAAACAGAAGTAACTCCAGAAGCTAGCTTCACAAACGATCTAGGAGCTGATTCATTGGATACAGTTGAACTTATCATGGAATTTGAAAAAGAATTCAATATTCAAATCCCTGATGATCAAGCAGAAAAAATTACTACTGTAGGACACGCTATCGCTTATATCGAAGAAGTAGTAAATAAATAATATTCTTCAACAAAAAAGAAATTAAACAAAGTTTATGGAATTAAAAAGAGTAGTTGTAACCGGTTTTGGAGCAATAACACCAATTGGAAATAATGCAAAAGAATACTGGGAAAATCTTGTAAAAGGTGAGAGCGGTGCTGCTCCTATTACTCTTTTTGATGCCACAAACTTTAAAACTAAGTTCGCTTGCGAAGTTAAAAATTTCAATCCTTTAGACCATTTCGATAAGAAAGAGGCTAAAAAAATGGATAGGAATACACAGCTTGGGCTTGTTGCTGCAAGAGAAGCAGTAACGCACTCAAGAATTATTGAAGACAATGTAGACAAAAACAGAGTCGGCGTAATCTGGGGTTCAGGAATCGGAGGTTTAGAGACTTTTGAAACTGAAGTTTTAGGATGGGCAAACACGGAAATCCCGAGATTCAACCCGTTCTTTATTCCTAAAATGATTGCGGATATTACACCGGGGCATATTTCTATTGAATATGGTTTCCATGGTCCGAATTATACTACTGTTTCTGCATGCGCATCTTCTGCAAACGCTTTAATTGATTCCAAAATGCTGATCCAGCTTGGAAAAGCAGATGTTATTGTATGTGGAGGCTCAGAAGCAGCCGTTACAGCAAGTGGTGTCGGTGGATTCAATGCAATGATGGCACTTTCTACAAGAAATGATGATCCTAAAACGGCTTCAAGACCTTTCGACAAAGACAGAGATGGATTTGTTCTTGGTGAAGGAGCAGGATGTATCATTCTTGAAGAATATGAGCACGCAGTAAAACGTGGGGCTACAATTTACGCAGAATTAAAAGGCGGTGGTCTGAGTGCAGATGCACATCACATGACGGCACCGCATCCTGAAGGTTTAGGAGCTTATCTCGTAATGAAGAACTGTCTGGAAGATGCAGGATTAACTGCTGATGAAGTAGATCACATCAATATGCATGGTACATCTACTCCATTAGGAGATATTGCAGAATCCAATGCCATTTCAAAATTATTGGGAGAACACGCTTTCGACATTCAGATTAATTCTACAAAATCAATGACCGGTCACCTTTTGGGTGCTGCAGGAGTTATTGAGGCTATTGCTGCGTTGGGAACTATTATTCATGGTATTGTTCCTCCTACCATCAACCATTTTACTGATGATGAAAATATCGATAGCAGACTGAATTTCACATTCAACGAAGCTGCTAAGAAAGATGTAAAAGTAGCCATGAGTAATACTTTTGGGTTTGGTGGGCACAATGCCTGCGTTCTATTTAAGAAAATCTAAATCTACTGAATGGAGTTACAGAAATACTTTTCTAAATTCCTTCTCAAAAAAAGAAAAAGACAACTAACGGAGAGAGATTATTTTCTCATTACTGAACTCAGCAAAATGCTTGGAACTGAGGTACAAAATGTTGCCCTCTACCGCGAAGCTTTTTCTTTAAAAAATTCTTCTAAAAATAAAGACAGCAATTACGAAAGGCTGGAATTTTTAGGAGATTCTGTTTTGGGTACAATTATTTCTTGTCATTTGTTTCATACCTATCCTCAAGCCAATGAAGGATATCTGACGCAGATGAAATCTAAGATTGTTAATAGGAAGAATCTTAATAAATTAGGAGAAGATTTAAAACTTACCAGTCTTCTGCAGAAACAAAACTCTGTGGTAGCTTTAGGTGAAAACATCTCCGGAAATTTATTTGAAGCTTTAATTGGTGCTGTTTATCTCGACTTCCAGTATGAAACCTGTAAAAAGATCATTCTGGAAAGATTACTGACGCCAACGGAAATTAACAAGCTGGAAAATAAAATTGTAAGCTACAAAGGTCTTCTGCTCGAATGGAGCCAAAAGAAGAAACTGAATATAAAGTACGAAACCTGCGAAGAAATTCAGGTCAATAAATCGATTGTTTTCCGCTGTCATGTATGGCTGGGAGAAGAAAAAATCGCGAATGCCACAGAAACTTCTAAGAAAAAAGCCGAAGAAAAGGCAGCACAAAGAGCATTTTATATTTTAAACAAAAAAGAAAATATACTTGGAAATCCAAAAACTTTATGACATTGATGATATAGAATTTGAAGATATTACCATCGGATTGGTAAGATTAGCAAAAAATATACCCGATCATGAGTTTTTCTATAAAGTAAATCAAAACAACGATCTTACATTCAAAAGGATTGAAGATGTTATTCTTCACGGGTCGTATTATGATTATTTTTTTTCAAGGTTTGAGGCTTACCACAAATTTACAAAGACTTGTTTTACCTTCATTTCGAACAGATCTTCGGAAAGTAAACAAAAAAAATTACAGACAGAGCTCTTCTCGGAAGAAGAAAACATTAAATTTTTATTAAATAATCAGGTAGAAGTGCAATATATTTTGCACAGTTCGGAACAGTTTCCTGATTTTTCCGTAATTTTGCTCCCTGAAAATCTTGTGTTTCCAATTCAAGATTATACACTAGGTTCTGAAGAAGAACTTTATCAAATTATCCAGTATTATGAATAAGTATTTAAAGAAAACAAAAATTATTGCAACGCTTGGTCCGGCTTCATCGTCAAAGGAAGTAATGTTAGGGTTAATGAAAGCAGGTGTTGATATTTTCAGAATCAATTTTTCACACGCTGATTACGACTTAGTTCGTTCAAATATCGAAATCATCAGAGAACTCAATAAAGAATACGGTTTCTCGGTTGGTATTTTAGGAGATTTACAGGGTCCTAAACTAAGAGTAGGAGTTGTAAAAGAAGGTTCCTACCTTAATCCGGGAGATATCCTTACTTTCACTAATGAAAAAATTGAGGGAGATTCTACAAAAGTGTACATGACGTACCAACAGTTTCCACAGGATGTAAAGGTTGGAGAAAGAATCCTTATTGATGATGGTAAACTCGTTTTGGAAGTTACTGAAACCAATGAATTAGACACTGTGAAAGCGAAAACCATTCAAGGGGGACCATTGAGTTCTAAAAAAGGGGTAAACCTTCCGAATACGAATGTTTCTCTTCCTGCATTAACAGAAAAAGATATTCAGGATGCCAATTTCATGCTGGATCAGGAAGTAGACTGGATCGCGCTTTCATTCGTTCGTCATGCACAGGATATTATCGATCTTAAAGAATTAATTTCAAAACATCCGAACGGAAAATTCAAAACGCCGATCATCGCAAAAATTGAAAAACCGGAAGGGGTAAAAAATATCGACGAAATCTTATTGGAATGCGACGGTTTGATGGTTGCGCGTGGAGATTTGGGAGTTGAAGTTCCGATGGAAGAAGTTCCTGCTATCCAGAAAACGCTGGTAGAAAAAGCAAGATTCTATTCTAAGCCGGTAATTATCGCTACGCAAATGATGGAAACAATGATCAACAGTTTAACGCCAACAAGAGCGGAAGTAAATGACGTTGCAAACTCTGTATTGGACGGAGCAGATGCCGTAATGCTTTCAGGAGAAACTTCTGTAGGAAGGTATCCGGTTCAGGTAGTGGAAAATATGGCTAAAATTGTAAAGAACATTGAAACTACGCATTTTTACCAGCACAAAAATGAGCCTATCGAAAAAGATTTCAACTGTATTGATGATCGATTTATTACCAACAGAGTTTGTCTTGCAGCCGTAAGAATTGCGAAAACCACTAACGTTTCTGCGATTGTTACTTTAACGAGTTCAGGATATACAGCATTCCAGCTTTCTGCACACAGACCCAATTCTCATATTATTGTTTACAGTGGAAACAAGAGAGTAATTACCATGCTGAATCTTCTTTGGGGAGTTCACGCCTATTATTATGATATGAAGAAATCTACTGATGAAACGATTATCCAGGTAAATATGCTGACACATAACTACGGTTATATCGAGGCTGGAGACTTTGTAATTAACATCAATGCAACTCCATCTTATGAAGGCGGAAAAACAAATACATTAAGATTAACGACAGTTTAATTTAAACTAAGTCATTATAAACAAAAAACTCACGAAAGATCTTCGTGAGTTTTTATTTTTATGAGCCAAAAGCGGAAAGAATAAATATTGAAAGCGCATTAAGCAGCACTTCCATCTCCCCTCTTCCAACTTCCTTCTTTACTCATAATTTCCTACCACAGTTCTTGCCGTTACAAATTCACGTAAAGCCAATAAAGACAGCTCTGTCCCATATCCTGAAGCTTTTGATCCACCGAATGGAAAACGCGGATCAGAACTTGTCATTCTGTTGATATTAACGGTTCCCGATTCAAGATTTTCTATGAAGAATAGTTGTCGTGACTGATCTTTTGTCCAGACAGAATTTGAAAGCCCGAAAGGAATATCATTCGCCATTTTTAAAGCTTCTTCGTCATTTTTAGCAATCATCACCATTCCCAAAGGTCCGAAAAGCTCTTCCTGTAGAATAGGATTTCCTTCCTGCACACGAATTAAACCCGGTATGAATTCATTTTCAGAAATTCTTTCCAGAGGAAGAATGATTTCAGCACCATGTTCCAGCGCTTTCTGAAACTGTTTTTCCAGTTCATCTGCCAGATCCGGTCTTGCCATTCCGGCAATTTTGGTTTCTTTATCCATCGGATCTCCAACCTCATATTTTTTATATTCTTCAATAAATATAGGAAGAAAAGCATCTTCAATTTTTTCATCAATGATGAATCTTTTCGCCGCGGTACAGGTTTGTCCGCAATTCTGAAGTCTTGATTTTACCCCTGCTTTTGCCGCTTCATCCAGATCTCCGTCGTCCAGTACAATAAAAGCATCACTTCCACCAAGTTCAAGCAAAGATTTTTTTATATTTAATCCTGCAATAGAAGCTACTTCTCCACCCGCTTTTCCGCTTCCTGTAAGACTGACTCCTTTTATAGCATCATGTTCGAGAATTCCTTTTACTTCTTTATGGCTTACCTCAAGATTCTGGAAAATTCCTTCCGAAAATCCGGCTTCCAAAAGTACTTTTTCGATAGCATTTCCGCTTCCGAAACAAATTGAAGCATGTTTTAGCACAACGGTATTTCCGGCTAAAATGGCAGGAACGGCAAATCTCAAGACCTGCCAGAAAGGGAAATTCCATGGCATTACTCCTAAAATTACCCCTTTTGGAACATAATGAACTTCAGAATAAGAAAATTCGGACTCGATTTTCTCTGGTTTTAAAATATTTTCAGCATCTGCATAATAATTCATCATTAAAGCACACTTTTCCACCTCAGCAATAGACTCTGAAATAGGTTTGTTCATTTCCTGAGTAATGATCGTTCCAAATTTTTCAGAATTGTTTTTTAAGATTACCGCTGCTGTAGCAATGAGTTTCTGTCTGTCTTCGAATGGTACTTTTCTCCATTCTGAAAATGCCTTATCTGCTTTGATAAGTTTATTTTCAATTAATTGTTCCATACTATAATTTCTGTTTTTAAATTCAGTCTGTGCCGAATTTAATTAATGCTTTTCTTCAAGCATCTTGGAAGCAACAAATCCTGTTCCTTCGGGTTATATAAAATAATGATTTTTTCTATCGGAATATTGTTAATTTTTATGTTAAATCATAAACCACTCATTCATAAGTGTTGCGGCTAATCTTGCAGTTCTGTCCTGTATGTCAAACTGAGGATTTACCTCTGCCACATCAAGTGCCAAAAGTTTTTCACTTTTCAGAATATGTCTGTAAAAATGCATAAATGTGGCATCAGCAAAAATTCCGTTATAAGCGGAAGCGGAAACTCCGGGAGCAATGGAAGCATTGAAAACATCCATACAAATCGTAAGATAAAGATAATCTACACTGTCGAGCAGATCATTAATTCTTTGGTAAACAGAAGGTAAATTTTCAAAGAAAAGTTCATCGGCAAGAATATATTTCATTCCGTACTGATGAGCGGTATCAAATAATTTCAAAGTATTTGAATTTCTCTGAATCCCGATATGCAGCGAATGAATTTCGCCTTCCTGAGCAATTTGCCAGAATCCGGTTCCGGAACTCATTCCTACTCCATTTTCAGGCTGTCTGTTATCAAAATGAGCATCGATGTTAATGATTCCTATTTTCTGTTCGGGAAAAGCTGTTTTTAAGCCTAAATAATGTGCATACGTGACTTCATGACCTCCGCCTAAAACTACAGATCTCCCTCCTTTCAACAACACTTTGGAAACATTTTTAGCAAGATTGTTTTGCGTATTTTCTAAATTCCCGTCATCACAGGTAATATTTCCAAAATCCAGCAAAGAAAAATCAGGACGGATTACAGGAAAATTCGACATATTTTTACGGATAATATCCGGAGCATCTTTTGCGCCCTGTCTTCCCTTATTCCGTCTAACGCCTTCATCTACAGCAAATCCATGTAAAACGAAATCTTTAGGTGAAACAAGATCGTAGTTATTTTCTTCTTTTACCCTCTGAAATATTCTGTGGAAAAGAAGCTCTTCTCCGTCTAATCTTCCCTGCCAAATATTATTCATACTAATTTATGTTTTGTGATTTTGTTATTCTTTATACCTATAAATACTTATGAGGAATTTAATGATAAAATATATTATTAAAATAAATACGATTAACCAAATTATTAAAATCGCTGCATTTAAAATATTATTGGGATTACTTTCTATTTTCTCTGTAAAAATTGCAAAGACACCAACAAAAGACAGAAAAATAAATAACATTATTGATACTAAAATCAATAGGAAATTAATGATTATCTTTTTCATCTAACCTTAATTTTTAGCTTTATAATTTAATTATTTAATCCTGCAAACTAAATTTATGAATACACTTTTTAATATTTGGAAAATACTAAACACACATCTTGTTAAGAAATAAAAAGATATCAATATTAATAAAAGAAAACTTATAAAAACAAAACCTGAATATATAAGATTCAAAAACTGTCCTCCGGTTTTTATATTTCCAATATTAACCCAAAGAGATTGCAAGATAGAAAGTACATTTAATGATATTATAAGAAGTACGAAATAAATTACAAGATTTTTAATTCCCTTCAGCATGGCAAAGTTTTTATAATAATTTACCATCAATATAGACATTCTCCGTTTCTAAGCTCCCTTGATTATAAAGAACATTCTGGAAATTATTGGTTTTAAAAGTCACAAAATCTGCTTTTTGTTCTTCGGATAATCTTCCTCTGTCTTCCAGACCAAGCGCAAAAGCTGATCTGAAAGTCATTCCTGCTAAAACTTCTGCTGTCGTCAACTTTTCAAATGTTGCCAGAATGGAGGCCTGTGTAATCAAATTTCCCATAGGCGCAGAACCGGGATTCCAGTCACTTGCGATCGCTACAATCGCTCCTGCGTCCAATAATTTTCTCGCCGGCGTAAATTTTTCTCCCAATCCTAAACTTGCCCCGGGTAAAGCCGTGGCTACCGTATCAGATTTTGCCAAAAACTCAATATCGTCATCAATGGTGGCTTCCAGATGATCGGCAGATTTAGCGCCTACTTCAACTGCTATTCTTGAACTTCCCGGAGTAAACTGATCGGCATGAACAATAATTTCAAAACCCAATTCTTTAGCTTTTAGCAAAAATTTTTTGCTTTCTTCGGGCTGAAATGCAGATTTTTCAATGAAAATATCAACCCGCTTTGCCAAATCCTCTTCTTTTACTTTCGGTAAAATTTCCGTTACAATATAGTGCAAGTACTCTTCATTGCTTCCTTCAAAATCTCTTGGCTTCAGATGTGCGGAAAGACAGGTCGGAACCAGAGTTGCTTTCGTCTGTTCCTGCGCTTTTTTAATGATGCGAAGCATTTTCAGTTCGTTTTCAGCGTCTAAACCATAACCGCTTTTTACTTCAATGGTTGTAATTCCAAGAGAAATTAAAAAATCAATTCTTTCCAGCAAAGTTTTTAACAATTCTTCCTCCGATGCATTTCTTGTATGCTGCACCGAGCGCCAGATTCCTCCCCCGCTTTCGGCAATTTCGAGGTACGTTTTTCCTGCGTTACGCATGGCAAAATCATTCGCCCGGTTTCCGCCAAAGCAAATATGCGTGTGGGAATCTACGAAAGCAGGAAGAACAATCTGCTCTCCTTCTACCGTTTCAATTTCTATATTGTGGTTTTCGGATTTTAGAATCTCAAAGTTTCCGACTTTCTCAATTTTATCATTATTGATTAAAATTCCTCCATCGGGAATAATTTCAAGCTGTTCGTCTGAAAGTTTTCCTCTTAAAGGAAGGTTTGCAAGTGTTACAACCTGCGTGAAAGGACCAATTAGTTTCATTTATTTAGTTTAAAGCTAAAGTTTAGATCAATAGTTTGATTATTTTACATAGACACTTTCAGCATGACAAAAAATCTGCATAAAGTTTGTCACTCCGTAGGAATCTCAGTTTAGAATGGTTGAAAAAAATTTTAACTTGTTTTTTCTCTCTCAAAAATACTTAAAATATCTGTTGTTCTCAAATCTTAATTTTTCATGAAATCAACCTTACTCTTAATCTCAATTTTCCTATCTTTACGGTAAATGAAATTGAATTAATGCCCGATTTTTTACATCCAGATAAAGACAATTATTCCCGCGAAGAACTTGCGCAGGAAGAACAGATTCGTCCCCAGAGTTTTAAAGATTTTGCCGGACAGAGAAAAACATTGGAAAATCTCGAAGTTTTCGTGACGGCTGCCAAAAGACGTGGCGGAGCTCTGGATCATGTTCTTTTGCATGGTCCTCCCGGTTTGGGAAAAACCACTTTGGCTAATATTATCGCAAATGAACTTGGCGTAAACTGCAAAATAACTTCGGGACCTGTTTTGGATAAACCCGGAAGTTTAGCCGGCTTATTAACGAATCTGGAAGAAAATGACGTGCTTTTCATTGATGAAATCCACCGTCTTTCTCCTGTTGTGGAAGAATATCTGTATTCTGCGATGGAAGATTATAAAATCGATATCATGCTCGAAACCGGTCCGAATGCGAGAAGCGTACAGATCGGCTTGAATCCTTTTACTTTAGTGGGAGCAACAACACGAAGCGGAATGCTTACAAAACCGATGTTGGCAAGATTCGGGATCCAAAGCAGGCTGGAATATTATACCATTGAACTTTTGTCGATGATTATTATCCGAAGCGCAAGAGTTCTGGGCGTAAAAATTTATGAAGATGCCGCCATAGAAATTGCGAGAAGAAGCCGTGGAACGCCAAGAATTGCCAATGCACTGTTAAGAAGAGTCCGCGATTTTGCAGAAATAAAAGGAAATGGAGAAATAGAAATCAACATTACAAAATATGCTTTGGATTCATTAAACGTTGACGAATTTGGTCTGGATGAGATGGATAACAAAATTATGCGCGTAATGATCGAAAATTTTAAAGGAAAACCTGTCGGAATTTCGGCTTTGGCAACATCTATTGCAGAAAATCCGGAAACTCTGGAAGAAGTTTATGAACCTTTTTTAATTCAGGAAGGATTTATCATCAGAACACCGAGAGGCCGTGAAGTGACGGAAAAAGCTTATAAACATTTAAACATTCCAATCCCAAGAAATCCGGGAGAACTTTTCTGATTTTTGATTTAAACAAATAAAAAATAAACAACATTATAAAAAACTCAATATTATATGAAGCTATATCCAATACAATGCGGAAAATTTAAGCTCGACGGCGGAGCGATGTTTGGAGTCGTCCCAAAGAGTTTGTGGGAAAAAACCAATCCTGCAGACGAAAGAAATCTGATTGAACTGGGAACCCGTTCTCTTCTTGTGGAAGACGGAAAAAAATTAATCTTAATTGACTGTGGTCTTGGAAATAAGCAGGACGACAAATTTTTCGGTCATTATTCGCTTTGGGGAGACGATAATTTAGACAAAAACTTAAAGAAATATGGTTTTGTAAGAGAGGACATCACGGATGTTTTCCTTACTCACCTTCACTTTGATCACTGCGGTGGCGCGATTGAATGGAATGATGATAAAACAGGTTACAGACCTGCTTTCAAAAATGCACAGTTCTGGACGAATGAAAATCACTGGAAATGGGCAACGGAACCTAATGCAAGAGAAAAAGCGAGTTTTCTAAAGGAGAATATTCTCCCAATTCAGGAAAGCGGACAACTGAACTTTTTACCTCTTCCTGCAACGGGAAATTACGGTTTTGCACCTGACTTGAAAATGGATGTCATTTTTGTGGATGGTCATACGGAAAAGCAAATGCTTCCTGTTATTCAGTATCAGGAAAAAACGATTGTTTTTGCAGCAGATTTAATTCCGACCGCGGGACACATTCCTCAGGTTTATGTGATGGGTTACGATACGCGTCCTCTTTTAACTTTAGAAGAAAAGGGTAAATTTCTTAAGCAGTGTGTGGATAATGAATATCTGTTGTTCTTTGAGCATGACGCACACAACGAACTGGCAAGTCTGAAGATGACTGAGAAAGGGATAAGATTAGATGAGACGTTTAGTTTTAATGATGTTTTTGGATATTAATTTTTGATTATGGAAGAATTACATTCGGAAGCTCAGAAAGCAGAACCTGATCCCTTATCTGCACCCAAAATTATTGGTTTAACAGGCGGAATCGGTTCGGGAAAAACTACGGTTGCCAAATTCATTGAAGAGTTCGGATTTCCGGTTTATTATTCGGATGACAGGGCGAAAGATATCATAAACGATAACGATGATTTAAGACTGAAAATCAAGGAACTTTTAGGAGATGAGGCCTATGACGAAAACGGATTTTATAATCGGAAATTTGTTGCTGAAAAGGTTTTTAATGATAAAGATCTTCTTCAGAGCTTAAATGAAATTATTCATCCTGCTGTAAGAACAGATTTTGAAGAGTGGGTGAAAAAACAAACAAAGTATCTGGTTTTTAAAGAAACAGCTTTATTGTTTGAATTAAAATTAAACCAGCAATGTTATAAGTCTTTACTTGTTACCGCTGAAGATAATATCAGAATAAAAAGAGTAATGGACCGAGACGGCAAAACCTACCGCGAAGTTCAGGCAGTGATGGAAAAACAGATGCCGGAAAAAGACAAAATAAAACTTGCAGACTGCATTATTTATAACAATACAAATCTTGAAGATCTCAAGGAACAAACCGAAAAGATCGTCTTCGATATCGAATAAAATTAAGCTCGTTGGATTATTTCTAACGAGTTTTTTCATGCTTCTGTTCTTCAGGTAAAAAAAACAGGCTCTCAGATATGAGAGCCTGCTTAAGTTGATTAATGATTAAATGTATTATTCTTTAATAAATTTCTTCTGAACAGAAATGGTGTCTCCATCCAAAATGTCTATTACATAAAGTCCATTTATCAGGTTATGAACGTCAATCTTGTTGTTTAAGATAATACCGCTTGACAATAATTGTCCTGCTGAATTATAGATCTTATAATTCGCTTTTTTGCTGATATTTTTCACATACAATACTGAGCTCACCGGATTCGGATAAATCATAACATCTGTCTGATTGATCGAATTAGCAACCGGAAGTTTAGAAATTCTTACCGTGTAATCTTCTACTTCACCATCTGGGAAGCTGTTGCAATTTACCGGAATGATATCTTTGCCCATTGCCACTCTCATTACTACATATTTATAGTCTACCAGACTGATAAATGCATCTGCAGGTACCGTAAATGTTGTACTTGCCGTAGGATTGCTGTTTGGTCCGTCAGCAAGGATTCTTTCGTTGATATCGAAGTATCCGTTTCTGTTGAAATCGATCCAGACTGCAACTCCTGCTTTATTGTTTCCTGCTAATTTTTTATCGATCACGATCTTGTTGTTCGTAGATCCTTGGATCAGTTCGATAAATTTAGCCGGAACTCCTGTATAATCTGAATAATTAGATCCTACAGAAATATTCGTCATCTGAGGTTTACCGTTTGGCGTTACTGTAACTTTAGAAATATATTCTGAAGTTATAGCTCCCGTAGATGCCATCTGACAGTACACAATAGTTGGTGTAGTGAAGTAATAAGGCAGTGTATACGTTCCCGGAGTTCCGCTGCAAACGTTTGCTACCTGCATTTCATACTGTGTCAATTCAGATAAACCTGTAAGGGTAATCGTATTGGTATTAGACGGCACCATTGTCCAGCTCGGAATTCCTACTTTTCTGTATCTCAAGATATAAGTAGCACCCGGGAAAGGATCCCATGTTACCTGAGCTGTTGTCGGTGTAATCGCTGTAATAGTAAGTCCCGGCGGAGGCAACTGACAAGTTCTTTCCGTAGTAAATACCTTAGGATTAGACCAAGGATTAACAGTTGTTTCTCCGTTACAGATATTTGCCACCTGTACTTCATAGGTTGTATAAGGGCTTAAACCTGTAAGAGTGTAAGTATTCAACGGTGCTGCAGTAACGTTTATTGTAGCCCATGTTGCTGTACCTACAATTCTATATCTGATTACATAAGTAGCACTTGGTACAACCGGAGCCCATGTTACTACGGCTGAGTTAGTAGTTACAGTTCCGATTGTTACATTCGGAGGGGTTGGATCACATCTTGTTGTGAATGTCTGAGTAGGTGTAAATGTTCCAGGAGTTGTTCCACAGCTTCCAGCGATCTGTACTTCATACGTTGTAGCCGGCGTTAAACCTGTTAAAGCCAATGGAGGGTTTCCTGTAAGTGTTGATACAACCACCTGAGTCCATGTAGCAGTTCCCGCTACTCTGTATCTTACGATAAATGTAAGACCACCTGTAGGTACCGTCCATGTAACATTCGCAGAAGTATGCGTAATAGTATTGAAGGCTAAGTTAGTTGGCGTTGTAGTAGAACAAGGTCTTAATTTCACCGCATAATCTTCTACTTCTCCATTCACTGCATTCTGGCACATAACAGGAGCACTTGTACGTTTAAGAACGACTCTCATTGTCGTTGTTAATGGTCCGTTATATGCTGTTGCAGGAACGTTAAACAATGCTGTAACAGGAGTTGTTGTACTTGCTGCAGAAGCCATTATTTGTTCTGAAGTTTCAAATACACCATTTCTGTTAAAGTCTATCCAAGCCGAAACTGCATCATTTTGTGCTCCGCCTTTAGCTACTGAAATCTGGTTTCCTGTAGAACCTATTTCTAAGTTCACCAATGTTGCCGGAGTGGTATAGCTGATATAATTTGTCTGTACGGAAGTATTACTCATTGGAGGAATACCCGGATTCACAGAAGTTATTGTAACGTTTGAAATAAAGTCAGTCGTTCCAGTACCCGTCATATTACAATAAGTAATTGGCGTAGTCGTAAACAGCACAGACGTTGACCAAGGTCCCTGAACTCCACCGCAAATTGTTGCTACCTGAACTTCATAAGCAGTCTGCTCAGTAAGTCCGGTAATGTTATACGTATTTCCTGTAATTACAGCAGATGTATTCCAAGTTCCAACTGGGTTAGTAGTTCTCCATCTTACCAAATAAGTTGCCCCGGTAGAAGAGATCCAGGATACTGTAGCTGTAGTTGCTGCAATATTGGACATTGTAATACCAGTAGGAGCAGCCGTGGTACATGGCTGAATGTCTACAAATTTAACCTGATAGTCTTCAACTTCACCGTTGCTTGTAAGTGGTGAACAAGCATCTGTAGGTGTTAAGAAATATACAATAACACGCATTTTCACTTTATTCGTACCAGAGTAAGCTCCGGCAGGAACAGGGAAAGTAGCAGTAACCGGAGTTGTGGAAGAATATCCTAAGTTCATTATTCTTTCTCCACCGGCAACTGTTGTTGGGTTGTTATTAAAAATTCCATCACCGTTAAAATCTATCCAGGCATAAGTAGAATATGTACTTGATAAGATTGTTCTTCCTACAGAAAGTACGTTACCTGTAGAATTACGAGCTAATGTAATAATCTTTGTTGCATCATTAGAATAATCTGTATAGGTACTAGGTCCGGAGTTGTTAGACATCATCGGTGTATTCGTACCTGTAACCGTAATATTATTGATGTATCCGTCAGTTACAGTTGCAGTACCTGAATTACAATATGAAATTGCAGGCGTTGTAAAGTTAGTTGAAGCAGACCAAGCTCCTGTAACACCACCACAAATAGTTGCAACCTGTACTTCATAAGTAGTAGCTGCATTTAAGTTTATAATAGTGTAAGGATTAGTTGCCGGAGCAATTACAGTCCATGCTCCTGTACCTGTTCTGTATCTTAGTGTATAAGTTGCACCTGTTGCATTGATCCAAGAAACCAAAGCTGTAGAAGCTGTAACGTTTGAAACAACAACAGGAGTTGGAGGAGCTGTAGTACAAGCAGCAAGATCTATAATCTTAACCGCATAATCTTCAATTTCTCCGTTTGCAACTGTTGCACAAGGATCTGTAATTGTAGAAGTAGAGAAAATAACTCTCATTCTAAGTGTTAACGGACCATTATAAGCAGTTGCAGGAACTGTAAATGTAGCAGTAATTGGAGTTGTTGTACTTGCTGTAGTACTAATTACTCTTTCTCCTGTTTCAAAAATACCGTTTCTGTTAAAGTCAATCCACGCACCAACAGCTAAAGAAGATGTAGTAGTTGTTAACCAAGATTTAGAAACAGAGATTGTGTTGTTCGTAGAGTTACGAACTAATGTTACCAATTTCGTAGGATCCGCAGAATAATTGGTGTATGAATTCGCACCTGAGTTATTACTCATCACGTAAGAGTTCGTTGGAGCAACTGTCACGTTAGAAATATAACCGTTCGTATTATTTGTAGAAGTAATATTACAATAGGTGACCGCCGGCGTTGTAAACTGATAAGGAGCAGTAAACGTACCTGTAGTTCCTGAACAAACATACGCCACCTGAACTTCATATTGAGTTTGCTCCAGAAGGTTGTTTATAGTATAAGCATTCGTTGTTAAAGGAACTGTAATCCAGGTTGGAGAACCTACCTGTCTGTATTGTAATATGTATGTTGCTCCTATTGCAGGATCCCACATTACATAAGCTGAAGTTGCTGTGATATTTGTAACAGAAAGATTTAATGGAGCATTACTTGTACAAGGAATAGGCTGAATTAATTTAACTGCGTAGTCCTCAACTTCTCCATCACCAAAACTTTGACACATTACAGGAGATGTGATATATCTCATAGCTACTCTCATCCTTGTCGTTGCTGGTCCATTGTAAGCTGTTGCAGGAACGTTGAAAGTTGCTGAAACTGGAGTTGTAGTGCTTGAAGGTGAATTCATTACCTGCTCAGTCGCTTCAAAAACTCCATTTCTGTTAAAGTCTATCCATACACCTACTGCTTCGCTCCATACTGTACCTGGGAAGAATTTTGTAACAGAAACAGTATTTCCTGTAGAACCGATTACTAAGTTTACCAAAGCACTTGGAGTAGCAGAATAATCAGTATAAGTAGATCCCGCAGAGTTATTACTCATTACAGCAGCACCTACAGGTGTTACCGTTACATTAGAGATATACTCTGAAGCAAAGTTACTGGATGTCATTGTACAGTAAGTAAGACCTAAAGTCGTAAAGTTTGTAGAAGCAGAGAATGGTCCCTGTACTCCATTACAAACTGTAGAAACCTGAACTTCATATTGAATGCCATCAGTAAGACCTGTAAGGTTTATTGAGTTTGTTGCTGCATTCACTGTTATCCAAGTTGTGCTTCCTACCGGACGGTAGCGAACTACATACGTGGAGTTCGTAGTAGCTGCCCAGGTAACTGTAGCTGTAGTCTGCGTAATCGCAGAAACAACAATACCTGTAGGAGCTGCTCCTGTACAAGTAAGTAAAGAAGTTACTGTTGCACTTCCGATGGCATAGAATACATTTCCTATTGAACTAACTCTGATCTTAACTGTTCCTCCCACAGTAAGTCCCGTTAAGTTAAGAGATTCACTACCATCGTTTGGCGTTGAAGCTACCGCTACTGTCCATGTTACTCCGTTATCTGTGGTGTAATCAATTTTTACATTCGCGACATTGTATTGAGCGGCGGTAGTATTAACTACGTCCCAAGTTACGTTTGTCGCACCATTATTATAAGCATTGGTTGTCGTTACTTTAAACGGACCGTCATTTCCAACAATAATCTGCTGATTGGCAAACTCGGTTTGCTGTTGAGTAGGAACCGGATTATTATCTCTTACCGTTACTCTGAAATTCGTTGTTCTTGCAATAGTGGAAACAGATTCCCATCCATTGTTAGAGTTGTTTAAAACTCCAGCCAATACAGAAGATAATTTAGGGAAATATCTTGTTGGACTTGTCGTTGGATTAAATGATCTGAACGTAGCACCACTTGCAGTAGTTCCTAAGTTATTCTTATTAATTGTTACACTGGCGTTATCTACTTGTTCCCAACAATATGTCATCGGATCATTTTCAGCATCTGTAGCAGAAGCTGTTAAAACAAACGCCGTTCCTTTAGGAATATTATAAGTAGGCAGTGGTGCAATTACAGGAGGGTTGTTTGTAATTGGAGTTTCAACATCACACGTTCTGCTGATTAATCTGTTCTGTACCTGAGTAATGCTTACTGCATGGAAGTAAGGATCTGAGTGAGCCTGAACATCAGTATTTGCTCCTGTGATTCCTGCATATCCCATAATTGTTGAACCGGATCCCGGCTCAACGTTTACTCCGGCTGTTTCCAAACCATGAGAGAATGTATGATTTGCGCCCAATTGATGACCTATCTCATGGGCTACATAATCTATATCAAAATTATCTCCCTGAGGAATGCCATCCGCAGGAGAAGTATATCCTGATCCTTTCTGCTGAGAAGTGGGACCTGTAGGATCTACACAAATACATCCTATACATCCTGCATTACCTCCACCACCGGAAGCACCAAATAGGTGACCGATATCGTAGTTGGCATTCCCAACGTTAGCAGTAAGTGTTTGCTGAAGTTCCAAATTCCAGTTATTCATCTGGGCTGCAGGCGAATAAGGATCTGTTGCAGCATTGGTATAAATTACGTTTGGAAAATTCTGTAAATTAAGGTGTAATGCAAAATCTTTTTCAAACACCCCATTTACTCTGGTTAGTGTTGCATTGATTGCTGTTAAAGCATTAGCAACGGTACCGCCGAAGTACTGCGTATATTCACCGGTTACAGACATTGCCAGTCTCATCGTTCTGTACTTTTTGTCGGATGACTTAGCAAAGTTTGTTGTCTGATTGGCAAATGATTTTCCCTCTGCATAAAGATTGGCTATCTCTTGTTTGGATAGTCTGTCTTCGTTCATAGAGCAAAGAAAACCTTCATTGCTTTTATCAGTTTTTGGATGCACACCATAAACTGTTTTGTTTTTATCAGCAGGTTCTATAAATTCATATTTACCATCCTTAATGATCATCGACTGAAAATCATCGGGTGCTAAACTGAATCTCAGATATTTGCCGGGATCATCTACCCCAACTCCTACATAAGATCCTAACTGATACTGATCTGCCAGTTCTTTTACGACCACAGGGAAGCTGTAAACGGCAAATTTTTCAATTTTCCCATCTAAAGTTGGCAAAGAAATCGTGACGGGTTTTGCATTTTTTCCCGTTTCCTGAGCTTTCGCCAATTGAGACTTTAGCAGAGAAATGTCCAAAGAGTAATAGTTCTTAATATCAGAACTAGCTCTGGCTTTTTCCCCTCGAAATGTCGTGGGACTCCATTGTGCACTGGTAATCGCAAACAAAAAGAGGAAAAAGAAAGAAGTAAAATTTTTCTTCATAACTTTCTCAATATATTAATTATACAAATCTAAACAAATTTAATTATTAAATTAAAAATATTTCTATTTTTTTTATACAGACTTTTCAACAATTCAATTCAAAGCATTGGGAATAAGTAAACAAATAAATAATATATGAGAAATTAAAAAACTTCAGTTATTATAACTGCTGTAATAAATGTTTACAAATATAACCCCTGCAAAATATATATTTAAGTAAAAAAAGCAAAAAATCCTCAGGTAAAAAACCTGAGGATTTCTATCATTGAAATTTAATTAAATTACTTTTTAATGAATTTAGAATTGAAAGATTCTTTTCCTTTTTCTTCAACAGTAATTACATAACCTCCTTTAATTAATTCAGAAACATTAATTTGTCCGTTATTGATATTTCCTTGTTTTACTAATTGTCCAGTTGCTCCATAAATTTTATAAGTCGCTTTATCTGAAACCTTTGTAATATTTAAAATATCTGATGCAGGATTTGGATAAATCTGAATATTATTTTTAGGATTATTCACATCATTTGTTGCCAAAGGTGTTGCTGTTACAACAACATTATAGTCTTCAACTTCTCCATCGTTAAAATTATTTCCACACGCCCATGTAGCCGGTGCACTTAATCCTGCATTAGTAGATCCTGCAAAACCAAGTATAACTCTCATTCTTAGAGTCTGCCCTTCAACAACGCCAGTTGTAGGAACGGTAAATGTACCTGAGAACGAAGACACAGAAGCTACAGGGAAGTTTAATACTCTCTCTGTTGATTCAAATGTTCCATTTCTATTATAATCAATAAATACCATTGCAAAGTCATATGCTGCAATATTACTATTAATTGTCATTGGATAAGCAGTTCCTTTTACAAGATTAACCTGAAGAGCAGGATTTGTTGTAAAGTTTGAATAAGTTGCTCCAGCAGAAGTATTATTGATATTAGCCACCTGTACTTTAGAAATATAAAGATTAGCAGCTGTAGTAGAAGCAGCAGTACAATATGGAATTCCTGTTGTTGAGAAAGTAGTGATAGCCGAATAAGCTCCCGGAGTTCCTGAACAAACAGCTGCTACCTGAACTTCATAATTAGTAACATCGTTTAATCCAGACAATGTTATTGTAGGATTTGTAGAAGTTGTCTGTTGCCAAGCTGTTGCTCCTACCACTCTATAACGAATAATATAAGTAGCATTAAGAACCGGATTCCAGCTTAAAGTTGCACTGTTGGCTGTAATATTACTTGTAGTAACACCTGTAACAGCTGATCCGTCACAAGCTGCAAAAGCAGTAACGTTAATTTTTCCTATCGCATAGAATACATTTCCAATAGAAGAAATTCTTAGCTTAATAGTCTGTCCATTCAATGTTGAAGGAAATGTAAAGTTTTCTGCCCCATCATTTGGAGTTAAAGCAGATAATACAGTCCAAGTTATCCCGTTATCTGTTGTATAATCAATTTTTACATTAGCAACATTATAAGGAGCAGATGCAGTATTTACAACATCCCAATTAATTGCTGTAGGAGCACTTACATTCGCATATTGTGTAGTAACTTTAAAAGGTCCGTCATTTCCAACAACAATCTGCTGAACATTGTAATCAGCTTGCTGTTGTGTAGGATTCTGATTGTTATCTCTTACAGTTACAGCAAAGTTTGTAGTTCTTGCAACTTGAGATACAGACTCCCAAGTATTGTTGCTATTATCTAAATATCCGTTTAGTACAGATTCTAATTTAGGAAAATAACGTACAGGACTTGTAGTTGGGTTAAATGATCTAAAGGAAGCTCCTGTGGTAGTTGTTCCAATATTGGTTTTATTAATAACAACGCTCGCATTATCCACTTCTTCCCAACAATAGGTTAAAGGATCATTTTCAGCATCTGTTGCACTAGCTGTTAAAACAAATGCTGTTCCTTTTGGTATATTATAGGTAGGCATATCCGCAATAACCGGAGGGTTATTAGCAATTGATGTTTCTACATCACAAGTTTTAGAAATCAAATTATCATTTACCTGATCAAGACTTACTACATGAAAGTAAGGATCAGAATGAGGCTGCACATCAGTAGTTGCACCAGTGATACCTGCATATCCCATGATTGTAGAACCAGAACCTGGCTCCATATTTGTTCCTGAACTTTCTAAAGAATGAGCAAATGTATGATTAGCTCCTAATTGGTGGCCCATTTCGTGAGCAACATAATCAATATCGAAATTATCTCCTGAAGGTGGGTTTGCAGCAGAAGGGTTTACACTTCCGGTAGCAGGAGATGTAATCCCAGAGCCCTTACCATATCCTGCTACAGGATCATAAGTTGTACCAACAGGATCTAAACAAACACATCCGATACATCCGGCATTACCTCCTCCTCCGGAAGCACCAAATAAATGTCCGATATCATAATTAGCCTGACCTACATTGGCAGCTAATACATCTCTAAGAGAAGTATTCCAAGATGATGGAGGTGAAGAAGCACTCGTCACCGTTGCATAAGGATCTGTTGCAGTATTGGTATAAATTAATGAAGGATAGCTCAATACATTTAAATGCAATGCAAAGTCTTTCTCAAAAACTCCGTTTACTCTTGTCATCGTTGCATTAATTTGAGTTAATGCTCCTGCAACTCCGCCGAAAAAGTTAGTATACTCCGCCGTTGTTGACATTGCCAACCTCATTGTTCTGTACTTTTTATCGTAGCTTTTGTTAAAAGTTGTGGTTTGATTGGAAAAAGACGCCCCTTTTTTCAGTAGCGCATCAATTTGTTTTACCGCAGCCGGATCTTCACCTGTAGAACATAAGAATCCATTTTCGTTCTTTTGAGATTTTGGATGTACTCCATATACTGTTTTATCAGCATTAGCAGGTTCAATAAATTCATATTCTCCTGCTTTGATTATCATTGATTGAAAATCATTAGGAGCAACAGAAAATCTTAAAAATTTCGAAGGATCATTGATTCCTACCCCTACATAAGATCCCAATTGATATTGATCTGCAAGATCTTTTGCCATTACAGGGAAGCTGTATACAGCAAATTTTTCAACTTTACCATCTAATGTTGGCAGAGAGATTTCAACAGCTTTCGCACCTTTTCCCATTTCTTGAGCATTCGCCAACTGGGATCTTAATGCTGAAATATCTAATGAATAGAAGGCTCTAATATTAGCCTCTTTTCTAACTTTCTCTCCTTTGTATATTGTCGGCGACCATTGTGCACTCACTGTCCCCAATACAAAAAGAGAAAAGAAAGAAGTAAAAAGTTTCTTCATAGCTTTTCAAATTAAATTTACCTGCCAAATATAACTATTTTATGTCACAAATATTATATTAACACATTTTTTAATCTAAAAAATATTTTTTGGCATCGTAATTTGATAAAAAATAAATAATCTCCAGAAATATCTGGAGATTATTTTATCATTAATAATTAGGTTAATTTTTTATTATTTTTTAATAAATTTAGCCGTAAATAATTCTTTACCTCTTTCTTCAACGGAAATTACATATCCGCCTTTAATCAATTCAGAAATAACAACTTGACCATTTTTAACATCTCCTTGTTTTATTAATTGTCCGGTAGCTCCATAAATTTTGTAATTAGCTTTATCTGAAACTTTAGTTATGTTTAAAACATCTGAAGCTGGATTTGGATATATCTGAATATTACTTTCCGGATTACTAATATCGCTTGTTGATAAAATAGTTGATGTAATGAATACGTTATAGTCTTCAACTTCCCCATAAGTATAAGATGTACATGCTTCTGGTGATGTACTATAACGTAATGCAACTCTCATTTTAAGCATCTTATTTTGAACTGCTGTAGATGGTACTGTAAACGTAGCACTTACTGTTGGAGTTGAATTTGCTGCTGCATTCATTACCATTTCACTTGTATCAAATGTTCCATCTCTATTGAAATCAATCCATACTCTTACTGCCTCAGAATATATATCAATAGGCCAAGTCTTGGTTACGGAAACTGTATTATTATTAGATCCGCTTATCAGATTAATAGTTTTTGTAGGGTCAGTTCCGTAATCTGTATAGGTACTTGCTCCTGAAGTGTTATTAAGATTTGCCAATGTAACATTAGAAATGTATTCTTCTGATGGATCAGCTGATGATAATGCACAATATGAAACTGATGATTGAGTAACGAATTGATTATTCGCAGAGAATGTACCTAAAGTTCCTGAGCAAACTGCTGCAACTTGTACATCATATTTAACTCCTTCTTCCAGACTATTTAAAGTAACAGTATTGGTAGAAGAAGTTGTTTGTTGCCATGCTGTTTCAGTAACTTTTTTATATCTTATCTGGTAAGTAGCATTTAAAATTGAGTTCCAACTTATCACAGCAGAAGAAGTTGTAACATTAGAAATTGCAATACCAGTAGGAGCACTTCCATTACAAGTTGCAGCACTTGTTACCAACATTTGCTTAACTGCATAGAAAACATTTCCTATTGATGAAATTCTTAATTTAATATTCTGTCCATTTAATGCAGCCGGAAAAGTATAAGTTTCTGATCCATCGTTAGGCGTAGAAGCAGAAAGAACAGTCCAAGTTGTTCCGTTATTTGTTGTATAATCAATTTTTACGTTTGCAGAATTATACGGAGCAGCAGCAGTATTTGCTACATCCCATGATACAATTGATGGAGCATTGTGATAAACCTGAGTAGTGTTGATTTTAAATGGTCCGTCATTACTTACCGTAACCGTTAAAATATCACTTTGTGTTTGCTGAGATGTTGTGGTTGGGTTATTATCTCTTACTGTTAATACAAAATTGGTAGGTCTTGCAACATTCGAAACAGTTTCCCAGTCTGCAGGAACTGTAAGGTTTCCGGCTAATACTGAAGATAATTTTGGAAAATATCTTGTATTTCCTGTAGCTGTTGGAGACAAAGATCTAAACAATGCTCCTGTTGTGTTATTTCCTGTTACACTTGTTACCGGAATATCTGTATCATCAAATTGTTCCCAAGTATAAGTCATTGGATCATTTTCAGGATCTGTAGCTGTTCCCGTAAGAACAAATGCAGTTCCTTTCGGAATTGTATAATCTGAAAGGGCTCCTATTACCGGAGGATTATTTGTAACAGAAGTTTCAATATCACAGGTTGTGGTAGTAAGATTATCTTCAACCTGCAAAATACTTGCAACATGGAAGTAAGGATCTGAGTGCGCCTGTACATCTGTAGCCCCAGTAATACCAGCGTATCCCATAATAGTAGAACCTGATCCTGGTTCCATATTAACACCTGTTCCTTCTACATCCATAGAAAATGTGTGGTTAGCTCCTAATTGATGCCCCATCTCGTGAGCTACGTAATCTATATCAAAATTGTCTCCCTGAGGAATTCCATCTGCAGGAGAGGTGAATCCGGATCCTTTACCTTCTGGTTCAGCAGTAGTAGGATCTGTACATACACAACCAATACATCCTGCATTTCCCCCACCTCCGGAAGCACCGAATAAATGACCAATGTCATAGTTCGCATTTCCTACATTTGCTGTTAAGGTATTTTGTAATTCAAGATTCCAAGCACCTCCTGCACCGGCAGACGCAGAAGAATATGGATCTGTGGCAGCATTAGTGTAAATAACTCCCGGGAAATTCTGTAGAATTAAGTGCAATGCAAAATCTTTTTCAAAAACACCATTTACCCTAGTCATTGTGGCATTAATCGCAGTAAGAGCTCCAGCTACCGTTCCACCAAAAAACTGCGTATACTCACCTGTTACAGACATTGCTAATCTCATGGTTCTGTATTTCTGATCAGAAGATTTAGCAAAGTTAGTAGGGTTTTTATCAAATGTTTTTCCTCTTGAATATAAAGCGTCTATTTGTTTTTTCGATAATACACTTTCATTCATACTACAAACAAAACCTCCTTGAGCCTTATTAGTTTTAGGATGTACTCCGTAAATTGTTTTATCAGCATTTTGAGGTTCAATAAATTCGTAAACTCCATCTTTAATAACCATTGACTGGAAATCATTTGGAGCGACGGAAAATCTCAAATATTTAGAAGGATCATCAATTCCTACACCAACATATGATCCCAATTGATACTGATCTGCTAATTCTTTTACTACGACCGGAAAGCTATACACTGAAAATCTTTCGATCTTACCATCCATCGTTGGCAATGAAATTTCTACGGGTTTAGCATTTTTTCCTGATTCTTGTGCATCTTTAAGTTGACTTCTTATTTTTACAAGATCTAACTTATAGTAACTTCTAACATTAGAAGATTTTTCCGATCTACCTGCTAATGTAGTTGGAGTCCATTGCGCAATAGCTGTACCTCCAATTAAACTACATAAAAAAGTAGTAATGAGTTTTTTCATATTAAGAATATTTTTAATATTTCAAAAATACTCATAGATTACTTAAAAATCAAATAAAAAATATCAAAAAAAACAACTTTAATTAAAAAAACAACATAAAAATCATATTTATATATTAATTTTAACAATTAACATGTAATAGATTAAAAATTTTATTTAAAATATAACCCTTTAAAAATTCAAAAGGATTACTTTGCTTAATGTGCTGATTTAAAATTTATACGCCAGGTTCCACGCGAAGCCCATTCCGAATTTAGAAGAGCTTCTTCCGAATCCCGGAACGATCATGGGCTGGATTTCGTCCTGTTTTGTGGTATACACCAGATATCGCGGCTGAAGATTGACATCAATGTAGAAATTGGATTCAAAAAGCTGTACTCTTCCTCCCAATGTTCCTTCCAGCCAATAGGATGACTGTGCAGAAGAAGGAAATGAAATTGTGGAGCTGCTTCCACCGTAGCCACGAACGGGAACCGCCATATATTCCTGTTTATAAAAGGAACCGGCTACTTTTCCACCCGCATAGAAACCATTGAATTCATTTTCAAGGTCTTTTGCCAGCATATAAAAGGCTCCGATCTTCACGAAAGGACCGTTTGCTTTTCCGTCATAACCGTTTTTCTGGTAAATATTAGATTCAAAACCGGCTTCTGCTATGGCATGAAGATTATCTTTCAGCTTTGAAGATACAAAACCCTGATACAGATTTCTGTCTGAAAAGAAAGAAACTCCCGTATTCAGAACATCAAAACCGATCATGAAATTGGGTTCATATTTCCATTTTTCCTTTGCAGTTTCCTTTTCTTTTTTCTCCTGAGCAAAACCCAGAAGACTGATTATACTAAAAAAGAAGGAAAAGATTAGTCTTGTCTTCATTCTCTATAAAATTTTGTCCGGCCTGGATTTCTTTTACCGGAGTGGTTGTCGTTGGATCTAATACTGAATTTAAATTTTCGTAGGTAAGCTTTATTCCGCAACCCGGAGAAACATATGCAGATTTCGTGGTATAATTTATCCTTACTTTAGATTCAGAACCTTTGTTGGTAATTCTGAAATAAACATCCGTATAAGTTGAATTGTCTACTCTTAAAGGAATAACTCTTGATGTAATTTCAGCCTGTCCTCCCAACTGTACTTTTCCGGAGCCATAATCTACTGCTACATACAGAGAATCCAGTGTTTTTTCCTTATCGGTTGCCTGTGTTTTGAAAGAAACTTTCATTCGTGGAGTTCCTTCCCCACTTTCACAGATATCATTATCGCCGCCACATGAAAAAAGCAGACTGATAAAAGAAATGGTGATTAAAAATTTAAAATATTTCATCTGAACATTTTGTTTTACTTTACCGGACAAATCCGGCATTTCATCTTAAGATTTGATTCCTTCAAAAGTAATTAAATTATTTCTTAATCAGCAAAGCAATATTTTCTACGTGATGTGTCTGCGGGAACATATCCACCGGTAAAATCTTTACCACATCATACTGTTCTTTCATTAAGGCTAAATCTCTTGCCTGTGTAGCAGAATTACAGCTTACATAAACTACTTTTTCCGGTGAAAGTTTTAAAATCTGCTCAACCACTTTCTGGTGCATTCCGTCTCTTGGAGGATCCGTGATGAGAACATCTGCTTTCGGATGATTCGCCAGAAAGTCATCATTGAAAATGTCTTTCATATCTCCGCAATAGAACGTTGTATTCGTAAGACCATTCAGTTCTGCGTGTTCAATCGCTGCATCTATGGCTTCCTGTACAGATTCTATCCCTATTACCTGCTTTGCTTTTCTTGCGACATACTGAGCGATTGTTCCTGTACCTGTATAAAGATCATACACTACTTCATCTCCTTTTAAATCTGCAAATTCAAGCGTTTTTCTGTATAATTCCAGCGCCTGTTTATAATTGGTCTGAAAGAATGATTTTGGACCGATTTTAAACTTCAGACCATCCATTTCTTCCATTAAATACCCTTCCCCGAAATACACATTGATATCCAGATCGTAAATAGAATCGTTGGCTTTCGGATTAATCGCGTAGACCAAAGTCTTGATCTGCGGGAATTTTTCAAGCAAAAAGCTGAAAAGTTTTTCTCTGTTTTCTTTTTCTTCCCTGAAAAGCTGGAAAAGAACCATCCATTCGCCTTTTGAGTTCTGTCTCATCATTAAAGTTCTTAAAAAACCTTCGTGATTGCGGACATCAAAGAAGTCTAAACCTTCATTTACAGCATACTGTTTCACTGCCAATCGGATCGCATTCGAAGGATCTTCCTGAAGGAAACATTCTTTAAGATCAAGAATTTTGCTCCACATCCCCGGAATATGAAACCCTAAAGCATCTCTGCTGCCGAAATTTTCTTCGGAACTGATCTCATATTGGGTAAGCCAACGGGAATTGGAGAAAGAAAACTCCATTTTATTTCGGTAAAAATATTGTTCTTCCGAACCTAAAATTGGAACGGTCTCAAAGTTTTCAATCCCTCCGATTCGTTTAATATTATTGTACACTTCTTCCTGTTTGAAAGCAAGTTGCTTTTCATAGCTCATATTCTGCCATTTACAGCCTCCGCAAACTCCGAAGTGAACACATTTCGGCTCTACTCTGTAAGGCGATTTTTCAAGAACTTCCAAAGCTTCACCTTCGTAGTATTTGGACTTTGCTTTTTTCACTCTTACATTTACCACATCTCCCGGAATCGCTCCGGAAACCATTACGGTTTTCCCTTCTTCCGTTCTTCCTATTGCCACTCCTTTAGCTCCTGCATTTAAGAGTTTTATATTTTCAAGAATTAAATTTTTCTTATTCTTTCTGCTCATTGTACGATTTTCTATTTTCCTAATGAAACTTTTACGTTTCAGTCTGCAAAAATACAATAAAAAAAACCTTATCCGAAGATAAGGTTTATATCTGTACTCAATTTAAATTATTTTGTCTGAGCCGGCTGAGGATTTGCCTGTTGCTGAGGAGCCTGTTGTGCTGCTTGCTGCTGCTGAGCCGCAACTACTGCAGGATCCATCCCTAATCCCGGTTGTAACTGAACGTTAGGATTTACCTTTGGAGCAGAAAGACCTGTTTGCTTGTCTAAAACCGTTACCAATTCCGGATCTCCTAAGTTGAAGAACGGCTTGCTTGCAATTTTACCGTCTTTATCTACCACGATAAAGCAAGGCAACTTAAATCCGTAAACTCCGTATTTTTTAGCAATATCAGAATTTAATCCGTTTTCACCGTAAACATTAGTTCCGGTAATTCCTTTTAGTAAAGAGCTGCTTGTTTTCACAAACTGGTCTTTTGTATCGTCTACGTTTACAAAAACAAAATTCATTTTAGATTTGTAAAAATTTACTACTTCTTTCAATACAGGAATGGTAGCCTCTCCGATATAAGGATTCCAAGAAGCATAAAAAGATAACAAATATGGTTTTCCTTTATTTTCAGAAAGATTGTACGATTTTCCGTCTGCTTTCACCAAAGAAGCTTCAGGAGCCTGTTCTCCAATTTTGAATCCGTTGATAGCAAACTGAATTTTCTTTAGATCTTCTTTAATCGTAGCATCTTTAATATCTTCGTTGATAATTTTTTTGATCTTCTCAACCGTTTTTTCAGGTGAACCAGGATGAATATCCGACTGCGCCATTACGAATGCCAATAAATAGTCTTTAGCCGTCTGTGAAAGATCTTTTTGATTTTTCTTTAAATATTCTGTAAATAATTCTGAAGTAGTAACATCCGTTTTCCCTGCAGTTTTTGCCTGAGCATATTTCTGAAAATCAGGGCTCATTTTGGTTAAAAGATATTCTCTGTATAAAGGATGTTCTTTTACCAGTACTTCTTTATTTTCTTCCAGTTTATTGGTAAAATCTGTAAAAGCTTTCGTTACTTTAAATGAAGGATTGCCCATTTGCTTGTGCCCCATTTCGTACTGGTTCAGGATGGTAAGCAAAGTTGTTGAAAGATCATTTTTCTTCCACGTAACCACTTCATTATCCGGACTAAACTTCTTAACATTTTCATCGATGTTTTTATTAACATCTGCCTGAACTTTTTCCATTCCCTTAAGGAAGGTTTTTTCATCTTTCGTCATCAGCTCATTCATGTTAACTGTCTGAGCATACGTTGCGAGATATTTCTGGGTAGCCATGAAGAAATCGTTGTTATTCTTCGCATCTCCCGTGATCACATATTCAGTCGGGAAAGTCATTGCATTACCTGAAATTTCAAGTTTCTGACCTCCTTTAAGATAGATTAAATTTCTTTTCCCCCCGTAAGAAAGAAGATACATTCCGCTTTTCGGAGCATCGAAATTTCCTGTGAAATTTCCGTCTTTATTTACCCCGATGTTCATTAATGGTAAAGTTGCTACTCCCGAAGCTTCTATTAATTCGATTCTCTCCAATGGAGAACCTCCCGTGATTTTTCCTTTTACTTCTACTTTTTTAGAGCAAGACATCGCAAAAACCGCGATGATAAACAATAAAAGATATTTTTTCATTTTGAATTTTATAATTACGCAAAAATAGTTTTTTCATTAAACTAAAAGCAATTAAATATTACTTTTATGAAAGATTTAACTAAAAAAAATCGCCATCCGGTGAGGAGACGATTTTTTATGTTATCTCGATAGATTTTATCCTCTGTCAGCAAAAGCTGTGATAAATTCTCTGTTCATTCGGGCAATGTTTTCAAGAGAAATTCCTTTCGGACATTCTACTTCACAAGCTCCTGTGTTTGAACAGTTTCCGAATCCTTCTTCGTCCATGGCTTTTACCATGTTCAGCACTCGTCTCTTCGCTTCTACTCTACCCTGCGGTAAAAGTGCGTACTGAGAAACTTTAGCCCCTACGAAAAGCATTGCAGATCCGTTTTTACAGGTAGCCACACAAGCTCCGCATCCGATACAGGCAGCAGCGTCCATTGCTTTGTCAGCATCTTCTTTAGGAACCGGAATTGCATTGGCGTCCAAAGTATTACCTGAAGTATTCACCGAAATGAAACCACCTGCAGCCATTACTCTGTCGAATGCGCTTCTGTCTACCATTAAGTCTTTAATAACCGGGAAAGCCGCACTTCTCCAAGGTTCGATAACGATGGTTTCACCATCTTTAAACATTCTCATGTGAAGCTGACAGGTTGTAATTCCTGTATCCGGACCGTGTGCTCTACCGTTGATGTAAAGGGAACACATTCCGCAGATTCCTTCACGACAGTCGTGATCGAAAGCTACCGGCTCTTTTCCTTCGTTAATTAAACTCTCGTTAAGGATGTCCAACATCTCCAGAAATGAAGAATCTGTAGAAACATCCGATATTTTATAAGTCTCAAACTGACCTTTAGATTTATTATTTTTTTGTCTCCAAATTTTCAGCGTAAGATGTAAGCCTTTTTTTGCACTCATAATTGTATATTTAAAAGATTGGAGATTATTTGTAACTTCTTGTTTTAACTTCGATGTTGTCGTAGATCAGTTCTTCTTTATGCAACACTTCCGCGTTGATATCGCTTCCCTGATATTCCCAAGCTCCTACATATTTGTAATTTTCGTCATCTCTTTCAGCCTCTCCGTCCGGAGTTGAGTGGTCTTCACGGAAATGTCCTCCACAAGATTCGTTTCTATGCAATGCATCGATAGCCATTAACTGTCCAAGCTCTAAGAAATCGGCAACTCTGAACGCTTTTTCAAGTTCTGTATTCATTCCGTCATTATCTCCCGGAACTTTTACGTCTTTCCAGAAATTGTTTCTTACTTCTTCAATTTCTCTGATGGCTTCTCTTAAACCTTCAGGCGTTCTTCCCATTCCTACCTTATTCCACATAATGTTTCCTAACTGCTTGTGGAAATAATCTACCGAATGGGTTCCATTATTATTTAAGAAGAAATCAATTTTTTCTTTAATTCCTTTTTCAGCTTCGTCAAATGCGGAAGAAGCTGTAGGAATAGCTCCTGTTCTGATATCTGCTGAAAGATAATCTGCAATGGTGTAAGGAAGTACGAAGTATCCGTCTGCAAGTCCCTGCATCAAAGCAGAAGCTCCCAATCTGTTGGCTCCGTGATCTGAGAAGTTTGCTTCCCCGATAACGAAACATCCCGGAATAGTAGACTGTAAGTTGTAATCTACCCAAACCCCACCCATGGTATAGTGAACCGCAGGATAAATCTTCATCGGAGTTTTGTAAGGATCGTCTGCTGTAATTTTTTCGTACATTACGAAAAGGTTACCATATTTCTCCTCAACCCACTTTTTACCCAAATCATAAATCTGCTGATCCGTAGGATTGCTGATGTGTTTCTCAATAGCAGCTTCTCTCCCTTTTTTCATGATCTCTGTAGAGAAATCAAGGTAAACACCTTCCTGAGTATCGTTATTTTCGATTCCGTATCCGGCATCACATCTTTCTTTAGCCGCTCTTGAAGCAACGTCTCTAGGAACCAGGTTACCGAATGCAGGATATCTTCTTTCCAGATAATAATCTCTGTCTTCTTCTTTGATGTTTTCAGGTCTTAATTTTCCTGCTCTGATCGCTTGTGCATCTTCAATCTTTTTAGGAACCCAGATTCTTCCGGAGTTTCTTAAAGATTCAGACATCAAAGTAAGCTTAGACTGCTGTGTTCCGTGAACCGGAATACACGTCGGGTGAATCTGTACATAACAAGGATTTGCGAAATACGCTCCTTTTTTGTGAATCTTCCATGCTGCAGAAACGTTGGAACCCATTGCGTTTGTAGAAAGGAAATATACGTTTCCGTATCCTCCCGAAGCAATAACCACTGCGTGTGCAGAATGTCTTTCGATTTCCCCTGTTACAAGATTTCTTGCGATGATTCCTCTTGCTTTTCCGTCTACGATCACAAGATCCATCATTTCATGACGGTTGTACATTTTAATTCTGCCTTTACCGATCTGACGGCTCATTGCAGAATAAGCACCTAATAATAACTGCTGACCTGTCTGTCCTTTTGCGTAGAATGTTCTTTTTACCTGAACCCCACCAAATGAACGGTTATCTAACTGACCTCCGTACTCACGCCCGAAAGGAACTCCCTGAGCAACGCACTGGTCGATAATATTTGCAGAAACTTCAGCCAATCTGTAAACGTTTGCCTCTCTTGCTCTGTAGTCTCCCCCTTTAATGGTATCATAGAACAATCTGTACGTAGAGTCACCGTCTCCCTGATAATTTTTAGCTGCGTTGATACCTCCCTGAGCAGCGATAGAGTGCGCTCTTCTCGGAGAATCCTGATAACAGAATGCTTTTACGTTATATCCTTGCTCAGCCAGAGTAGCTGCCGCAGAACCACCTGCCAAACCTGTACCTACAACAATAATATCAATCTTGTCTCTGTTGTTTGGTGCAACAAGGTTCATATGGTCTTTATGATTTTTCCATTTATCCTTAAGAGGACCCGCTGGAATTTTTGAATCTAATTTACTCATATTAGTATATTGATATTATTGAGTTACAAAGTGATAAATTGCGATAATGATAAAACCTGCAGGAATAAGGATAGAATACCATTTTCCGAAAGCCTTAATTACCGGCGTATATTTTGGATGTCTTGCCCCGATTGACTGGAATGAAGACTGAAATCCGTGAGCCAAGTGCAACCCTAACAAAACGAAAGAAATTACATACAAAGCCACTCTCCAGATATCTGCGAACTTCTCGTGAAGTTCCGGCCAGAAACGTTCAGAATCCGGAGTAATTTGCTCAACATACTTGTAGTTGATCTCATGCCACCAGAAATCATAAAAGTGAAGCGCCAGAAAAGCCAACACTACAGATCCGGAAATAATCATATTTCTGGACATCCATGAAGAATTTGCAGAAGCATTGTTTGCTGCATACTTCACAGGACGTGCTTTGTTATTCTTAATTTCAAGAACAAATCCCATGATGAAATGGAAAAAGACTGCAAAACCAAGAATAGGCTGCATTAAGAACTGCACAAAAGGATTATAGCCCATGAAATCTGATGCGGTATTGAATGCATCACGGTTTAGGACTGATAACAAATTGGTCGTCAAATGCAGTATAAGAAAAATCAGCAAAAACAGAGCTGATAATGCCATAGCATATTTTCTACCTATCGTAGAACTCGTTAAACCTGCCATATAAGTTTAAATTTGATTTTCCACAAAATTAAGAAATGTTAACAATATCAAAAAGTGAGAAATCTCACAAAAACCCAGTTTGTAATCTTTCTAAATAAGACTTAAAATATTATAAATAAAGGAAAAACACAAAATGTAATGATTAATTAAAACTATAAATTTTGCCATTATAAACTACTCTTGTTACATCTTTCGGGAAGGTTTTGATCTGATAATTACTTATCCTTCTTGAAGAACAATATGGATTAATTATAAACTGAATCATTTTTCTATGATCTGAATTTTCCTCAATCCAGAAACAGGCATTGTTTCCTTTTTTTACAGACAAAACTTGGGTTTTAGAAAAATCATGAAACAGAATTTCGTCACGCTGATTTTCATAGAAATTACAACCTGTTCTTAAAGCGTAAAAAATAAAAACTGTCATCATTACTATTGTAACATTTTTCAATTTCGGTTTCAGAATAAAAAATCTCAGAAAATAAATGATCAGAAATAATGCAAAAACCTCGATTAGATTCATGGGAATATTTTCGATGAATAAATGACTGAAATCTGCAAACCAATGAATGATTGTAAGTAAAATCTTAATAACAAAATCATAGGCGACATTCATCAAATTGAAATCAAGATCAAAAGCAATTAAAGTGGTCATTAAAAATGAAAAAACAATGATTGCTTCAGAAAAAGGAACAATGAAAAAGTTGGCAATAATTGAAATAAATGAAAACTGATGAAAATAGTACAGAACCAGAGGAAGCGTTGCTAACTGAGCAGAAACAGAAATAGAAATTGTATTAAAGATCAGTTTTTTAAACCGGTTATCCTGTTTCGGGAAATAATTCAAAATCGGTTGATTCAGCCAGTAAATCCCCAAAACCGCACAAAAACTCAACTGAAAACCGACATCAAAAAGCTGTTGAGTATCAAATATTAAAATGATAAAAGCAGACAGGGAAAGTGAATGCAGCAGATCGGGTTTCCTTTGAAGCAAAACGTAAACAAAATAAATACTCAGCATTAAGCCTGAGCGCAAGACAGAACTTCCGAATCCGATAAAAACAATAAATAACCATATAAAAATTAAACTGGAAATTATTGCGTATTTTCTGAATTTTAATGGTAAAATTTTAATTAGTAAAAGATAACACAATCCGAAAATGACGACAATATGTGTTCCCGAAATCGCAAGAAAATGCACCAATCCGGAACGGTTAAAATCCTGAACCGTCTGCGCATCCATTTCCGTTCGGTCGGCAAGAATAATTCCTTTTAAAAATTCTTTCGACTTTGAAGACATTCCGGTTTCATCTATTCTTTGCAAAACTTCCAGTCTTTTCTGGGAAAACTTCTCTGTGAAGCTTAGATCTTTCCTTTCTGCTTCCTTAATTTCATTATTGATATAACACTGGTATTCAATATTTTTCCTTAAAAGATATTTTGAATAATTGAACTGAAAATCATATTGTGGCAGCTTCGGCTTCGAAATGTAAGCCTGAGCTTGATAATAATGTTTAAAATCAAGTTCCTTTTCGCTTTTCGGAATATAAATAACAGCATTGAAAGTTTGGTTTCCGGCTTGTATCACACCTTCATACTTCCGATTTTTAGCACTGGAATTCAGTTTTTTAGCTATTTTAAAAACAATGGTTTCATTTTTAGAAACCGAAATATTTCCGGAGGCAAAAGCATTGAAAAAATGCAGAATAATTCCGACCCCGAAAAACATAAAGCCGAGTAAATAAGGTTTCGCTTTATGGAGGTAGTAATTTTTAAGAAAAGTAATGGCTAAAGTGAAAGCACAAAAGATGATAATGAAGTAAACAAAATTTTCATCCAGAGAAAAAAAATCCTGAACAAAAATCCCCAAAATAAATGAGATGGCAAGAATTAAAATCGGCTGTTTATTCAATTTCAAAATTTGTGCATCTCAAAAATATTTAATTGAATAACAATCGGCAAATCAAAATTTTAAAATCTTAAATTTTGACTTAAATTCATGATATAAAAGAAAAATCGCAGAAAAATTTTCTACGATTTTTTATAGTTTATTTGATTTTTTAAACCTTTAAAATAACGTCAGCCGCATTTTCACTGGCTCCTTTTCCGCCTAGTTTTTCTCTCAACAATTCGTAATCTCTTAAAAGCTGAGATCTTTTTTCGCCTTCAAGAACTTTCTTTAATTCTTCAACAAGATTTTTGGTATTAAGATCATTCTGAATCAGTTCTTTAACGACTTCACGATCCATAATTAAATTCACCAGAGAAATATATCTGATGTTTTTAACGAGTCTTTTCGCAATCGCATAAGAAATTTTGCTTCCCCGGTAGCAAACTACTTGCGGAACATTCAGTAAAGCAGTTTCTAACGTGGCAGTTCCCGATGTTACCAAAGCTGCTTTCGAACACCTCAACAAATCATACGTTTTATTGGAAACAAAATGTACATTTTCGTCTACATAATTCTGATAAAATTCTTTCGGCAAACTCGGCGCTCCTGCGATAACAAACTGATATTCTTTAAAGTAAGGTCTTACGGAAAGCATCATTTCCAGCATTTTTTCCACTTCCTGTTTTCTGGAACCCGGCAAAAGCGCAATAATTTCTTTTTCGTTTAAGTCATTTTCCTTTTTAAATTCTTCAACATCAATATTTTGCAGCGTTGAAATCGCATCAAGCAACGGATGACCTACAAAATGCGAATGTACCCCATGTTTTTTGTAGAAATCTTCCTCAAACGGAAGAATCACCATCATTTCATCCACATATTTTTTGATGATCTCTACCCTCCCCTCTTTCCATGCCCAAAGCTGCGGAGAAATATAGTAAACGACTTTAATGCCTAATTCTTTGGCAAATTTTGCAATCCTTAAATTGAATCCGGGATAATCTACCAAAATTAAAACATCCGGTCTGTTGTTTTTAATATCTTCTTTGCAGAATTTAATATTATTCAGAATGGTTCGCAGATTCATGGCTACTTCCAGAAATCCCATGAAAGCCAGATCGCGGTAATGTTTCACCAAAGTTCCGCCCTGTTGCGCCATTAAATCGCCACCCCAAAATCTGAATTCGGCAGTGGAATCTTTCTGCTTCAAAGCTTTCATTAAATTGCTTCCGTGCAAATCTCCGGAAGCCTCTCCTGCGATGATGTAATATTTCATTTCTATAATCAGAATAGAGAACAAATAAGACGTTGTACGATCTTAATTTGTAAATTTGTTCAAAGATAATGATAAAAAATGTCAGAAGAATTTGAAATACGGAATAAAGTTGCGGAAAGCGGTTTAATCAATTTTGATCTTACGGATCTTGTTCCGAAGGGAGCCAGAAAGGGAATTGATCTTAAAAATTTTCTTTTCATGGAAATGGTCTTAAAGGAAAAAGATTTTCGCGAAAAAGTGGCAGCCATTGATGTTGAAGAGTATCGTGATGCTTATGTGTACGTCTACAATTCTGCGGATGCGATCGTTCCGCTTTGGGCATATTTCCTGATTACGGCAAGACTTACCGAAGTAACCAAAAAAATAGTTTTCGGAAACCGTGAGGATCTGGAAGTTATTTTAATGCACAACGCCATTCAAAGCCATGATTTTGATGAAATGCGCGGAAAAAGAGTGTTGGTAAAAGGCTGCTCAGACAAAGAGATTCCTGAAAACGCGTACATCGAACTGGTTGAACAGCTTCAGCCGATCGTGAAATCGCTGATGTTTGGTGAAGCATGTTCCAATGTTCCGATCTTAAAAAATTAATTATTGATAATCAATAACTTATAGGTAATTTCAAAAATAAATCTCAATTTTTGATTAAAAAAAATCTTTAGGGAATATTTTTTGATAACTTTGGTTGACTTAACAATAAAATAAACACAAACTATGAGTTTAATCGACCTACTTACAGGGAACACCGGCAACCAGGTTGCTGAACAGGCTGAAAACAAATTCGGGATCAGCAAAACGCAGGTAATTGCTTTACTGGCAGTTGCGGCACCGCTTATCATTTCTTACCTTAGAAACAAATCTCAGGACGCGAATGAAGCTGAAGCTTTAAATAACGCTTTGGATAAAGATCACGACGGAAGTATTCTGGACGACGTTTCTCAGGCAGATGCGAGACAGGCTGAAGGAGGTTCTATATTAAGCCATATTTTTGGTGGAGATAAATCGAATGTAGAAAATCAGCTTTCACAAAATACAGGAATTTCCATTGATAAAGTGGGACCTATTTTAGCGATGCTGGCTCCGGTAATTATGGGCTACATCGGAAAAGAAAAACAACAGAACAATGTAGGAGCAGGAGGTTTAGGCGATCTTTTGGGAGGAATTCTTGGGAATGCTTCCAATCAGGCTCAGCAACAGCAGTCTAATCCGTTGAATGATATTTTAGGAAGCGTTTTGGGCGGTGGAAATTCTCAGTCCGGAAATCCTTTGAATGACATTCTGGGGAGCGTTCTTGGAGGAGGCAATCAGCAGAAGCAGCAAGGCGGAGGCGGATTGGGAGATATCCTTGGCGGATTTTTTGGAAAATAATTTAATTTTGTTACATAAAAAAGACCGGAGAAAAAATAATCTCCGGTCTTTTTATTTTAATTTTTAGCTTTTTCTTCTGAAGCGGCAACTATTTTAGAAGCTTTTCTCGGTCTTCTTTTTCCATAGCTTCCATTGTTGATCTTACCTCTTCTAGATTTTTTGTCTCCTTTTCCCATAGAAATAAATTTTAGTTGATTCATTACGAAATTAAAAAATACCCTGTAAAAATCAAAGATTGAAGCTGTTAAAATTTTTATAATTCTGTAGCCGGAGTTGGAAGACAGAGGCTGGAAGTTTATTACTGAAGCGTAAATCGACCTTTGTTAAAAAAAACTAGCATCCATACTTTTACACCTTTACCGTTTTCCATTTTCCTTTTTTAAACAGTATAAAAGCAACGATGGTGATTAAAGTTTCGGTTACGGGAATCGATATAAAGACACCTTTCGGTCCCATTCCGAAATATTTTGAAAGAAAATACGCTAAAGGAATCTGGAACAGCCAGAATCCGCACAAATTAACCCAAGTCGGAGTCCAGGTATCTCCTGCTCCGTTAAAAGCATTAATCATCACCATTCCTATTCCGTAGAAAATAAATCCTACCGCCATAATATGCAAAGCATTGGTAGCAATAGTTTTAATTTCAGGTTCGTTGGTGAAAAATCCGACTAAAAAATCTCCCATAAAAAAGAAAATAATACTTACGGTTACCATAAAGATCACATTATACTTTACAGTTTTCATAACGGACTGTTCTGCTCTCAACATTTCGTTGGCTCCCATATTTTGTCCGACTAACGTTGATGCGGCGTTGCTTAATCCCCAAGCCGGAAGCAAAAAGAACATCATTAAACGCAGAGCCGTCTGATATCCTGCAGAAGCATTTTCACCGCCGGTTGTTGCGACCAGTTGAGCCAGAAAAATCCAACTGCAGGAAGCAATTACAAACTGAAAAATTCCGGGAGTTGCAATTTTGATAACCGATTTAATGATTTCAAAGTCGGGTTTAAAATATTTTGACTGAATTCTGATCTGCGTATCTGCAATCAGAAGATGATACAACTGATAGATCACTCCAATACTTCTTCCGATGGTGGTTGCCAAAGCCGCTCCCGTTAATCCCATAGCGGGAACCGGACCGAAACCTTTGATTAAAACCGGACATAAAATTATATTGGCAATATTGGCGATCCAGAGAGATTTCATTGCAATCGCGGCATTTCCTGCGCCGCGAAAAATTCCGTTGATTAAGAATAAAAGCATGATGATGACACTGCTTCCCATCATAATTCTTGTGAATTCTTTTCCGTACGCTGCTGCTTCGGGCTTTGAACCCATTAGAATTAAAATTTCCTCAGCGTAGATCACTCCAAGCAGACTCAATAGAAAAGTAATGGCAAAAGAGACCAGCAAAACCTGCGCTGCACTTCTGGAAGCCTGTTCGGGATTTTTCTCCCCCACTCTTCTTGCTACCACTGCTGTTGCCGCCATACTCATCCCGATTGCGATGGAATACATTACGGAAAGTACAGATTCTGTTAATCCCACTGTCTGTATTGCAAATCCGCTTTCTTTAAGATGTCCTACGAAATAGAGATCCACCAATGCAAATACAGATTCCATTGCCATTTCCAGCATCATAGGAATGGCGAGAAGAAGAACCGCACTTCTTATCGTTGCTTTGGTGTAGTCGACTTCTTCACCGCTTAGCGCTTTTTTAAGAAAATTGAAGTATTTTGACATTGTTGATTCGGTTTTATATTCCGCAAAAATATAGATTCAAAAATGATTATAACTTGGCTTATGAAAAGTTTTCTGAAAAAGATTCTGAACAGATCAGTCAAAGCGCATTTATCAACTCAGAAAAATAAAAAGTTCAATAATTTTTTATCGTAAAACAATAAATAATTATATATTTGCAATAAAAAATACTATGAAAAATTATTCATCTACAATTTTGAGCATTCTTACTACTTTTTTATGGCTTTATTTAATCATCTCCTATATAACCATATTTCTTCTTGCTATTTTACTGATTGCAAAAATAGCTGGAATTGATGTTGGTGTTTTAAGCAAAATAAAAATAGATAGTAAAAAATTACACGTGCAGGATATTCAGTCATTAAAAAAAGAAGTTTCAATAGTGATTCTTTTTATGACAATTATATTAGGAATATTACAAACTATACTTTTTTCAAATGTTTTAAAACTGGCGAATAAAATTCAGATGAAGAGTCCATTTTCATTAGAAATTTACAAGATAATTTCAAAAATTGCTAATTACACTTTAGCTTTAGGATGTTTTTCTATTATAAGTGATACAATTGCAGAAGCTTTACTAAATAAAGTTACTTTTAATTTTAGCATTGACAATCAAAATTTTCAGCTATTTTTGGTATCTGCAATTATATATATTGTTTCTCAGGTTTATAAACAAGCTGTTGATCTTAAAACTGAAAATGATTTAACAATTTAATTTATGCCAATAATCATCAACGTAGACGTCATGTTGGCGAAAAGGAAAATGCAGTCTCAGGAACTTGCCGAAAAAATTGGCATTACTCAGGCTAATCTTTCCATTCTTAAAACCGGTAAAGCCAAAGCCGTAAAGCTTTCAACACTGGAAGCCATATGCAAAGCACTGGATTGTCAACCCGGTGACATCCTTGAATATGTAAAAAATTAATATTCTTTAAGATTTTAAAACTAAAAAATTCGTTAAAAATATTCCCAAACCTCACAAACTTCCTTAAAACCATTATTCACAAACAATAATATCAGATCTTACTTTTTAGATTTGACAAAAAAATTTAATCACTATGAAAAAATATTTCATCGTCCCATTTCTTCTATGGGGAATGACTTCTTTTGCCCAGCAAAAAATTGAAAATCTCGATTTTGAAACCACAGAAAACAATTCTCCTGCCTTATGGAAATTAATGGGAAACAATTCTGCAAAAGTATTTTCCGATTTTAATGAAAAACAGCAGGGAAAGGCATCTGCCGTGATAGAATCTGAAGGTACAGAAGGCTTCAGAGCAATCATGTACGCACTTCCCAACAATTATGCAGGAAGAAAAATTACGCTTTCCGGATATCTCAAAACAGAAAATGTAACGGATGGATTTGCAGGATTATGGATGAGAATTGATCCTGAAGTTGCTTTTAACAATATGCAAAACGTTGGTCTGAAAGGCACAAACGACTGGAAAAAATATGAGGTTACCCTCAATATGTCTCCGGAAAACACACAACAGATCGTTATCGGAGCATTGCTTTCAGGAAAAGGAAAAATCTGGGTAGACGACTTAAAAGTTTCCATTGACGGAAAGGACATTGAAAATGCTAAAATTTTCGAGAAAAAATTAACTAAGGTTGAGCTTGATAAAGAATTTGATAAAGGTTCTACAATTTCCAATATCAACCTCGGTCAGAATAATATTGAAAACCTTAAAAAACTGGGATTAATCTGGGGGTATCTGAAATATTATCATCCAAATGTTGCCGAAGGAAACTACAACTGGGATTACGAACTTTTCAGAATTTATAAAAAAACTGAAAATGCTTCTGCTGAACAGAGAGATCAGATTTTAACAGACTGGATCAAAGGTTTAGGGAAATTTCAGACAGCAAAAAATTCTGAGCCTAAAAATGTGAAGATCAAGCCGGATCTCGACTGGATCACCAATTCCGGCTTCTCGAAAGAACTTACAGAGCTGCTTTTACAACTGAAAGATGCTAAAAGACCAAAAGTCAATTATTACGTCGATTTCTTTCCGAATGTAGACAATCCTGATTTCAGGCATGAAAATCCTTACAGAGAGATGAAGTATCCCGATGAAGGTTTCAGGCTGCTTTCTCTTTACAGATACTGGAACATGATTCAGTATTATTTTCCTTACAAAAACCTCATCGAAGAAGACTGGAAAGGCGTGCTCAAAGAATTTATCCCAAAATTCATCAACGCAAAAGACGAAACGGAATACAATCTCGCTTCTCTGGAACTGATCGGAAGAATTCACGACACTCATGCCAACATTTGGGGAAACAGTAAATCGCTTGAAAAATATTTTGGCGAAAGGTATTCTCCGGTAAAATTAACTTTTGCAGAAAATAAACCTGTGGTTGAAGGCTTTTATGACGAAAATTTAGGAACACAGACCGGATTGAAAATAGGAGATGTCATCACGGAAATTAATGGTGAAAATATGGACAACATCATTAAAAATATGCTGAAATATCTTCCTGCTTCCAATTATCCTACTCAACTTCGGGACATTTCGAGAAAATTGTTGCGAAGCAATGCAGAAACCATCAATCTTACCATTTTAAGAGACGGAAAAACGGAAGAAAAAACTATAAAAACCTATGCCTATTCAGATATTAAAATAAAAAAAGAGCCAAAAGAGTTTTTTAAAATGCTCGATGGCAACATTGCTTATGTTTACATGGGAAGTGTAAATGCCGATCTTCTTCCTGAAGTTTTTGAAAAAATTAAAAACACGAAAGGTTTGGTTATCGATTTCAGAAGCTATCCTTCAGATTTTGTAGTTTTTAAAATGGGAAAACTGTTAAAACCGGAATCCTCGGATTTCGTAAAATTCACGAATACAAGCAACAGTCAGCCGGGACTTTTCACTTTTACACCAAGTTTAAAAACACAGGGAACCGGAAAAAAATATTATCAGGGTAAAATTGCCATATTAATTAATGAAACCACGCAAAGCAGTGCGGAATATCACACCATGGCTTTCAGAACCGCACCGAATGCAAAAGTTTTCGGTTCTACAACGGCAGGAGCCGATGGAAATGTTTCTGATATAAAACTCCCGGGAAATATTTCGACCATGATCAGCGGAATCGGCATCTATTATCCCGACGGAAAAGAAACCCAGAGAATAGGAATTGTTCCCGATGTTGAAGTAAAACCTACAATAGACGGAATAAAAAACAATAAGGACGAAGTTTTGGAAAAAGCAACGAAATGGATTAATAATTAGCAACATTGATCGAAAAATTTTATTTAGCTTTGTATATTCTTTAGATAAATCAAGTTTTATGAAAAAAATAATTACAGCAACTTTACTATTCGGACTTTCTGTTTTTGCCAACGGATTATTTGCACAGGAATTATCAGCAGACCAGTTGAAAACCTTCCGCACCGATAATCTGGAAAGTTTCCAGAAAGCTTTCAGTCAGGAAGATTTTTCAAAATGCTATACCGTAAATGGGACAAAGACCGATCTGCTTTCTCTGAGCGTAAAAGAAAACAAAAAAAATGTCTTCAATTATCTGGTGAGTAAAACTGATGTTAATAAGTCTTGCAGCGATGTTACTCCTTTGATGAACGCAGCAGCTTCCGGAAATATGGATGCCGCAAAAATGCTGATGAAATTCGGGGCTAAAAAAGAGGCAAAAGACAGCAAAGGCAAAACGGCAAAAGACTACGCTGTTAAAAATAAACAGTCTGCAATGGCAATGGTTCTTTAATTTTTTACAGATAAATAATTTAATACTTCCTTCGGGAAGTTTTTTTGTTTTTAAAACCTGCAAAAATCTTATCTTTGCCAACGGAAAATTCAAGGTTCGGATCTGAGCCTTAAACATTGAACTTTAAACAAATAATTATGTTTCGATCGCACACAAACGGAGAATTATCTCTTAAAAATCTTAATGAAGAAGTTACACTTTCAGGATGGGTACAGACTATCCGTGATAAAGGATTTATGATTTGGATAGATCTTCGGGATCGTTACGGAATTACGCAGCTTGTTTTCGATCAGGATCGTTCTACGGCAGAACTGATGGAAAATGCAAAAAAACTGGGACGTGAATTTGTGATTCAGGTTACCGGAAAAGTTATCGAAAGAGTAAGCAAAAACCCCAATATTCCGACAGGAGAAATTGAGATTTTAGTGGAGAATTTAACAGTTCTTAATGAATCTCAGCTTCCGCCTTTCACCATTGAGGACGAAACGGACGGTGGTGAAGAATTGAGAATGAAATACCGTTATCTGGATATCAGAAGAAATCCTGTAAAAGATAAATTGATTTTCCGTCATAAAATGGCGCAGAAAGTAAGAAACTATCTTTCAGAAAACGGATTTATCGAAGTTGAAACTCCGGTTTTAATTAAATCCACTCCGGAAGGAGCAAGAGATTTCGTGGTTCCGAGCAGAATGAATCCGGGACAGTTTTATGCTTTGCCACAGTCTCCGCAGACTTTCAAACAGTTATTGATGGTTGGTGGAATGGATAAATATTTCCAGATCGTAAAATGTTTCCGTGACGAGGATTTAAGAGCCGACAGACAGCCGGAATTTACACAAATCGACTGCGAAATGGCTTTTGTAGAGCAGGAAGATGTGATGAATGTTTTTGAAGGAATGACGAAAACTTTATTGAAAGATATCACTGGTCAGGAATTCGGAGATTTCCCAAGAATGACTTTTGCTGATGCGATGCAGAAATACGGAAACGACAAACCGGACATCCGTTTCGGAATGGAATTCGTGGAACTGAATGATTTAGTAAAAGGAAAAGATTTCAAAATATTTGATGAAGCAGAATTGGTCGTAGGAATCAATGTTGAAGGATGTGCAGACTATACAAGAAAACAGATCGACGAACTTGTGGATTGGGTAAAGAGACCACAGATCGGAGCTTCGGGAATGGTTTGGATTAAATTCCAGAATGACGGCGTAAAAACGTCTTCGGTAAATAAATTCTACAGCGAGGAAGATTTGACAAAAATCATTGAAAAATTCGGAGCTAAAGAAGGAGACTTGATGTTGATTCTTTCCGGAAACGAAAATAAGGTAAGAACGCAGCTTTCAGCTTTAAGAATGGAGCTTGGAAACCGTTTAGGATTAAGAAAAGGAAACGAATTCGCGCCACTTTGGGTAGTTGATTTCCCATTATTGGAATTTGATGAAGAAAGCGGACGTTATCACGCGATGCACCACCCTTTCACGTCTCCAAAACCGGAAGATATTTATTTGCTGGAAACAGATCCGGGAAAAGCCAGAGCAAACGCTTATGATATGGTGTTGAACGGAAACGAAATCGGCGGAGGTTCCATCAGAATTTTCGATAAAGATCTTCAGTCTAAAATGTTTGATCTTTTAGGATTCTCCAAAGAAGAAGCAGAAGCACAGTTTGGTTTCTTAATGAATGCCTTCAAATACGGAGCGCCGCCTCACGGTGGATTAGCTTTCGGGTTTGACCGTTTGGTAGCAATTCTGGACGGAAATGAAGTAATCAGAGATTATATCGCTTTCCCTAAAAATAACTCAGGTCGTGATGTGATGATCGATGCGCCTTCTTCGATTGCTGATGAACAGCTAGACGAACTGGAACTTAAATTGAATTTAAAATCATAAATTAGAAGCGGGGAATTTTTCTCCGCTTTTTTTATGAAAACACTAATTTCTCTCATAGCCACTTTAGGATATATTTCTGCAATAGCCTGTGCAGTTTATTTCATAATCATATTTATAAAGAAAATACTTTATTACCCTCCGAACGTAAAAGAAAAAGTTTATGAAGAAATAATGAAGCTCTCTTACATTTCAGGATTATTGCTTGTATTTAGCTCAACCTGCTTCTATGTAGCTAAAGAAATTGTAGAATATGATTTTAAAAGTACGTTGAGAAAACACACTATTGTTTCAGCAGAAATTGAAAACATATTTTTCAGTCAGGAGGATATGAGAGGTATTTTTGATCATTTCGAAAATGATGAAGGACGTTACAGGTGCGAAAGCTTTAGCGGAATTATTAATCTGGATAACAACGAATCGATTTCTGTTGAAATTATAAAGCATTGCTATGAAAAGAACAGATATATTATTGTTTCTAAACAATACAGCGTAGAATCTACCATTGGAGACATCAACACAGACAAGTTTGATTATCTAAAAAGCGACAGCATAAATACTGAATAATTCATAAAAATCTATATTCACAGAAAAAATAAAAACCATTATCAGAAACATGAACGAAGAAATTTTCACTTACAACACACCTTCCTCCGAAAAAATTTTAAGACAGATTAATGAATATGAATTTAATAGACAATGGAAAAATAATCTTAAAAAAAATAATAAAAATCTTTTTTGGGGAATATTATTTACCATACTCGGAGTTATTACCATAATTTTCGAAAACTACACTTTTGCAGGATTCTTTTTAGGCTTTTCAGTCGCTGTAATTTCAACATATTTCAATTATATGACCCAATATAAAAAGTATAAAAAGGCTTTTTATCAAAAATTAGATCGTGAAATCTCAAATCTTGAAGGAAACTCCAAAGATATCTTCTTGGAATTTAGCCCATATCACTTTAGTTTTAAAAATTATAAATCTGAATATAAATTTATCTGGAGTGAGATTACCTATTGTATTTTAGACGATCGATATCTTTACATTACAGCTAACTCGTTTATGAATTTTATTTTGGATAAAGCCAATGTTGATAAAGAAAATCTTGATAAAACACTATTATATCTCGAGATGAAAGCAAAGTTTAAAAAAATTTAAATCAAATACCAAACCTCCCGTAAATTCATCATACAACACAACCCTTATACAATTTACCTACAAAAAAGCAATATAAAACGGAATAACTGTAGATCCTTCAACATTATTGCTGATCTGTAAAAAATAAAAAGGTCTGAATTTCTTCTGACCTCTATTTGTTTTTCCTCAGTTCATTTATGAGGATGATTATTATGTTGATGTAATAGGTGTAATTTTATCAGCGATAAGAAAGCTTTTGCAAAAACTGAAAATCTTTTTATAGAGAATAAAAAGATTTTTCAGTCTTTGTGAAGAAATGAATTTTTAATTGATAAAAGAAAATTTATTTACAAACATATTACCGATAAGCGGTAATGGCGTTTCTTTTTCATTTGCGGCATTTATTATTCCCAAAATCATTAAAATAAAGAATAAATAGCCAATGTAACCTAAAAAGTGCAATGACGGAACAATAGCAGCAACGATCGTCAGCGCAATATTAAATAACGTGGAAACAATTGCCAATCCCAAACTCTGGCCGAGATGAAAATTAACCAACCTGTCTTTTTGCGATTTGTCTCTTAAAAAAAATGCGATAAGCCATCCGACAAGGGTGATATACGAAATAATTGCTAAAACTTTGTTGTTCATGTTTTGAGTTTTTAAATTTCTGAATAAAATTATTTTCAACCCGGCAAAGATATTATCGGCAAATCAGCAACAGCAATTTTGAGTGTCTATAAAGTGTCTATGAGGAAATTAAAAACGTCTACAAAGCGTCTACAATAAATTTAACACGCTTATTTTAAACCAATTACAACTAAGAAAGATGCTGTATAAACTGATCCAGATCTTCGTCTTTCCCCAGATTAAGCTTTTGCTTTATTCTGTAACGCGCCATTCTTATACTTTTGGGCTCAACATTCATCTGGGATGCAATTTCTTTGGTCGAAAGCTTCATCAAAATAAAACCACAATATTTTAAATCCAGTTGAGTAAGATTCTGGTTGGCTTTATCCAATAATTTATTGAAAAATTCAGGATAAATGGTATTGAAATTAGATCTGAACTTTTCAAAATCATCATCTACCAGAATCCCCTCCTCTATCGCTTTAAAAATCTGATGATCTATGACAGAAGGCGCGGCAGATTTTTTTTCCATCAGTTTTTCTTTAAGATTATTCAAAATTTCATTTTTCTTTTCAAGATGAAGCACACTGCCGATCAATTCTTTACGAACCTGATTTCTCTCAATCTCTAATTGCTTATTTTTCTCCGAAATAAGATGCATTTTCAGCTTATTATTCTTCTGATACTGAAACCAGATGATCAGCATTAATATAATCACAACAATCATGATCAGGATGTAGATTCTCTGGTTGAAATTTTTAGAAGTCAGAGTTTCTATTTTTTCTTCCTTCTCTTTCATTTCATATTTTATAATGCTGTTTTGTATCGCTTTGTTTATATTTTCATCGTTTGCTTTCTTACTTGCAGCCTGAAAAAGCTGGTCGATCCTGTAGAATTCTTCCCAATCTTTTTGCGTCGCTGCGATTTTCTTCAGATCATCATAAAATAAAAGCTCAGTAACAGCATCCGGATAAGGCATTTCCTGTGCTTCCTTCAATCCTCTATAAAAAAAAGCTTTAGCCTCATCTATTCTATTCTCTTCCAGAAGAATATCTCCTTTTGCACCATAATAATTCCTGTATATGGACAGATAGTTATACTTTTTAGCAAGCTTTAATGCTTTATTGAGATAAACTTCGCCTTCCGGATTTTTATTATAAAAAAGCAAATTATATCCGTAATTAAAATATAATGATGCTAAAGCAAATTTCTGGGTGGTTTCATTTTCATTCTGTATCAGATCGGCCGTTTCCTTTAGATATTTTAAAAGCTGATCCGAATTGTATTTTGAAGCCCGGTTAGTATTAAAATCATTCTTCATATAATTGGCAAATCCGCATCTGGCATTAATAATTGCTCCCACATCTTTGCTTCGATCCGCCAGTTCAAGAGATTCATTCAAAATTTTCACATCCTTATAACTGGAAATATAGAAAACGGAGACTCCTGCATCACTTGCCATTGCAAAATTTTCATTCAGCTTAAAAAGTCTGAAACTCTTTAAAAAATAATTAATTGACTTGTCATTAATCTCAAGGATCATGTACAGCTTACCAGTCGCAAAATTGTAATAGGCTTCTCCTGAAGAACTCCCATTTGTATTAGAAAATTTTTCAGCTTCGGTAATATACTTTTTCGCAGATTCGTAATCTTTTTTGGTAATGTAGGTTAATGCCAGTAAAGAATTCAGAAGCAGTTGGCTTTCATTAGCTTTCGCAGATTTATTTAATACAGATAAATCTTTTACTGCTTGGTTTAAATCTTCGTTTCTGTTATTAAAAATATCAATAGCTTTTTCGTTCTGTGCTAAAAGCAACGTCTTAAATAAGAATAAAAAAAATACTGTGATTAGTTTAAATTTCATGGAATTTTACTGATATATCTTGCTGTGATTAACTAAATGTTACAGTAAAGGTAATATTATACTTCCGGATTCTAACGGAGTATTTCTTACATAACCTGCTCCTAAAAAAACATAAATAACTCAATTGTAATTATTTAAAATATCAAACGACAGTTACACGGCACAATCATTGTACGTTTTACTGAAAATAAAGTACAATGAAAGCAATCTGGAACGGCGCCATTGGCTTTGGACTAGTCAATATTCCTGTCAAAATATATTCTGCTACCGAAACCACCAAACTGGATTTGGATATGCTTGATAAGTCTGATTTTTCGAATATCAGATTTAAAAGAGTGAACGAAAATACAGGTAAGGAAGTGAAATGGGAAAATATTGTAAAAGGATATCTCATGGACGACAAATACATTATTCTGGATGAAGAAGATTATGAAGCCGCAAGTCCTGAAAAATCCAAAATCCTTTCTATCGATCAGTTTGTAAAAGAAAGTGAAGTAGATTCTGTTTATTTTGAAAATCCGTACTATCTCGAACCTCAGAAAAATGGTGAAAATGCTTATCGCCTTTTGCTGAAAGCTCTGGCAAAAACAGAAATGGTTGGAGTAGGAACTTTTGTTCTGCGCGAAAGTGAAGCCATCGGAATGATCCGCCCTTATAACAATGAAGTGTTGGTTTTAAACCGATTGAGATTCGCACAGGAAATCAGAGATTACGGAGATCTTAAAATTCCGGCGGCGAAAGCTCCGAAACCTGCTGAATTAAAAATGGCGGTGAACCTCATCGAACAGCTTTCACAGGAATTTGATCCTGAAATGTACAAAGACACGTATTCTGAAGCTTTAATGAAGATCATTAAACAGAAAGCGAAAGGTAAAAACATTAAAACGAAAAAAGCGGAACCTGCAAAAGAAGGAAAAGTAATTGATCTGATGGCGCAGCTAAAAGCCAGTTTACAGAATACCAAATCCAAAAACGCATCATAATGGCTCTAAAAGATTACAGCCAAAAGCGGAAATTCGACGAAACCAGCGAACCGAAAGGAAAAACAAAAAAGAGCAAAGATCAGCTTATTTTTGTGATTCAGCGACACGCTGCATCACGACTGCATTATGATTTCCGTCTGGAAATGGATGGCGTTCTGAAAAGCTGGGCAGTTCCGAAAGGTCCGTCATTAGATCCTAAAGACAAACGTCTTGCCATGATGGTGGAAGATCATCCCTACGATTACAAAGACTTTGAAGGAAATATTCCGGAAGGAAATTACGGAGCCGGACAGGTGGAAATCTGGGACAGCGGAACCTATGAACCTCTTGACAACAATTCCAAACTTTCTGACGAAAAAGAGCTGCTAAAAGAGCTTCACGCCGGATCTTTGAAATTTATCCTTCACGGAAAAAAGCTGAAAGGCGAATTTGCTTTGGTAAAAATGAAAAATACGGAAGAAAATTCATGGCTTCTCATCAAACATAAAGACGATTTTGCGGAAAGTGATTATGATGCAGAGGAAAACACCGCAAAAAATTCTCAGGTCACAAAATTTTTAGAGGAAAAAAAAAGCCTCAAAAGCAGCAAAAAAAAGTCATAACCTCAGAAATAAAGCCCAAATTCAAACGGTACAATTCTTTAGTTGACGAAAAAAAGCTTGAAAACTTCATCAAACCCATGTTGGCAAAACCGCATGAAGAGGCTTTTGATGATGAAGATTGGCTATTTGAAATCAAATGGGACGGTTATCGTGCCGTTGCCGATTTAAGCACCGATCAACCTCTCTTCTACTCCCGAAACGGAATTTCTTTCCTTTCAAAATTTGAAAAAATATCGCGGGATTTTGAAAATCAGATTCATCATATGATTCTTGACGGTGAAATTGTTGCCTACGATGAAAACGGAAAACCTAATTTCCAATGGCTTCAGCAGATTGAAGACAATCCGGATCTGGCTCTCACCTATCAGGTTTTTGATATTTTGTGGCTGAATGGTCATTCCACGGAAGAACTTCCTTTGATTCAGCGGAAAGAACTTTTAAAAGAAGCTTTAGTGGAAACCGATGTCATCAGATATTGTGATCACGTTCCGGAAAAAGGGACTGCATTTTTCAGTCAGATGAAAAAAATGAAGCTTGAAGGGATGATTGCTAAAAAAGCCAACAGCATTTATGTAAAAAATCACCGAAGTTCCGACTGGCTGAAAATAAAATTCACCAATACTGAAGAAGCCATTATTTGTGGATTTACAGAACCTCGTGGTTCCAGAGAAGGTTTCGGAGCATTGATTTTAGGAAAATATATTGATGGAAAACTTACCTACAGCGGACATACAGGAACAGGATTTAACCGTGAACTGATTCAGGAAATTCTTCGGAAATTAGAAAAAATTACGGTCTCAAAATCACCTTTCGAGATCAAACCCAAAACCAATATGCCGGTAACATGGACAAAACCTGAACTGGTGTGCGAAATAAAATATTCCGAAATTACGAAAGACGGAATTTTTCGTCACCCTGTTTTTGTGACATTGAGAGAAGATAAAGAACCTGAAGACGTTAAAAATACTTCCGAAGAAACAGAAACTATTTCCCAACCCAAAATGACTAAAATGACAATTCTAAAAAAGATAAAATCTTCTGAAAACGAACAAGAAATTACCCTGAACCGACACAAAGTAAAACTAACCAATCAGGACAAAATTTATTTTCCGAAGGATGAAATTACAAAAAGCGATGTCATCGAATATTACCAGTCGGTTGCAGACTATATTTTACCCCATCTTAAAAACCGTCCGCTTTCGCTAAACCGCTTTCCGAACGGGATAGAAGAGCAGAATTTTTATCAGAAAGATGCAGGTGACAACATTCCGGACTGGATAAAAACAACACAGGTTTATTCGGAATCGAATGATAAAGACATTGATTATATTTACTGCAACGACAAAGCTACTTTGGCTTATTTAAACAATTTAGGCTGTATCGATATGAATCCGTGGAATTCTTCACTTCCCGATCTTGATCATCCTGACTTTCTGGTTTTAGACCTCGATCCTTCGAAAAAGAATACGTTTGATGAGGTTATTGAAACCGCTTTGCAGGTAAATGACGTTTTAGAAACTGTAAAAATCGACGGATACTGCAAAACTTCCGGAAGTACGGGAATTCACATTTATATTCCGATGGGCGGAAAATACCAATTTGATCAGGTGAAAGATTTTGCGCACCTTTTAATGAAACAAGTCAATGAAAAATTGCCGAAACTAACGACACTGGAAAGAAGCTTACAAAAGCGTGACAACAAGAAAATCTACCTCGATTATCTTCAAAACAGAACCGGACAAACTTTAGCAAGTGCTTACAGTTTGCGTCCAAAAGAAGGAGCTGCCGTTTCGATGCCTCTGGAATGGGAAGAACTGAAAAAAGGTTTACAACCAACAGATTTAAACATTCACAATGCTTTAGACAGAATTAGAGAAAAAGGAGATTTGTTTAAACCTGTTCTGGGAAAAGGAATTGATATGATGAAGGCGTTGGAATTGTTGGGAGATGCTGAATGAAATTAATGCTTTAAATTTTCAATCATTTTTAAGCAAAAATCGATGCTGTTTTCATCTCTTAAATGATTAATGAGTAAGTATAAATTGTTAACAATATCATCAACAGATAAAATTAAATCATCGTTAAAAAATTTTCTCCGCATTAAGTACATTTCCAAATTAATATAAATATATCTCAGATATTCAACATTATTAATTTTTGAAAAACACTCGCAGAAAACGTAGGATGAATCATATTTTCCTTTTAATATAAATTGTGTAAAATCTAAAAAATCTGCAACAAAATATAATTGATGATCTTCCCATGTAAAAACTTCTTCTATAAAATCATCATGCTGTTTTGCTGTAAAATGATCTAAAATATTTTTAAGGTACGGAAAATGATCATATTCAAAATTTTCCGAACTGTCATAAGAGCTTATATTGTCAATATAAGTTTTAATTTCTAAAAACTGATCATTCATAGTATGAGTTAAGGAAGTTTTGCCAAAAGACTTTCAGGCAGCATTTTCAAAATCAGATAAATAATTTTCCATTTAAAATTCGGAACAATAGTGAAAGAATTTCCTGCGTTTACGATATGTTTTGCTACATAATCAGGTTCCATCATTAAAGATTCATTCAACTGTAAGCCTTCATTGATTTTTGTGCGAATATAGCCAATCACCAAAGCATTGACTTTTATATTTCTTGAAGCCAATTCCTGCCTTAAACCAGCCAAATACGTGGTAAAAGCAGCTTTTGTACTGCCATAAACAAAATTGCTTTTTCTCCCGCGAACTCCCGAAAGCGAAGACAATCCGATAATCCTTTCGAGATTTTTATTGTTTTTATCCGTCGCAATAATATTCAGAATAGAAACGGCTCCCATATAATTGACCAGCATCATTTGCTGAGCTTCTTTAAAATCGGTTAAAGCGGTTTCATTATCCACTAAAAAACCTGCTGCATAGACCACAATATGAGGTTTTACAGGAAGCTCATCATAAAATTTCTGATGAGAATCAAAATCAACAGCATCAAAAGATAAAACCTTCACTTTGGAATTCAGATTATGTTCTGAAACAAATTGTTCTAAAGAGTTTGTATTTCGGGAAGCGGCAATAACGGAAAATCCTTTTTCGACGTATTGTTTCGCAGCCTGTTTCGCAACATCGGAATTCGCGCCTAAAATGAGAACGGTTTTGTTTGTGTTTTGATTCATGGGGCAAAGATAACTTAAACCACAAATAACACAAAGATTTTCACTAATAGCACAAAGATTTACCGCCATTTTTGTCATTTTGACGGAGGAGAAATCTATTTTTTTAACCGTTAAGATTTTAGTTGAGGAGTTAAGATTATTAAGGTAGAAGCTTTGCTTTTGATTTCCCGGAGTTTTTTTAAACACGAATTGCACAAATGGTTTTTCACGAATACCGACAAATATGTTTAACGTATCTTGTCATTTCGAAGAAGGAGAAATCTATTTTTAAACCGTTAAGATTTAGTTGAGAAGTTAAGATTATTAAGGTGGATTCTTCTCTCCGCTTCGCTGCGGTCAGAATGACAATCCTACGTTAAAAATAATTGCAGCTTAGATTCCTACGAATGATAACCTTTCCGGATATTAAAATTGAAAATATTCATATAAA
>NZ_JAULSJ010000049.1:0-24214 GCF_030518295.1 Chryseobacterium urinae | reverse complement strand
TAAATATGCCTTATTCTGGAATTATAGCTCTCAACTGTGAATGTTTCCGCTTTTGATTCGCAATGTTTCTCTGTAGGAATTAATTCTGAATAACTTTTCCAATAGTCACTGCAAAAACTATTAATTTCCCTGTCTTTTAAATTGTTCCAGAGCTTTTTGAAAGTGGAAGTATTTCTTTTCCCACAAACAAAATCGATGTAGCGCTTTCCAAATCTATCAACAGCAATCCAGCTCCAACAGTAGTTTTTTTATTTTGGATGTAGCTGTGAATTTCATCTAATTCTACTATTTCTATAGGTTCTTGAGATTTTGGCAAAGAAACCGATTCTCCCCACTTTTTCACCCATTGATATACCGTTCCGTAACTGATATTCAACACTCTCCCAATAGCTCGAAATCCCATTCCTTCCAAATACATTTCTAATGCAAGCCGTCTTTGCTCAGGACTTTTTACATCCGATTTGCTTTCAACACTATAAAAGCATCCACAGTTTTTGCATTTATACCTTTGCAAACCTCTTGTAAAACCAGCTTTTACTTTATCTAATGATTGACATTTATAACATTTCATAATACTAATTTATGAAGTATATTTTAATTTAACAACATTGATATTTTCTTTTTCGCTCTTTCAGGTTTATCGTTTTCTTTATGTATTGCCATTGGCTTTCTGTTAAATCGGTTGGGTACATTTTATTTTTTTTCAAATATCCAACCTCGGAAAGCCTTTAACAAAATTTTTATTAAAATTTAAACAGGCTATAAACAGGCTCTTAAAATGTGAAAAATAGTTTAGTGTAATAAAACTCTAATATTACTTGTTCAGAAAAAGCAATTTGCTGATTTAAAATTTAGTATTAATTTCATTTTAAGCTCCTTATTTTAAGTAATTCCTAAATGAAATAATTACTATTATTTATCTAATTAGTAATTTTTTTAAAAAAATCTAACTAATTATAATTAATTATTAATAATAAAAATAAAATAAATTTGAGTTATGATTTAAATTTTAATTTAAGTATTTACATATGTAATTCTAATTAATTTCTTGCCATTTAATATTATTTCTTGCCAATTTTTTAGAGCAAAAAAATTATATATATTTGCGAAAAAAAAATACAGGAATGAAAAAAATATTACTTACGATAAGTTCTCTGATCGCTGTATTCTCTTCAGCACAAATCTGGAATACTACCGGAAACAGCGGAACAAATTCATCTACAGATTTCTTAGGTACAATAGATGCTCAACCCTTAATATTTAGGACAAACAATTCTGAAAAGGTAAGAATTACTCTTAATGGAAATGTAGGAGTAGGGACTAATACACCAACTCAAAAATTAGATGTCAATGGTTCTGTTATTGCTAACGAAAGATATAATAATGGTAATGATGGCTCTTACTATATTAAATTAAATTCTAACGGATATAATATCCCTATTATTAGTTATTTAGAAAGTGCTGATAATACATTATTTTTTGGTAATCCTGGGGGACATTATCATAGTAAAACAATTATCCGGGGAGGAAATGGAGATGTAGTAATAGAACCTAACTCTACTAGTGGTGCTTTTGTTGTTAAAGCACAATCGGGTAACGTAGGAATAGGAATTAACCCTTCAAGAAAATTAACTGTAAATGGAGATATCTATGGAGTGGCGGCTTCTTCTCTGACATTTCAGGATGATGTGAGATTTACTGTAACAAACGCAAATGTACCAAGTTTATCAACTTCTTTAAATACATTTTCTATGCCTCAATATGGTATTGCGGCTCCGAATACATCTGGTAGTGCGGATTTATGGATTTCAGGAAATAATGGGATAAGAATGTTTACAAATGGAAATCCAAATCCTCAATTTAATTTAATAAACGGTAACGTAGGAATAGGAAATATCACTCCTCAAGCTAAGCTGGATGTAAGTGGAGACATAAGAATAGCAAATATTCCTACTTCTACATCATCAACGGATCAAGCTTTGGTAGTTGATGCGCAAGGATTTGTGAAGAGAGGATCTATTACAAATAGTTTACAAAGTAATAACATCTATAATAATATTCTCTATTATCATTCTGGATGTGCAGTGATTAACAACGGTGTAAAAATAAAAACCAACATTCCTTTTCCAGCAAGTGGCTCAGGAGGAGAAATGCCTACTGTTAATATTGAAGGGTTTGCTTATGGCGAGAGCAAAACAATAGGAATAAATATTAATTGGTATGTATGGCAGAATGAGTTTTATTTGGCATCAAATGTGAGTTCTTATGGAGGTTATACACCAATTGTAAAGTTGGCAAATGAAAACGGAAAGGTTGTAATCTTTTTGGATGACAAGACATATTGTATCAATTTTGGAGTTAAAGCTATCGGAGGAGGTGATCCATCATATTATCAAGGATGGACAATTGCTGATGAGCCCATCACAGGAAGTATTACTAAAACACTGGCATACAAAAATGCATTTGGAAATGTAAAAGTAGATGGAAAATTAGAAGCAAAAGAAATAAAAGTAACGCTTACACCAACAGCAGATTTTGTTTTTGAAAAGGAATATGGTTTACCAAAACTTGAAGAAGTTGAAAAATTTGTAAAAGAAAACAAGCATTTACCAGAAATAGCTTCTGCAAAAGAAATGGAGAAAGAAGGAGTAAATGTAGGAGAGTTCCAGATTAAACTGCTTCAAAAAATAGAAGAACTTACTTTGTATTCTATTGATCTTAATAAAAAAAATAAAGAGCAAGAGGCTTTAATTAAAAGTCAGACAGATATTCTTAAGTCTTTAAATAAAAGATTAGAGAAAATAGAAAAGGCAAAGCAGAAATAACCCTTAAAAACATTATCCGATGTATAAAATTTACCAAAAGTCAGTTTTTGGAGTTTCTGTATTGTTTTTCATATCTGTCTTTTCTCAGGATAATAATGATATTGGTAGGAAATTACTGGAAGATCAGAAAAAATTTCAAACAGAAATTACAAAAAAAGAAAGCAAACAAAAGCAGGAAGTAGAACGGTTAAAATCTTTGGGTATTCCTGAGTTTATCAGCAAAGATGGAAATGATAAACAATTAATTGGGTCCGATGAAAGCGGAAGACCAATGTACTATACTACATTGAATTCAGGGGCTGCACAGATGACAAAAGCCAATATATTGTATGCCGGAGGAAGTGCAGGATTGAATATCTCTGGTCAAAATATGATCATAGGGCAATGGGATTATTCAAAGCCAAGGACTACTCATGAACTGCTTTCCGGAAAGATTACTTATGATTCCTCTCAAAATCAAACTATAACAAGACACAGTACGAACATTGCAGGAACCATGGTTGGAAGTAATGGAGACGCAAATGCAAGAGGAATTGCTTTTAATGCTACACTTCACGCATACGACTGGGTAAATGATGTATCGGAAATGCTTAATGAAGCCTATTCTCCTAATAACACCGCTGGTATTTTGGTTGCCAACAACAGTTATGGCTTCGATCCATTATACATTCAGACTTATCAGTTTGGAAAATATAATTCAACAGCACAGAATTGGGATAACCTGATGTATTTAAGACCATATTTACAAATTGTTAAAGCTGCGGGAAATTCCAGAGAAATAGATCCTGCTCTTGTTCCTCAGGTAACTGCGAAGGGAGGATATGATTTACTTGAAGGAGCAGGAATTGCTAAAAATGTTTTGGTGGTGGCTTCTGCTAAAAAGAATCTTAATATGAATTCTGATGAAGATTTTGATATTTCTTCATTCAGCAGTTATGGTCCAACTGACGATGGAAGGATTAAGCCAGACTTATGTGCACCTGGTGAAACTATTTATTCATCAATTGAAACTTATGATTCTGCTTACGGAACCTATAAAGGAACTTCATCTGCGACTGCAGTAGTTTCAGGGATTATTACTTTATTACAGCAATATTATAAATCTGTGAGTCCTTCTCAAAGTTATATGCAATCTTCTACAGTTCGTGCTTTGTTGGCTCATACAGCCAATGATAAAGGAACAGAAGGACCAGATTATATTTACGGATGGGGAATGGCAGATGCGAAAAGAGCTTCTGCAGCCATACACGACAATATAGAAGGGATTATCGGTGACTATAAAAAATCGACTTTAATAAAGGAAATTTCTCTTAATCAGGGAAATAAATATACGTTGTATGTGGTTCCTTTAGATATTACACAACCTTTTTCAGCCACTATATCTTGGACCGATCCTCAGGGAAATCTTGTAAGTAATACAGTAGATCTTTCTACTCCTAATTTAGTCAATGATCTTGATCTCAAAATTGTTAAAGTAAATTCAAATGGTACAGAGACTGTTTATTACCCTTGGAAATTAGGAGGAATGAATAATCTCACGGCCGCTGCAACGAAAAACTCTCCCAATAATGTAGATACTACTGAAAGGGTAGATATTAAGAATCCTACAAAAGATACTTACAAAATTATTGTATCTCCTAAAACGAGTACGACTCCATTACTTCCAAACGGTATTCAGAATTTTTCTATTGTGGTTTCTAATGTGGATTTCTGTTATAAAGAAGATCTTAAAATATTGACAAGTCCGGTTGATGACATCAGTACTCCACAAACTATCTGGGCAAAACAGATCGTGGCAAGCAATAAAATTATTGCTCCTGTACAAAATGTAGAATACATCGCTTCAAAAGATATCACATTAAAACCAGACTTCCATGCAGAAAATGCTGCAGGATTTCATGCTCTCATTACTCCGTGTTTCGATATTATTTCAGCATTCAGATATATTGCGCAGAAAAGAGTTTCGGATCAGGATGTGCTTCCGGAAACTATAAAAAGCGAAAGTAATTTTACAATCTTTCCGAATCCTACAAAAGATGAAGCCCACATCAAGTTCAGATTAGAAAATGCATCAGCTGTAAAAATTTCAGTATATGATGCTTCCGGAAAAATTATTTTTGTGAACCAGAGCAGTGAAGCCTTTCCAAAAGGCGAATATTTAAAAACAATTGATGTGAGTGATTATGCTTCTGGAGTTTATCTGGTTAGTTTAGAGTGTAATGACTTTAAAGAAACTAAAAAATTGATTAAAAAATAAAATCCCCGAGAATCGAATGTACCGTTAATATGTTCGAAAAATATTTTTCAGACGATTCTCAGCGATTACAAAATTTTCATAATATCGAAATAAACACTTATGATGAAAAAAATCTTTTTCTTTTTTCATATCCTTTTACTGGATATGTGTTTTGCCCAGTCTCCTGGTGGTGTTTCGGGGGTGAGTGTTTGGTTTAAAGCTAATTCTGCACAAACTCCTGCATTAACTTATCAGGATTATAGTGGGAATCAGAATGAAATTAAAGCGATATCTACGCAGAATCAACCTAATTATACATTATTTAATTATAATGAAAGTCTGGATTTTGACGGAGTGGATGATTATCTTAAATTTCCCTATCTCATGGAAACGATGGATAAAACTACCTTTTTTACAGCGTATCAGAATCAAAATACGTCTACGGAAACGGCTATGTTTTCTTCAGAACAGTCGTATGAAAAGGAAATGTATTTCAGCACAAAAAATATTTTCAGATATAATAATGAGCAGATTAACTACATCAATACCAGTGTAGTAGATGATCTGCCTTCATTCAGTATGTACACAAGATTTGGAATTCCTTCTGAAAAAATACATTCAGTTATAGGAAGAACGGGGATATCTTCTATGTACGTGGGAAAGGATATAAGAAGTACAGCCTGGCAAAATTTTAAAGGAAAACTACCCGAGTTTTTTATATATCGTAAAATTCTCACTCAGAATGAAAGAAATCGTGTAAATTCCTATCTGGCTGTAAAATATGCAGTTACAATGCCATATACAGAATACTACAGTTCTAAAAGTAAAAAGATATGGAAGCAGGATGATTTTACTGATTATCCCGCAAACATTACAGGAATCGCCAGAGATAAATACTCAAACTTATACCAGAAACAGGCAACAAGTTCTTCAGAAAATAAGAGGTTAATTATTGCGGCAAAGAAATTAGCTGTAGATAATAATAGTAATGATGCAGATTTTCCTGATCAGAGTTTTCTTGTATGGGGAGATAATAAAGAGCAATTACTGTTGGATACTCCTACTTCCGGATATCAACTATTTAAAAGGAAGTGGAAAGCAAGATTTTCCACGGAAACATCTCAGACTATCCCAACTGAAGTGGTTTTTTCTATTAAAAATATACTTACCATACCTGCGGATAAAAAATTATGGCTGTTTATAGATAAAACAGGACAGGGGAATTTTAATTCTTCTAATGTTGAGGTGTATCCTATGGATTATGTGGATACAGATCAAAATGTTCATTTTAATAATATCACTTTTGATCAGGATTTATCAGGAACAGATGTTTTTACTTTTGCTTTAGGGAATAAGATATTATCTATCAATGAACTTCAACAGCCTACCTGTATACAGAAGAAAGGAACTTTGATTGTAAATGTTAAAGGTGGTAAAGCTCCTTATCACATCCAGTTAACAGGTAATGGTGTTAATCAAAACCTGAACGTTTCTACAGCGCAGTTATCTTTTCCAGATTTGGAAATCGGAATCTATCATCTTGTCATTACCGATGCAGACGGAAATATAATAGACCAGAATTTTACAGTTAATGATTTTAACTCTATAAACCTGGATTTGGGACCAGATGTAGTAATAAATTCCGGAGGATCTGCCCATTTTGATGCAGGGACACAGATTTCAGATCCGAATGCTACCTACCAATGGACTTCGGATAATGGATTCAGCAGTTCTTCGGCTAATATTACCGTTTATGAACCGGGAACTTATACGGTAACAGTTAACACACCGGATGGCTGTACGAAAAAAGATACAGTAAAAGTAACCCGCAAAAGAGAAAACGGAATAGTCCTATACCCTAATCCGGTACCTAAAGGTCAGTTATTTACCATAAGAATTATATCGGATATAAAAGAAAATGTAGATATCAAGATATATGATGCTTCGGGAAGGCTTGTAAAGACCATTCAGGATAATGGAAAAGACTATTATGAAATTAAAGATTCGCTTTTAGTAGAGGGAGCTTATGTAATCGTTGTAAAAACGACTTCTGAATTAAAAGTGTTTAAACTTATCGTCACTAATTAACTATCTATTATAGATAAAAAGGAATTAAACAAAAACGGATTACCTGAAATTCTTTCAAGCAGTTTACAGGTAATCATTTTGTAGTAGAAAAGCATATACGCAAATGAGAAATTCGATATTAAGTAGATTAAGAGAAAATCCTAAAATTGTAAAAGTTCTGGTTTTTCTTACTTCATGGACACAGCTTCATGCCTACGCAAATACAGCGTACTTAAACAAACCCAAGGAAACTTTACCGGGTGCAGATTTTCATTATTCAACTGTTGTTCAAAATAACAGCAGCTTTCTGAAGAATAATGAGAAACCTTCGGCAATCGATACTGCTTTACGGAATAATATTTCGTATTCAAATGAGAAGAATATTGATTCTGAAAATACCTACAGTCCATCAGGAAATGGAAATAAAACGTTGATTAAAAGTCAAAAAACTATTATTAATCAACCGGTATCGGGATTTTATATTTCTGATATAAAAGAAGGAATTATAGGAAAAGACTCCGAACATCCGATAGACCAGATATACGATAATATATTTAATGTAACAGTCAACGAAAAAATCAGATCTGATAAGCAATATAGCTTGGAATATGATCTTTATGGATTAAAAGATTATAAGCAGGTAAGCAAAGTTATCAATGATGAATTGGCTGTAGGAGGACAAAACGTAGAAAAAACAACAGTTTGGGCACACCAAACAGAGCCTGTAAAAGCAACTTCTGTTAAGGAAGGCAAGAATATTATCATATTTACAATTCCTAATTCTTCAGATTACAGCTACAAAATCAGAAATCTTCGTATAGTTGCCTCGGATAAAAAGAGTGCTCCTACAGAATTTGCAAATTCATATGTTGGTCAAACCAATTATAAATATATAAATTCTCAAAATCAGGCAGAAGAATTAAGTTTAAATTCAGCAACCTTAAAAATAGAAGGAAATTCTGTAAAAAATACTGCAGTTTATTCTATTACAGCACTCAGAGACATTGATATGCCTGCTCTTACGCCTGAAATGGTAAACGTAACAGCAGATCATTTCGGATATAGATTCTTACCTCATGGAGAGAATTTTTCGGCAGCGGCAAAAGTATCCATTGGATATGATAAATCTAAAATACCGACAGGATATACCGAACAGGATATTAAAACCTTTTATTTTGATCTTACTCAGAAAAAATGGATTCCTTTAGAGAAAGCCGAAAGAGATTCTCTTCAAAAAGGCAGTAATATTATTGTATCTAAAACAACCCATTTTACGGATATGGTAAACGGGATCATCAAAGTTCCTGAATCTCCCGAGACAGGAAGTTATGCTCCCAATTCTATAAAAGATATTAAAGCTGCGAATCCAACAGAAGGAATCGTTTCTATTGCACCTCCTGCCGCGAACAATATGGGAACTGTTAATACAAGTTTCCCAATAAAATTACCGGCAGGAAGAGGCGGGATGCAGCCTTCACTTTCCGTAAACTATAGCAGTGAAGGAGGTAATGGCTGGTTAGGATTAGGCTGGGATCTTTCTATTCCATCGATCTCCATTGATACACGATGGGGGGTTTCTACATATGACCAAACCTTTGAAACTGAGATTTATACTTTAGGTGGAGAGCAATTAACCTTTAAAGTAGGAGATAGTTATGTTTTGCCCAACAGAAATGAGGGTTTCGAGAAAAACAGGTCTGCAAACTTGGAACCGGATAATACAAAAAGATTTTATCCGAGAATAGAGGGTGGATACAGTAAAATCATACGTCACGGAAATTCTCCCAAAGAATATTGGTGGGAGGTAATTTCCAAAGATGGAACGAGAAGTATTTTTGGAAATGATGGAACTGCCAATAACCCGCAACAGTATTATTTAAAAGATTCACAAGAAAATATAGGACATTGGGCATTGTATAAAACGATTGATACCAATGGAAATTATGTAGAGTATACGTATGATAAATCTATTTACGGAGGGAATCCTGGAAATGGAGGACAAGAACTGCATATTTCAGAAATTAACTATACCTTACATAATGTACAAAATCCTCCTAAAAACTATAAAGTAACTTTTAATACAGTTTCTGGAAGAGAAGATGTACAAATAAATGGACGCTTAGGATTTTTGCAGATAGAATCCAAAAGACTTTCTTCGATAGAAGTAAAATACGGAAGTGAGAAGATTAGAAGTTATGGATTTACCTATCGAAATGACGACTCGTCTTTCAAAAAATCTTTATTAGAGAGTATCACAGAAAAAGATGCTTCAGATGCGATATTCTATACCAATAAAATGGAATATGATAAGGTACCTGCAACATTATTTGGATCTCCACAACCATGGATAGCACCAGATAATGCGAGTTTTTCAGGGCTTACAACTGCTCTACAAGGAGGTTATTCTTTGTTGAATGGCTCATATTCCTATAGTTTGGGAAGTCACTTCAGAATTGGAGTCGGGGCCTATAATCCTTTTGATTTTGTACCTTTAAGTGATACTTCTGCACTTTCTTTCAATAAAGGAACTTTTGGAGCTCATTTTGGCTTCGATAAGGGCTTTGGTGAAACTAAAATTACATCTTTAGATATTGATGGAGATAACCTTCCGGATAGAATATATGAACAGAATGACGAAATATATTATTCTAAAAATCTTTCTGCTGCAGTAGGTGGAACGTCAGGTTTTGGGCTAAAAGTTAAAATTGCATCACTCGCAAACATAGGTAAAACTACTACTAATACTTGGAATGTAGGGGTAGATGGAAACTTTGGTAGTGCAGATATAGGTTTTGATTATTCTAATAGCACAAGTGTTACTAAATCATACTTCATGGATTTTAATAATGATGGGCTTATAGATTTCGTAAAGGATGGAAAAGTGTTTTTTAATAGAATAGTTGGTGGAATACCGGTTTTTGATGAAATCAGTACGGGAACTCCATATCCTATTGATATTGCCTCTGGAGTACAAAACTCAGCATCATTATTTGATAATGAAGATGAACAAGAGAAAAAGATGATGCTCAAGCAGAACCCACTGCATGATATAGTAAGGGTTTGGGTAGCGCCTAAGACGGGAACTATTACGGTGAAGAATAATTTCAAATTATTAGCTTCTCAATATCCTAATCCTTATTATGATCCTTCTCAACCAATAAGTACATCTAATCAACAATACTTAAGCTGTCCATATGGAGAAGATTGTAGTAAAGTAGATGGAGTGGCAGTGTCTTTTCAATATAAGAATAATGATCCAATCGTTCAGAATATCAATCCAGGAGATTATTCCCTTCATTCTTTTGCAGATCAAAATATTGCTATTAATAAAGGTGAGCGTCTTTATTTCAGAATAACTTCTAAATATGATGGATTGCAAGATCAAGTTTCTTGGAATCCGGAGATTAATTATACAACACAAAATACTCCTACAGTAGATAGTGATAATCGAAATTTGTCTTTATATAAATCAGAAGAAGATTTTGTAAATTCTAATACTAATACTTTTATTGCAGGAAAAGACGGTACGTTAAATATTTTCTTAAATAAGAATATTCAGCTGTCTGATAATGCTAAAATCGTTTATTCAATAAATGATATACCTAATACTTTTAATATTTCGTATGATTCAGTTTATAACAATAGTAACATAGCTTCTTTGTCAATTAACGGAAATGATAAAATATCTATAAAAGTATATACAGACACTCAAATTGATTGGACAAATTTTAGAGTAACACCAGAGTTTACTGAGGTTGGTTCAAATAAAAAAGCATATCTGCAGACAGAATATTCTATGTACAATGACAGAGGAGGTATAGAAACTTATACTATTACATCTGGAGATATAGGTAAGAGCATTTATGCAAAAGTTTCTAATTTTCCTACAACAGGTTTTAATTATGAAGGTGCAGTGACGTCGTCCTTAAAGTTCGTTAATCAGTTGCTTTCTAAAACTATTGTAACAAGAAAACTTGTAAATAATGTATATGTAAACAATACAAATTATTCCTCTGCATATGTTATAAAAAGTGGAGATGTAGGAAAAACTGTATATATTGAAAATACAATCAATGCTAAAAAAGATTTTGCTAATTCATTACCTGTTCTTACAACAAGTGTATATAATTACACAGGAAACTACATTGATACACCAGGTACATCAACAGTTCAAAGTTTAATATATAAAACAGGTTCCATTTTTGTTGGTGCATCTAATAATAACTTGTTAACACTTAATGTTACTTTATTATCACCTGATCCAAATAACATTGCTACTGCTGAGTTAAATATATATGATAATCAAGGTAATTTAGTTTATAATCTATTTGCAGATTCCTCTCAGACTATTTTTCCTTCTATTCCAATAACACAAGGAATCTACACTTATGAATTAACGATAACTAACGGAGGAAGAGGGCGGATAACAATTAATAATGTAGGAGTAAGCCAGCTTATAACCACGGTTGCTCCTGTTTCCCATAAGTCACTGTTTGCTCCTGAAAATATATCAGTGGTCTTAGCTTCTAATCAATATGATACTAGATTTGGTCTGCTATATAGAGGTTGGGGAGGTTTTATAGTGAATGGTAATAATTATACTAAAGACAATATAGTAGAAGCATACGATCTTTTAAAGAACTATGCAAATTCAGGAACTGTTTCAGAAATGAAAATTGATGAAACAAAACTTGCATTAAGCCAGACATATTCTCAGGATCCGGGAACGAATCCAACGATAAATAATCCGGTAGACAATAACGGCAATTTGGATTTGTCACAATTGGATAATAATAGTGCATCTTTATCGAATTCTGGTAATTATTTCTTTTTCTTACAATCAGATATAAATAATGAAGATAAAGGCAGATTAACGGGAACGGATCAATTTATTTATTTATCGAAAACAATTTTAAATAGCTCTCGAGTAGGAGTTCACAATATTGATGAAAATTTTAAAAATCAATCATTATCAATAGCTTTAGGAAGTAAACTAAATGCTCCTGAACTAAAGTTTAAGAATCAAAGTGTTAGTGGAAGAGGAGGCTTGTCTTTTTCTGGCTTTAATGCAAGTGCTTCCAAGTCTTTGTTTAACGAAAATAAAGCAATTCGCTCCCTAATAGATTATAATGGCGATGGTTTCCCTGATGATTTTTCCCGAACAAAAGTACAGATAACAAATAAACTAGGATATTTATCCTCAGACGTTAGAAATTCAGGAAGCCAGACTATTTCAAAAGCTGATGTTATTGGAGTTTCAGCAGGATACAGTTTTAAGCATGCCGATTCAAAAGTTACCGCATGGGGTATTATACCTGTACCTACATTCATTCTTTTGGTAGTTCCTGTTGATAAAGTAATTGAAGGTGCTAAGACAGTGTCATTATCAGGACAGATTGATGTAAAAAATGATCAATGGTCTAAACAATCATTTGTTGATATTAATGGAGATGGTTTACCGGACAAATTTACAGGTGGAGATTTTCAGCAAAACTCGGATGGAGCATTTGAGCTGAATGTTGGGAATCTTCTAGTAAATAATTCATCATCATGGGGAACAGATGAGACTTCTACTAATAAAGATCAAAATATAGGAGGTGGAATAGGTTTTAGTTTATTTAAAGGAAGTTTTGAAGGAGGGATAAACACATCTACCAGTACTTCTAAAGCCCAAAAAGAACTGATGGATATTAATGGAGACGGTATTGTAGATAATATAAATTATACAGACAATGGTGTTCTAATTAATTTTAATAAAGGAAATGGATTTTCAGGGGGAACAACAGCTTCTGTAAATTCTATTCAGAGTAATATTCAGTCTTTGAATTTGGGAGCAAGCATTGCGTATACTGGTCTTATTCTTTTGACAGGTGTAAAAATTACTATTGGAGGAGGAAATTCTCTTGGAGAATCATCTAGCAAAGTCAAATCTACCTTCAAAGATATGAATGGAGACGGGTATCCAGATTTTGTAACCTCTGACGATACCAATTCGGTTACTGTACGTCTCAATCAAATCGGCACCACCAACCTCCTTCGCAAAGTAACTACACCATCCGGAGGAAGCTGGGAAGTGGAATATGAGAGAGTTGGGAATACGTACGATATGCCACAAAGCAAATATGTATTAAAAACGGTTACTACCAATGATGGATTTACCGGAGATAATGCATTCAGCCCTGATATTTCAAAAGTTACCATTCAGTATGCAAATCCTTATCACAGCAGAAGAGAACGTACTTTCTACGGTTTTGAAAAAGTTACGGTTAATCAGATTGACACAAAACAGGGAGGAATTTCCTCAAATGTAATTTACAGAAAAACCATCCAGACTTTTAATAACTCGAATTACTATCTAAAAGGAAACTTACTGAATGAAAAACTTTTAGATGCTGGTGACAAGATTTGGACTGAGAAAAATAATACTTATGAGCTTAGAAAAATTCATAGTCCAAATACATTAAACACCCTATTAAATCTGGAAAAAGAATCTGAAAAGAATCATACGGATTATGCTTGCTTTGTTGCGCTTAAAAATACAGACTCTAAGTTTTATGAAGGACTAACAACGGCAACTAAATCTACCTCAAGCAGTATTACAGAATATGATGAATGGGGGAACGCCGTTAAAGTAACAGACTTTGGTGATACGCAGATTGGAAATACAGAAATAGTATCTTCTGAAGTTACTTACGGAGAAGTTGCTCCAGGGAAATATGTCATTGCTCCTAAAACAGTAAAAAATACAGCAACTGGTATTGTAAGAGAAAAAAGAGCAGTATACAATTCTTTAACAGGTGATTTGGAGAAAATGGTGATCAAAAATCAAGGTGCAGATTACTCCGTATATGATTTTGTATATGATGATTACGGAAACATTACTAAATCTACAGGTCCTGCAAACAGTGCAAACCAAAGATTCTTCCATCAGTATACCTATGATGATAATGTGAAGACTTATCCTGTAAAAGTTCAGGACGCATTTGGATACAGCAGCAAAACGCAGTACGATTTCCGTTTCGGCGTACCTACGCTTACGGAAGATATGAATTTGCAGCCGATGAAATATGTGTATGATGCAAAAGCAAGAACTACCGAAATTACAGGACCGTATGAAATGTTCAACAACATACCTTGGACAATAAAGTTTGAATACAACCCTATTACCGATGCACCGCTTAATGCAACCAATGCACAGTCTTACGCAGTAACCAAGCATTATGATCCAGAATATCAAGGAACAAGCACCATCAATACCATTACCATTGCAGATGGTTTTGGTGAAGCCATTCAGGTGAAGAAAACAGGTGATATCTATAATGACGGGGTTAAATATATTGTTGCCGGAAAAGTAGAATCAGATGCTTTCGGAAGAGCGTTAAAAACATACTATCCTACAACAGAAAACGTAGGAAGTGGAAATACCTTGTACAATGCTTCTGTGGACACTATTGAGCCAACAATGAATCAGTATGATGTATTGGACAGAGTAGTGTATACAAAACTACCGGGAGAAAACCTCTTCTCAACCATAGAATATGGCTTTGCTGCTGATGTACAGGGAAGACAGATGTTTGCAACCACCTTTAAAGATGAATTGGGAAGCATTAAAAAGTCTTATACAGATATCAAAGGCAGAACAACTTCTGTTTGGGAAGTTTCGAACACCGGAGATATTAAAACAAAATTCACGCATGATGCGATCGGGCAAATCCTTCAGGTGGAAGATGTGGCAGGAAATATCACGACGTCACAATATGACGATTTAGGAAGAAGAATTTCATACAAGCATCCTGATAGTGGCATTACCACTTATAAGTATGATCCGGCAGGAAATATGAATTCAAAAACCAATGCTGCCAATGAAATTGTTAATTATAAGTATGATTATACCAGACTGAAAGAAGTAAACTATCCTGTTTATCCTGAAAATAATGTGAAATATTATTACGGGGCTGCAATGGATGCATCTGCCATGGATAATAATGCGGTGGGAAGACTTTGGTATCAGACAGATGCTACAGGAACGCAGTATCTGAAATACGGAAGATTGGGCGAACTTACCTACCAACGCCGTTCTGTTGCCGTTCCGGATGCCGGAGTATATTGGTTTGGAACATCTTGGGAATATGACACATGGAACCGTGTGAAAAAGATCACCTATCCGGATGGAGAAGAAGTGAAATATACCTACAATAAGGCAGGTAATCTTTTCAAGATGAACTCTGTAAAAGATGGTTTCAGCAGAGACATCATAAAGAATCTGGGGTATGATAAATTTGAGCAGAGAATCTATCTTCAGTATGGAAATGGTACGGAGACCACCTATGAATACGAAACCAACCGCAGAAGACTGCTTAAGATGTATGCTAAAAACAGCAACAGATACTTTATGCAGAATACCTACCAGTATGATGTGGTATCTAATGTAATGCAGGTACACAACAACGCGCCTGTAGCACAGGGATTATTGGGAGGAGGAACCAACTATGCGTATGGATATGACGATCTGTACCGCCTTACCTCTTCATCAGGAAACTGGAGAGGAATAAACAGCGCAGGTGAAGAAGAAAGACACCGTTTCACCGTAGGGATGACGTATGATAATATGCACAATATCATGAGCAAAACCCAGAAGCATGAGTGGGTAACCGGTCCTACTTCCAATAACTGGGCTGCTCTTGAACCGACTTCTTACCGTCTGAACTATAAATATCAGGATCCTTCGCATCCGCATGCGCCATCCAGAATTATAGACGAACCGAATCTTGTTCCGAATGCTACATGCTGTAATCCGGACGATCCGGGAGTGAAGTTTCAGGATTATCAATATGATCCTAAAGGAAATCCTACGAAGATCCTGCAGCAGACGTGTACCAATCAGGAAGAAAAAGCAGTGTATCTGTGGGATGAAGAAAACCGTTTACGATTTGTAGATACCAATCCTACAACACCGGAAGCAGATGGTGCGGCAATTTATACCTATGATGCAGGAGGAGAGCGTATTATAAAAGATGTTTTGTTTAAAGGAAAAATAGGAAAATACAATAGCAACCATATAGAAGTAAGCGGTGAAACCATTCATGAAGCATCAATCTATCCAAGCGGATTGATTACACTTAAGCTTACCTATGATCTTCAGAACGGAATGTTACAGGAGCCAAGCTACACCAAGCATTACTATGCGGGAAGCCAGAGAATACAGTCTAAAAACGGAAACAGCGGAAACGTAGGCGCATTTGACTGTGCATGGCTCATCATCCCGTTTGGAGGAACAACGCCTCCGATTAATCCTGTGAATGTTTCTAGCCAGATCTTGCAGACGGCTACCCAAAGCAATCTGGTAATTATGCAGACCAATAACCTTACCCCGCCAGTAAATTATGGGCAGAATGGAGGATATACCGGAAATTGCGTATCTTCGTATGCAAGTAATGTGGAGGAGAAGGAAATCTATTGGTTCCATCCGGATCATTTGGGCAGCAGTTCTTTTATTACCGGATTAGACGGAGAAGTAACCCAGAATATGGAGTATTTCCCAAGTGGAGAAATCTTCGTAGAAAACCATATGGACGATGGCTTGAACAGCCAGTACAAGTTTAATGGCAAGGAAATGGATGGCGAAACAGGATATTACTATTATGGCGCGAGATATTATAACCCGAGAGTTTCTCTTTGGCTTAATGTTGACCCGCTAGCTGACTACAATCCTTTTTATAATTCTGAGCATTATATAGATGGGCAGCATAATGGAGGCGTGTATAATAGCGGAAACCTAAATCCTTATATCTACACTTATCAAAATCCTATAAGGTACATAGACCCAGATGGAAAACAAGTCGACATATATTGGTTCAATGCAAAAAAGGATAAATCTCTTATACAATCTGCTAACAAAACAATTAACTTTCCAGAAAATACAATACAATTAGATGCTCATTCAAACAATAATGATGGGATAGCTTATAAAGTTAATGGAGAGACGGTAGATTGGATTGATAATGCAGAGAAATTTGATAAATATATGACATTAAATAGTAAAGAATGGAAAACTAGTTCGCCAACAGCACAGGTGGTTATTGTATATTCTTGTAGAATTGCACTTGAAAAAAACAACTCTACTACATCTATTTTGCAAGACATTTCTAAGGGTTCAAAGGATAAAATATTTATTGGAGCAACAAACTATGTTTGGGGTGGTGATGGAAAAAACGCTACCTATGGAAAAGATGCCGAAAATAATCAAGATAAAACCAATCCTGGTGTTTGGAGAGTTATTAAAAATGGCGTTGTTATCACTGAATTTAATGCTGATTGGCAACCTAATCCAATAGATGCAAGAAAAGCAGTTCCGAAATATGAAAAAATAAAATCATATTTTAAGAAAGTTAATTTAAGAAAACAAATTAATGAAAGTAAAAAAAATTCTACGAGGAAGCCGATTGATAAACTTAGAGTTAAATAGAATAATTCTTATACTAATACTTTTATCAATGATAAGTTGTAAAGATAAATCTATTGAGAAAATGAAGCAGGAAAAAAATTTAATTAAACCTAAAAAACAATTAAAAGATTTAGATGATGAGGTTGTGAAAACTCAGTCATATGATGAAAGTTATATTAAAAAGCTGAAAAAAAGAATTGTTAATGAAGGTAATGTTGAAGATTTTCAAGAGTTGACAGATTATTATTTTGGAGAAAGTAAAAATAAATTAGAATTTCTACCGATTTGTAGAATAATGGCAGATAAATATCATGATAAAAATGCCTCTTATTATATCTATGTTATACTGGAGAAAAAGTATCAACCTAATTGCCAACTTAAAGAGCCCTATTTATGTATGAATAATTATGACAAAAAAGTTGCTATAAAATATTTAAAGAAAGCTATGAAACAAGGTCAAGAAGGTGCTAAATTAAAATATGAGACATTGGTCAAAAAAGGGGTAATTTCCCGATAGTGCGGATTTGTACCAGATAGCGCGGATTTGTAACCAGAATGGTTAATTAAGAAAGCCCAAGAGAAATTGGGAAAAGATAATGTTAAAATATTTAAGGAACCTAAATAATAAGAATAATATATGGCAACTTATAAAGAAGTAGTTTTATGTTTCAAAAATCTTTCTAAGTTATCTTTTCAAGTAATACTAGATAAACTAGGTGCTGAAATAACGAGAGGGTTTTTTGATGGAAATGATACTGATTTTAATGAAGACAGTCTTGATTTATTTTTTAATAACCAGGAGGAAATGTATAATTTTTTTGTTTCATTTAAAAATCAAGAAAATTGTAATTTTAGTAACCGTTATATTTTATGTACAATAAAAAAATGATTACTTTTTTCCAAGTTCGTTTTTTTTTTAATTCTTTAAATTCCGAAGAAATTGCTTTTTTAAAGGATGAGTTTTTTAAAAGAATTCAAAAAATCAATCAGGTGGAACTTTTTTATATAAATAATGATATGGATTATTCTGACGAAGAATTTTGCGAAAAATTTTACAATATATTGTCTCCTAATATTGAAAGTGTTCTTATCAAAATGAGATATTAGAATAAATTAGAGTACCCGATAGCGCGGATTTGTAATCCGTGCCTGTAACAGCAACAAAAACTTTGTAATCTGCAAAGTTTTTGTTCTTGTAAAGTAGTAATTATATATATCTTCGTATGCTAGTAATGTTGAGGAAAAGGAAATCTATTGGTTCCATCCGGATCATTTGGGCAGCAGTTCTTTCATTACCGGATTAGATGGCGAAGTAACCCAGAATATGGAGTACTTCCCAAGTGGAGAAATCTTTTTAGAAAACCATATGAACGATGGCTTAATCAGCCCGATAGCACGGATTTGTAATCCGTGTCTGTAATAGAACCAAAACTTTGCAATCTGCAAAGTTTTGGTTTTTAAGAGGGCTTTCACAGAAAATGCAATTATAGAATCGCTAAAATGTAACTGATGTAGGACTTTATTATTGGAATAAATATTCACTACCAGCAAAAAAATAATATTATGACAAATGAATATTTTATCAAATTATATGAACCTTTAAATGAAGATGATTGGTATATAATCCAAACTAATAGGGATTTTTACAGTATTAGGATTGGAGGAGTTAATGTTGAAAGAAAAATAAGCATACATAGATATAAAATATTTTATGAAGATATTGAAGCGAAAATTAAACTAGCAGTTACTGATGGCGAATGGTCATATATAATTCTGTCAAATGGAAAGGTTCTTTGTTTTGGATCTAACTATGTTGATGAGGAGGGAATAAGTTTTGGTGTTGAGATTAGGAATTTGGAAGATTTCGATGACTCATTTTTCGCTGAGGATTTTTTTAATAGTATGTGAGACCCAATAGCGCGGATTTGTAATCCGTGCCTGTCATAGAACCGCGACATCCGATGAAAAAAGTGTTATGTAAGTCCCTAGAACTCTAACTACAGGTTTTAATTTAGATACCAGATATGATGTAGATTTTCAAGAACCTATACTATTGATTTAACAAAACAGTTTAATAATGCTCCATCATCGATTGGTAACTGGCTTCAGAATCTCTTTAATTAAATTATGAAACGAAAAATAGGCTTAATTATCTGTTTAATAATTGCACTGATTTTTTTTCTTTTAACGAATCGCATAGATAAGCAAAGTTTTGCAAAAGAATTGGCAGAAGAAGAATGTGTTCTCGTTGTACAAAATCCTCCTTTGTTATATACCTCAGTATCGTTTAAAGTGGAGGGATACAACCCGATAACTAAGAAACCTTGCGAGTGTAATCACTATAATAGATGGTGGAGTTCATATAAAAATGAAATAGAAGTTGGTGATACTATTGTGAAGAAGAAAGGCGAGTTGCTTTTTAGCATCCATAAAAAAGATAGTATTATTAGCCATACATATAGGCTGTAATAATCAAAAAAACCGATAGCACAAATTGATAATTCGTACCTTTATATATAAGAATCCGTCTCACAATCATTTGTGTAGCGGATTTTAGATTTTGGGATAATTTATTTTCTTCAGGAAAAAGAAAAATATGCTCTGCTCAGATAAAATACATAAGCACAAAAAAAGCACCCTTTTTCAGATGCTTGTGTTTTTAGAATTATTCTTTTTTAAACTTCGTCGTCAGAATCGATGGTGTAAGATCTGCTTTTGAAGTCTTTGTCGTGTTTTTCTGATATTACATCCTCACCCTTCTCGTTAATGATGAAATCTGTGGACTCATTAAACATCTCCTGAAAACTCTTAAAATCTTCCTTGTAAAGGTAAATTTTATGCTTCTCGAATGTAGCTTCTCCATTCTCTCCGAAATTCTTCTTACTTTCGGTAATCGTAAGATAATAATCTCCTGCTTTCGTCTCGCGCACATCAAAGAAATAAGTTCTTCTCCCTGCTTTTAACACCTTCGTGAAAATTTCATTTTCATGGCGTTCCTTGTATTCACTCATTGTTAGATATTTTTTAATCTTGTTAAGAACAAATATAAAAGTTTTCTTTTAATCACAAAATTTTTTTTATGATTTATTTAACATTTGTGAACGATTTTGCTATGCGGTTACGGAATTGTTAATTTCGGTTAAGTTAAGGATCTTATCAGCACGCTGTGCGCTAGACTCTCTGTGTGTGATGATTATAGAAGTCGCATTACGGATTTTACGGTCTATATTTTCAAGAATGTTCTGTTCTGTTTCAGTATCCAAAGCAGACAGGGAATCATCAAAAATAATGATGTTCGGATCTTTAATCAGAGCTCTGGCAATACAGATTCGCTGTTTCTGACCTCCGGAAAGCATTACACCACGCTCTCCAACCATAGTTTTGTACTGTTCCTTGAACTCAACAATATTTTTGTCGACATCAGCAATTTTGGCATATTCCACCACTTTTTCATGAGAAGGTCTGTCGATGGCAAAACCGATGTTATTTTCAATGGAATCTGAGAACAGATAACTTTCCTGAGGAATATATCCGATGAAATTTCTGTAGTTTTCTAAATTATGTTCTTTTAAATTTTTACCGTCAATTAAAATTTCACCTTCAGTAGGATCAATCAAACGGCAGAGAAGCAATGCAATCGTAGATTTTCCGCTTCCTGTTTTTCCCATGATCGCCAAAGATTCTCCGGCTTTCAGAGTAAAACTTAGATTATCCAGAGCTCTGATTCCCGTATTTGGATAGACGTAAGAAACATTTCGGAACTCAATGTCGCCTTTAATTTCATAATTGTCGAAGTATTTATTAACGATTTCAGATTTTTTATCCATGAATTCGTTAATTCTCTGCATGGAAGCTTCTGCTCTCTGATTCACCGAAGTTACCCAACCAACCATTGAGAAAGGGAAAATAAGCGTATTGATGTACATGAAAAAATCAGCAATTTTCCCAATGCTTAATTCTCCGGCAATGTATTTCTGTCCGCCGATCCAGATAATGGCAACATTCAGCAAACCGATAACAAATAAAATAATCGTAAAGAAATAAGCTTCCGTTTTTGCCAGATCCAATGCTTTGTTCTGATAGTCGGTTACCTTCGTACCATAATTTTTTTTGATATAATTTTCCCTTGCAAAAAATTTCACCACGCGGATTCCCGAAAAACTGTCCTGTACAAAAGTAGAAATCGCCGACTGGCTTTTCTGCATGATCTTCGATTTCTGATTGATTATTGAGCTTACTTTATAAATAGCAAAGGATAAAATCGGAAGGGGAAGCAAAGTCCAGAGCGTCATAGAAACATCCGTAGTAAGCATATAAATTGCGGTAATTACCACAAGAACAATAAGATTGGCAACATACATCACGCCCGGACCAAGATACATCCTTACTGCAACCACATCTTCACTCAAACGGTTCATTAAATCTCCGATCGTAGTTTGTTTGTAATCCGTTAAAGATAAATCCTGATAATGTCTGTAAATTTTATTTTTAAGTTCATATTCTATTCTTCTTGAAGCCACAATAATAGTCTGCCGCATCATGAAGGTGAAAAATCCGGTGAGTAAAGAACAGCCGACAATAATGGCAACATAGATTAACACCTGTCTGTTGAAACCTAAATTTCCGTTTTTTGTAAGCTCGTCCACAGATTTTCCTACAAACTGAACCTTATATATATTGAAAAAATTACTTGCAATGATGAATAATACTCCCCAGAACAACAATATTTTGTGCTTCCAGAAATAGGGGTTTAATGTTTTTAGCGCTTTCATAAAGTTTCACAAAATTACAAAAATCACCTCAGACTACGAATTTCATAAATTTTAAATTTCGTATCTTTGCACCCATAAAAAAGCTCTTTGAATGTTAGGAAGACGACAAATCCGTGAAAAAGTAGTACAGACTGTGTATTCTTATTACCAGAATCCTGTAAAGTTTGATGTATTAGAGAAAAATATGTTTGCCGGAATAGAGAAAATCTATTATCTCTACATCTATCAGTTAAACTTTTTGGTTGCCCTGAAAGAACTGGCAGAAAATCAGATTGAGATCGGTAAAAACAAATACATCAAAACCGATGCTGACATTAATCCTAACCAAAAATTCATCAACAATCAAGTTTTAATTAAATTGGAAGAAAACCCTGAGAGATTATTTTTCACAGGACAGCACAAGCAATTGAAATGGGACCTGCATGATGATCTTTTGGTAAAAACTTTCCAGAGAATGTCTGCCGGAAAGCGTTATCAGGATTTTATGAAAGAAGAAGGATATTCTTTTGAAGAAGATCAGAAGTTTATCGGGAAATTATTCTTAAGATATATTGCTGAAAATGATGATTTTCATGATTATCTTGGTGATAAAGAACTTTCATGGTATGATGATATCCACATCGCGAACTCAATGGTGCAGAAAACCATCGGTTTCCTGAAAGAAGATGAAGAAAGCCGTACTTTAATTAAAATGATTAAAGACGAAGAAGATAAAACGTTTGCAATGAAACTTCTTAGAAATACTTTGGACAGTTGGGAAAACAACGAAAAGAAACTGGAAGAAAGACTTGAAAACTGGGATCTTGAAAGAGTTTCTCTAATGGATAAAGTGATCTTATCAACAGCAATGGCGGAACTGGACAATTTTCCTTTCACCCCTTCAAGAGTTATCATTAATGAATATATCGAGATTGCAAAAGTTTTTGCTACCGACCGTTCAAACATTTTCATTAATGGAATTTTAGATAAATATTGTAAAGATTTAAACAGAATATAAATTATCTTCATATGAAAAAGACATTATCCATCATTGCTTTGTCTGTCATAGGCTTTGGATTCGTTTCCTGCAAAAAAGAAAATAAAGAAGTTACAGGAACTGAAACTGCTGCTTCAACGCCTGCAGCAACGGGAGACTCTGCTGCTGTAGCTCCGGTTTCAGGAGAAACAACTGCGGCTCCGGCTTCCAATCAGCCACTCACTACGGTTGCCCTTTCTGAAAGCAATTTCGATTTCGGAAAAATTAAAAAAGGTGATAAAGTAGAGCACGTTTACGAAATTACCAATACCGGAACAAATCCTTTGATCATCTCTGAAGTAAAGCCCGGATGCGGATGTACAGCTCCTGATTTTACAAAAGACCCGATTATGCCGGGTAAAAAAGGAAAAATTACTTTGCATTTCGATTCTACAAACTTCGACGGAAATGTTAACAAATTTGCTGATGTTTTCGCAAACGTAGAAAAAGCTCCGATCCGAATCAATTTCACAGCTAATATTCAACCATAAGATCATGAATTTATTATCCATATTTTTACAGGCACAGCCACAAGGTGGCGGAGGAATGATGATGATCATGATGGGGGTTATGGTGGTAGGTTTCTACTTCCTTATGATCAGACCTCAGATGAGAAAGCAGAAGCAGGAGAAAAACTTTCAGGAAACTCTGAAAGTGGGAACAAGAGTGGTTCTTACTTCCGGACTTCACGGAAGAATTGCTCAGGTTCAGGACGATGGTTTCGTTATTGAAACATTATCAGGAAAGCTGAAATTCGAAAAAGCTGCAGTTTCAAGAGAATTTACGGAAGCGCGTTTTGGAGATAAATCCAAAGCTTCTGATAAAGCGGAAGACAAAAAAGAAATTGAAACTGAG
>NZ_JAULSJ010000048.1:0-25277 GCF_030518295.1 Chryseobacterium urinae | reverse complement strand
AGAATCTCAAAAAACGGTCTCAAAATCCAGATTATTTTACTCTTGCCATTTTGACGAATAAAAACATTTGATAATCAATTAATTAATATGTTTCTGAGTCAGCTTTTTTTAATTAACTACAAAAACTTCACCTATTCCACTGCAACAGAATCGTCACCACGACCATCTGCAACTGCATGAATATTTCCGTTGTCATCAATCAGAATCATTTCTGTTCTTCCGATCTGGTTCCATTTTTCAGACTTATATCCTAATTTTTCCAGATCCTTAATCGTGGTTTCAGGAAAATTCTTTTCAAAAGCAACCGTTTCGGGAAGCCATTGATGGTGAAATTTCGGAGCATTGACAGAAATATTAGCATTCTGCTTAAAATCGATCACATCAACAATAGCCTGATAAACAGAAGTAGGAATCGTCGTTCCTCCCGGAGTTCCGACTACCATGTAAGGTTTTCCGTTTTTCAGAACAATCGTTGGAGTCATCGAAGAAAGCATTCTTTTATTCGGCTGAATGGAATTGGCTTCTCCTCCAACCGCTCCAAACATATTCGGGACACCCGGTTTTATGGAAAAATCGTCCATTTCATTATTTAAGAAAAATCCTGCTCCCGAAACGACAACCTTACTTCCGTAATAACCATTCAAAGTAGTGGTTACTGCTGCTGCATTTCCATCCTTGTCAATCACTGAAATATGGGTCGTTTCTGTAGATTCTTTAGGTTGTTTGGTTATTTTCCCCACTTCCGCACTCGGAGTTGCTTTACTGAAACTGAAACTTTTCCATCGGTTTTTCAGATATTCGTCAGAAATCAGATAAGAAGTTTTATCCTGAATAAAATCGGGATCGCCCATATATTCCGCTCTGTCTGCATAGGCTCTTCTTTCGGCTTCCACCATCACCTGAACAGCCTGTGTAGAATTTTGCTGATATTTCTCAAGATTTTCATAACCTGCCATTTTCAGCATTTGCGCAAGAAGAAGTCCGCCGCTCGAAGGCAAAGGCATAGAAACCACCTGATTTCCTTTGTAATCAAATTCAAGTGCTTTTCTTTCGGCAACTTTATAGTTTTTAAGATCTTCCGAAGTAATAATTCCGTTGCCTTTTTTCATTTCAGAAACCAGAAGTTCAGCTGTTTTTCCTTCGTAAAAGCCTTTTAAACCTTGTTTCTGAATCAACTTTAACGTTTCAGCCAAATCCTTCTGAATCAGTACATCTCCTGCTTTCCACGGAATATCTTTAACAAAAACAATGGAAGACTGATTGTGCTTCTGGAAATTCTGTTTGTTGTTATTCAGTAAGTTAGCTTCCTGTTCGGTAATCGCAAAGCCTTTTTCAGCAAGATCTATGGCGGGCTGAATTAGTTTCTCCATCGGAAGTTTACAGTATTTTAAAGTGGCAAAAAAACCAGCCACACTTCCCGGAATTCCAACTGCTAATCTTCCGTTTTGGGAAAGATCTGTATTGGCTTTACCGTTTTTGTCTACGTACATATCGCGGCTTGCTTTCTTAGGTGCCGTTTCACGATAATCGATTGTAAATTTTTCGCCATTGTTTTTTACACCAACTAAAAATCCGCCTCCGCCGATGTTTCCTGCCTGAGGATAAACAACGGCAAGTGCATATTGTGTGGCAACAATAGCATCATATGCATTTCCTCCCATTTTCATCACTTTTGCTCCTGCTTCGCTCGCCAACGGATGCGCAGAAACAACCACTCCTTTATTTTTAACTTTCACCTCCTTCACAATAGTAATATCTGTGTATTGTGCTGAAATTGTGGTAGAAAATAAAATAAGTGAAACAATAATCTTTTTCATTTACAAAATTTATATTCGAATTTACGATTTTGTTTTAAGATAGGGTCTAAAATATTTACTTTTGCTTTCGATCAACAAATAAAAGTTAAAAATGAAATCCCACACGGAAAGAATACTTATTACAGGTGCTTTAGGACAGATCGGCACCGAGCTTACGAACAGACTTGTTGAAATTCACGGAGCAGAAAATGTTGTGGCTTCTGGACTTGACAGATGGCAAAAGGGAATTACTGCGGCAGGTCATTACGAAAGAATGGATGTTACCAATACCCAATTGGTAAGACAGGTAATTAAAGACTACGATATTACTACCGTTTATCATTTGGCTTCATTATTGTCGGGTACATCAGAAAAGCAGCCTATTTTCGCATGGAAGCTAAATCTAGAACCTCTGCTTCATTTTTGTGAAATGGCAAAAGAAGGACTTATCCAAAAAATTTTCTGGCCGAGTTCCATTGCGGTTTTTGGAAAAGGAATTCCTAAAGAAAATGTGGAGCAGGATGTGGTTTTAAATCCAACCACGGTTTACGGAATTTCTAAAATGGCGGGTGAGAAATGGTGCGAGTACTATTTTGATAAGCATGGAGTAGATGTAAGAAGCATCCGTTATCCGGGATTGATTTCATGGAAAACTCCTGCAGGTGGTGGAACTACAGATTATGCTGTTGAGATTTTTTATGAAGCCATTGAAGAAGGAAAATACACAAGTTTTATTTCCGAAAACACAGGAATGCCGATGTTGTATATGGATGATGCCATTAACGCAACCCTGAAATTAATGGATGCTCCAAAAGAAAATCTTACCGTAAGATCTTCTTATAATTTAGGCGGAATGTCTTTCACTCCAAAAGAACTGGCGGAAGAAATTAAGAAAGAAATTCCGGAATTCGAGATCGATTATAAACCGGATTTCAGACAGGCGATTGCAGATTCATGGCCAGCTTCAATTGATGACTCCGTAGCGAAAAAAGACTGGGGATTAAGCTATGATTTCGGGATTTCGGAGATGACTAAAGACATGATTAAAAATTTGAAAATCAAATTAGCTAAAAATTAATTTACTTCAATTTTTAATTTAAATAAGAATTATTTTAACATCTGATTTTTAATTTATTATAAAAATTATCTAAAATTTAGTTTAAATGATATTGTTCACATTTAACATTCTGAATATTGAAGCTGACTGCAAAAAACAGCAGTCTGTTTCCGATGAAGAAAGGCTGAAAATTTCAGAAGATAATACAAAAGCAATACTTAGAATTTTAGACATTCATGATGTTAAAGCAAGTTTCTTTGTAGAGATTTCGATCGCTCAGAAACTTCAGAATTTAATAAAAGCAATTTCATTCCAAGGGCATGAAATTGCTTTTTATAATAAAAATTCTACCCTTCCGGAAATTGAAAATGCTAAAAAATTTACTCAGGAATTTTTAGAAAAACAGATTCGCGGAATTCGTCAGAAAGACAATAAACTTCCACAGCAGGATTTAAAATTGCTGGAATTTAATTACGTTTCCAATATAGATAATGCCTACATTCTTTTTCCTTTTAAACGTCTGAAAAGAGATACGCAAATTAACGAGGAAGACGGATTGAGTATTGTTCCGGAAAGCATTTCTCCTTACAGTCAGCTTCCGTATAACGATTTTGTATTTCAGATGCTTCCGATGAAATATTATCAGAGCATGGTTTTCGAAACCCTGAAAAAGGATGATTTCGTTCTGATCTATCTTAATTCATGGCAGTTTACAGATTTTCAGAAGTATCCGTTTGATATTCCCTTTTACAGAAGGCTGAATTCAGGCAAAAAAATGGAGGACAAATTAGATGCCCTCCTGAGTTGGATCAACGAGAAAGAAATGGCTACTTCCCGTATGAAAGATTATATTTTTTAGGTTGCAGGAATTAGGTTGTACAGCTTAGCTAAAAACCTTAAACCAAAAACGCTGAACTTTAATTTTTTATGCCAGTTCAAAAAGCGTAATTTCCGGTAAAACTCCGACTCTTCCGGGATATCCCAAAACTCCGAAACCTCTGTTTACATACAGCATTTTTCCTTCGCTTTCGTATAAATCTGCCCATTTTGGATATTTATACTGAACAGGAGACCATTTTACGTTTTTCAGATCCAAACCAAACTGCATTCCGTGGGTGTGTCCTGAAAGCGTTAAATGAACATTTGCAGGGTGTTTTTTCACCACATAATCAAAATGGGTAGGATCGTGGCTCATTAAGATTTTAACGGCAGATTCCGGGACGCCTTTTAAGGCATCATCTAATCTTCCAAATTGCGGAAAAGGTTTCAGTCCCCAGTTTTCAACACCTAAAATGTATATTTTTTCTCCGTTTTTTTCAATGATTCTGTGTTCGTTCCGAAGCATATCAAAACCGGCCTGTCTTTCGTAATCAATTAAGGTGTCAAGATTTTTCTTTTTGGCTTCCGGAGAATCCCAGCTTACATAATCTGCATAATCATGGTTTCCAAGAACGGCAAACTTCCCGTCTTTTGCTTTGATTTTTGAAAACAGGGGAATGAAGGGTTTGAATTCTTCGGCTACATTATTTACCATGTCTCCCGTAAAAAGAACCAGATCAGGGTTTTGTTCGTTGATTAAGTCAATCGCATGCTGAAGCTTTCCCGGATCCGCAAAACTTCCACTGTGAACGTCTGAAATCTGTACGATTTTATATCCTTTAAAGCTTTTGGGAAGATTCGCGAAATTCATTCTTACTCTTCTTACTTTGTGGCGGTATTTTCCAAATGTAATTCCATCGATAAAAAGAGCTGAAAGAACGCCTCCCAAACCTAATCCCATGATGCTTAAAAACTTTCTTCTTTCCGGGAAAAAGTTCTCCGATGGTCGGGTAAGTCCGATAAGATAACTTCCGGTTCTGAAAATATCATCGATTAATAAAAACAAAACAATGAAAATTTTAGGCAGGATAAAAACGAGAAACAGGGAGATCATGATCTGCGCACGCATCATGCTTCGGTCGGCTCTGCTGAAGTGGGAAACTTCGTAAGCGAAAAAGCCGTAAACAGCCAGAGAAATGATACAATAGCCTATTTTGATCCAGTTATTGTCTGTTAATGTTCTGATCGCCTGGTAAATATAAATTTCCAGAAAAAGAAAAACTGCCGCAATGATAAAAAAGTTTCTTTGCATAACTAAGTGTAAAAAAAGCACAAAGAATTAATTTCCCTGTGCTTTTTTATATTTTAAATTAAATATTGTTAAGGAAATCTGTAAACGATAGCATTGATGTTCATTCCGGCACCTACCGAAGTCATTACAATGTTACCTTTTTCTTTAAACGATTGACCCTCCATTTTTCCTTTAATTATTAAATCAAACATGGTAGGAATTGTGGCTACGGAAGAGTTTCCGAAATCCTGAATCGTCATTGGAGAGATAGAATGGTCGTAATCTTTCACGTTATAAAGCTTGTGAAGCCTTTCGATCATCGCATAATCCATTTTTGCATTCGCCTGATGGATTAATATTTTGTTGATATCTTCGATGGAAAGACCTGCATCTTCAATAGTTTCTTTAATCGCAGCAGGAACGTTTTTCAACGCATATTCGTAGATTTTTCTTCCCTGCATTCTTACAAACAGACGAGTCTGGTCAGATTCTTTATTGATCGAAGGTCCGTTGGCAAGATAATCCAGTTCCACACCGTTATCACAAATTGTATTATGAGCAATGATTCCTACATTTTCCTGATCTGTAGCCTGTACCACAACAGCACCGGCTCCATCTGCGAAGATCATTCTGTTTCTGTCATGCGGATCTGTTACTCTGCTCAACGTTTCAGCGCCGATTACCAAAATAGTTTTAGCCACTTTAGCTTTAATTAAATTATCTGCTAAAATCATTGCTTCCACCCATCCCGGACATCCGAAAAGCATGTCGTAAGTAACACATTTTCTGTTTTTAATGCCCAGCTTGTTCTTTACTCTCGCTGCCATTGTTGGCATAAAATCTGCGTATCCGTTTACGGTAACCTCACCGAAATTGCTCGCATAAATGATATAATCCAGTTCCTCCTGATCTATTTTTGCATCTGCAATAGCAATTTTTGCAGCTTCGTAACCGATTTTTGAGTTGGAAAGATCATCTTCTATGAATCTTCTGTTTTCTATCTCTGTAATTTCTACAAATTTTGAGATCGTTTCCTCAGCAGGTTTGTCAATCTTCACCCCGTCTTCTGAATAAAACTCTGAATCTAGAAAAAAGTCTCTTCCTATAATTCTGCTGGGAAGATAAGATCCAGAACCAATAATGATCGTATTCGGCATTCGTTTATATGATTTTTTTTAAAGATGCAAAGTTAATAATTAATATTAATAACAGAGAATTAAAAATATTACTAAATTTGCAAAAATTGTACTTTACAATCTTATGAAAAACAATCCTTCCTTAAAAGGCTTACTTATTGCAGTTGTGGCGTTTATCGTAGCCTTTGGGATTTATTTCCTTTTTTTAGCCAAAAAAAATTACTACGTAGTAGACAATCCTACGCCAGATACATTTTACTACAAAATCAATAATGGTTCGGAAGGTGTAATCGCCGGAGGACAGACGGTTTCTGTAGACCTTAATCAGGGGAAAAATTCTATAAAAGTCTTCGACAGAAATAAAAAACTTTTGTTTGATTCAGCTTTTGAAGTAAAGAAAATAAGAGGTCTTATTAATATTGCTCATCAGGATTATTATATTAACGATCAGTATTATGGATATAATCTTAAAAAAGATTCATTACTTTTGGCATTGGATAAAACGATTATCGACGGAAAACCTTACTTTGGAGGCGCAAGACGTTTCAGTAAGCTGTTTACCGATGATTTTTATTATAATGTAGACGAAGATTATGATAAGATTATCAAAAATATCCAGAAGGTAGAATCGAGATCGAAGATCTTCAGAAAGCAGGATTACCTTAATTATTATAACGAATATTACAAGTTTTAAGTTTTGACAAAAGATATTACCAAAATTACGCCTTACAATACCGACGCTACGAAAAAGAGTCAGGTAGAAGATATGTTCGACAATATTGCACCGAAGTATGATCTTCTGAATCGTGTTTTATCCATGAAAATTGATGTCATGTGGAGAAATACGCTGGTGAAATGGATGAAAAAAGACAATCCGCAGGAAGTGCTGGATGTGGCTACAGGAACAGGAGATCTGGCTATTGCAGTGGAAAAAGGAACCGGCTCTAAAGTAATTGGTTTAGATTTATCGCAACAAATGTTAAATGTTGGCGTTATTAAAATAAAAAAACTTAAATTAGACGGCAAAATTTCCATGCAAAAAGGAGATGCGGAGAAGTTACTCTATGAAGATAACAGATTTGACGCGGTTTCCGTTGCATTCGGAGTAAGGAATTTTGAAAACCTTACCAAAGGTTTGGCAGAATTAAGAAGAGTAGTTAAAGATAACAAGAGTGTTTATATACTGGAGTTTTCAAAGGTTGAAGGGTTTATGGGACCATTGTATATGTTTTACTTTAAAAACATTTTACCTGCAATTGGCAGACTGGTTTCCAAAGATAACAGGGCGTATACATACCTTCCGGATTCTGTAAATGCTTTTCCTTATGGGGAAAAGATGAGACAAATTCTTTTAGATACAGGATTTAAAAAAGTTGAATATAAAAAACTAAGTTTAGGTATAGCCACAATTTATAAAGCAACAAAGTAACCTATGAATAAATTTTTATTAAGAGCACTGGTTTTAGCCTCAGTAAATGTTGCAGTTTTAGCAAACGCGCAATTCAGAACCCGAAACAGAATGGATAAGTTGGAAGACTTTGACGAGCAGAAATTCAGTTGGGGTTTTTATTTAAGTGGTAACAGACTAGACTACCGTATTGTTCTCAATCCAAGATATGGGATGTATAACAATCAGAATCTTGTTACATCTAAAGAAAGCTATAGTTTCGGTGCAGGTTTAATTGCAAAATGGAGGCTGAATGACTTCTTGGACGTAAGATTGGAACCGGGGTTACAATTTGGGCAGAGACAGCTTACTTTCAATACGCAGACCAACGACCAGTATGCTGCAGGTACTTTGACGAACGATCCTTTTATCCCGATGAAATTAACGGATAAAGACAGAATAAGAGATATTAAAACTACTTTAATAGACATTCCTGTATTGTTGGAATTCCACGGAAACAGATGGTACAACTCCAGACCTTACGTTGCAACCGGGGTAAACTACATCGTAAACCTTCAGTCTAATGCAACTTCTACAGACGACAATATGCAGCAGGTTTTCAGATCTACTACGCATAACTTTGCATGGTCTGCAGAAATGGGAATTCAGTTTTATTTCAATAAATTTAAACTGACTCCTGCCGTAAGAGGAACTTTCATCATGAACAATGAGATTGTAGCAGATAATGCAACAACGCCTCCTTACTGGACGTCTGCAATGTCTACATTACAGACAAGAGCAATCTTCTTTGTACTGAAATTCGAATAAAAATTTACTATAAAATAGATCAGGGAGATACATTTTGTGTCTCCTTTTTTGTTTCAGGGCAAAATATAGACCGTTTTATTTTTGTTAGTATTAATATTTTGTTATTTTTGCTAATAGTTAGAATATACAAAACCTGAAATGCTTCAAGATTTAGAAAACAATTTTTCAGAATTAGAAAAAAAGATTTTGCAGTTACAGAAAAATTACAAAAATCTTAGTGAAAGATTCTCGGAATTAAATGTTGAGCATGAAGAACTGAAGAAGAAATACGATGAGGAAAGAAGAAAAAATCAGGTATTAGCAGAAGAACAAAAAAATATAAAACTTTATTCAGCAATATCAGGAAATCCTGAACATAACCGACTGATGAAAAACCACATCAACAGGTTGGTAAAAGAAATAGATTTCTGCATTGCGCAGCTTCAAAACAGTGGATTATAATGGAGGTAAGAAGAATAACCATTAATATAGCCGGAAGAGTATATCCGCTGAACGTACCGGCAGCAGAAGAAGAAACTTTGCGTAAAGTCGGGAAGCAGATAGAGAATATGATTAAAGATTTTGAACAGAATTTCGATGTGAGAGACAAACAGGATGCTTTGGCGATGTGCGCCCTGAAATTGGGAACCAATGCCGAAGTAGTGTCTGCGAACTACGATAAAACAATACAATCTACCAACGAAAGATTAGTAAAAATTAATCAGTCGTTGAATAATGAAACAGGGAAATAGATTTTTTTCCCGAAAAAGCTGCCTACAATAATTCTAACACATTAAAGGTAAACTCAACGCTAAACAATTACCGAACAAATGTCCATTGAATGGCGTGCCGGTTCTCCGGATTACAGACAATGGAAATCAGTTCAAATCGTGTTGATTAGGAGTTTACTCTCAATCTCTGGATTATTGTGGGCTTTTTTATGTAAAATAATTAAAAGAATATGAATACAATTAAAACTCAATATAAATTATGATAGAAGTTATAATCGGCGTTGTTTGTTTACTAATCGGTGCTGCTGCAGGGATGTTTTTCTCCAAAAGCTCATTGAATACCAAAGCAAAATTTATTATAGATGATGCACAGAAAAATGCCGAAAACCTTATAGAAAAAGCCAATGTACAGGCTGAATCCATAAAGAAAGAAAAGAATCTTCAGGCAAAAGAAAAATTCCTTGAACTGAAATCTCAGCACGACGCAGACATTCAGGCAAGAGAAAAGAAAATGCAGGAAGTAGAAAAAAGAATCAAGGATAAGGAGCACAAGCTGAACGATGAGCTTAGCAAAACCGGAAAACTTGAAAAAGATCTGGACAAGCAGATTGCTGATTATGCTAAAAAAACAGAAATTTTAGAAAGAAAACAGCAGGAATTGGATGTTGCAACCGCTAAAAAAGTTGAAATTTTAGAAAAAATTGCCAACTACACTGCGGAAGAAGCAAAAGCAGAATTGGTAGAAACCATGAAGGCGGAAGCGAAAACAAGAGCTCAGGCGCACGTTCAGAGCATTATGGAAGAAGCGCAGCTTAATGCAAAAAGCGAAGCAAGAAAAATCGTTATCCAGACCATTCAGAGAATCGGAACAGAACAGGCAATCGAAAATTCAGTTTCTGTATTCAACATCGAATCGGATGAGGTAAAAGGAAGAATCATTGGTAGAGAAGGTAGAAATATCCGCGCTCTGGAAGCCGTTACAGGAGTGGAAATTATTGTAGACGATACTCCGGAAGCAATTCTTCTTTCATGCTTCGATCCGGTAAGAAGAGAAATCGCAAGATTATCCCTTCACAGATTGGTAACAGACGGAAGAATTCACCCTGCAAGAATCGAAGAAGTTGTTGAAAAAACAAGAAAGCAAATCGAGGAGGAAATTATTGAAGTAGGAAAAAGAACGATTATCGATTTAGGAATCCACGGATTACACCCTGAATTAATTAAAATCGTTGGTAGAATGAAATACCGTTCTTCTTACGGACAAAACCTGTTACAGCACTCAAGAGAAGTGGCGAATATCGCGGCGACAATGGCGGCTGAATTAGGCTTAAATGTAAAATTAGCAAAAAGAGCAGGTCTGTTACACGATATCGGTAAAGTTCCGGAGCAGGAATCTGAACTTCCTCACGCTTTATTAGGTATGCAATGGGCGGAAAAATACGGTGAAAATGCAGAAGTTGTAAATGCCATCGGAGCACACCACGACGAAGTGGAAATGACTTCACTATTGTCTCCGATCATTCAGGTTGCCGATGCAATCTCAGGAGCAAGACCGGGAGCAAGAAGACAGGTTCTGGAATCATACATCCAAAGACTGAAAGACCTTGAATCTGCAGCATTAAGTTTCGACGGAGTTTCTTCAGCTTATGCCATTCAGGCAGGGAGAGAGTTAAGAGTAATGGTAGAAAGCGGAAAAGTAAATGATGAAGTAGCTTCTCAGTTATCGTACGACATCTCAGAAAAAATTCAGAACGAACTTACTTATCCGGGACAGGTAAAAGTAACAGTAATCAGAGAAACGAGAGCTGTGAATATTGCGAGATAAGAATCAGAAAAAGATAATTCATAAAAACCTTTCAAGAAATTGGAAGGTTTTTTATTTTTAGCAAAAAAAATTAAACTATTTACAGAATAAACCGCAAAAGAGGCAAAAGATAATAATAAAGCAAATTTGCAAAATGATCAAAGTGCTCAAAAGAATAAAAATCAAAGATTTTTATAAACTATTGTGATCTTTTTCATTTATAATCAACACTTTGAATAAAAGTTTAGTTCATCTTTTGCTACTTTTGCGGTTAAATAAAAAGTTTAAACAGACTTAAAATTTAAAACTCCAAAATGCAAGAACTTTCCACCTCTTCGAAACTGAAGTACATTTTCTCTATTCCCGTTATCATTTCCGCGTTAGGCTACTTTGTAGATATCTACGATTTACTCTTATTCGGGATCGTAAGAATTCCAAGTTTAAAAGCTTTAGGGCTGAATCCTGATGTCGACGGAACGTTTATTCTTAATGCACAGATGATTGGTTTACTCTTGGGCGGAATTTTCTGGGGGATTTTCGGTGACAAAAAAGGAAGACTTTCCGTTTTATTCGGTTCTATTTTAGTCTATTCTTTGGCGAATATTGCGTGTGGATTTTTACCGTACTTCCCCAAAGATCATTTGGTGTATCAATATGCAGGATTAAGATTTATCGCAGGAATTGGATTAGCCGGAGAACTCGGAGCCGGAATTACCCTTGTTTCTGAAAGTCTGCCGAAGAATTTAAGAGCAATCGGAACATCTGTTGTTGCCGGTTTCGGATTAATGGGAGCTGTTGTAGCTCAGTTAACAGTAGAATTGGCGGGAGGATGGAATATTTCCTACATCATCGGAGGAGTTTTGGGAATTCTGCTTTTATTTCTCAGAATCAGTGTTTCCGAATCCGGAATTTATAAAACCATGGAACACCAGTCGGTTTCCAAAGGAAATTTTCTGTCGTTTTTCACCAATAAAGACCGTTTGATACGATATTTAAAATGCATAGCAATTGGATTGCCCACTTGGTTTTGTATCGGTATTCTGGCGGTTTTAGCCAATCAGTTTGCGCCTGAACTCGGAATTAAGGATCTTAATCCCGGAAAAGCAATAATGTGGGCTTATGTTGGGATTTCTGCCGGAGATTTGGCGAGCGGTTTTATCTCTCATTTTTTAAAATCCAGAAAAATGGCGATCTTTTATATGTTGGTTTTTACGATTGTCGGAGTTGCACTGATGCTTTTCGGAAATACCGATACCGAAACAAAATATTACATCTTCTGCGTATGGCTCGGATTGGGAACAGGATATTGGGCAATGTTTGTTACCTTGGCTGCGGAACAGTTCGGAACCAATATCAGAAACACCGCAACAACCACTGTTCCGAACATGGTTCGCGGATTGGTTCCCGTAATGATCTTCGCCTTTGATCTTTTCAAAAAAGATTTTTCGGTGATTATAAGCGCGGCAATTGTCGGACTCATTGTTTTCGGGCTGGCTTTCTACTCTTCATTAACGGTTTCAGAAACCCACGACAAGGATCTTGAATTTACAGAATAATTTCTGCTGTTTAAGAAATAATAATCTCAAATTTTCGTTATCAGTTTTAATAAGCTTAAGAGAATAAATAAATTATCAAAAATAATAGTAAATTATGCTTTGAATAATGAATATTTGTTTAACTTTGGCACGCAACTAAAACTAACGTTTAACATCAAAAATCACATTACAATGCAAAATTTTTTGAAAAAAGCAACAAAATTAAAAAAAGCCGATCTTAAAAACATTACTGGAGGCGTAAGCGGAACACCGGATCTTTCAAAATGCGGATGCAGTTGTTCAGGATCTGTAACAGGTCCGTTTTATTGTGTTCAGTACATTGCTTGTCCGCAGGTTTATACCTGCTACGAAGCTATATAAGAACTTATTTCAATTAGAAATAAACATTTCCACATTTAATACGCAAAAGCCTTTTGGGACCTTCCAAAAGGTTTTTGTAATGTATAAATGTCTGTCTTGCTGTAAAATATTTTGGAGCTTTATCTCGCTTTCCGCACTCGCTATTTTTGAGATTTGGCTGCGGTAGCGAAGCTGCCGCAGCCAAATCTCAAAAATGAGCTCAGACAATTGCTACAATCGAGGCTAGGATATCAGGATTTCTTACACAGATCAGTCAAAATTCAAAATATACAGCAGACTTCCGGTACTGATGAAAATCCACAGAAAAACAGCCAAAGCAAGAGGTTTAAAACCAATGGTCTTCAAAGTTTGTACAGACAGCGTAGAACCGATAAAAAACAACGTTAAGTTTAATCCTGCCTTCGCTCCAACTGTAATTCCGGAACCTAGCTGACTGAAAAAAGGAAAATACGTATTCAGCAAAATAGCCACAATAAAATAACCGATAAACCATGGAACTTTCACTTTAGATTCCTTGCTTTTAAAAATAAACATCGTGATAACAGAAACCGGAATAATCCACAATGCTCTGGCTAACTTTACCGTAGTAGCGATTTTAAGCGCTTCATTTCCGTATTTTCCTGCCGCTCCTACTACAGAACTCGTATCGTGAATTCCGACGGCGCACCATAACCCGAATTGTTCCTGTGTAAGATTCAGCAAATGACCGATGGGCGGATAAACAAACAGAGCAACAGAATTCAGCGTAAAAACAATAGCCAGAGCCAGTGAAATCTGCTTCGTGCTGGGTTTAATGATGGGAGAAGTTGCAGCAATGGCACTTCCGCCACAAATGGCGGTTCCCACAGAAATAAGATACGACAAAGGTCTTTCAAGCTTAAGGAATTTTCCGGCAAAATACCCCAGAATCATCACTGTAAAAATACTGATTACCGTTAGAATCAACCCCGATTTTCCCGCTTCAAGAGCCTCATCAAGCTTTAACCCGAATCCAAGACCTACAATAGAAATCTGCAACAGCAGATGAATATACCGGTGCAGAGTCTTTTCAAAAGGATTTCCGAGAAAAACCGCCAGTACAAATCCCAAAAGCAAAGCAACAGGCGAAGAAACAATAGGAGTGAGGCATACAACTGCCATTAAAATGAAGATTATTTTCTTTGATCTTTCATTGGAGATAAAGCTTTTCATTGATAGGAATTTTAAATTGATGGTTCAAAATTCCGACAATTATCATTACAAAGTAAATTGTATTTTGTTATACTGCATAACTTTAAGTTATAATTTTTGTTCAAACTAATTTTGAATTTAACCGCAAAAGATACAAAAGGCTGTAGGGGGATATTTTAAGTATTTCAAAATCTGCAAAGAAAAAAATCCAAAGATTTTTTTAACTCATGTGTTCTTTTTTTCATTAAGTATTAAACTTAAATGACTAAAGTGTTAAAATCTTTTGCACTAAAAAAGTGTAAACAGTTTTATAATTGGAAGCCGTTTAAATCTGATGGGTAAATTTTAAAAACAGGCGGATCAGTTCAGATTGTTCACCTTTGGGAAGAATAAAATGAAAATTTCTTTCAATACTGAAATTTTTAATATCAATAATCGTTAATTGATTGTTTTTCAATTCATTTAAAACCGTGCTGATCGAAAGAAACGCCAGAGCATCTGAATGCAAAAGATAATTTTTAATACTTTCGCTGCTTCCCAATTGTATGACAACATTCAGATTTTCAGCAATAATGCCTTTTTCCTTCAACCGATTCTGAATAAACTCCAGAGAACCGGAACCCTGTTCTCTTAAAATTAATTCTATTTCGTACAAATCCTTAACATTCAGAGTTTTATTGGCTAAAGAATGATTCGTTTTTGCAACCAGAACAATTTCATCCGCTTTAAACTTCTGATAATCAAAATAATTAGACTGAGATTCCCCTTCAATAATTCCGAGATCAATTTTTCCGTCTTTCAGCAGTTCGGAAATCATTTCTGTGTTGTACGTAGTCAGTTCAATTTTAATGTCTTTATAATAAGATTTGAATTTGGCTAAAATCTCCGGTAAAATATATTGGGCAACGGTTGTACTCGCTCCGATAATCAGTTTTCCCCGATGTTTCTGATTGATCTGATGGATTTCAAATTCCAAATCACGGTAAATATTTCTGATCTTTTCGGCATATTCAAACAAAATTTTTCCGCTTTGCGTCAGTTGAATAGAAGTTCCTTTTCTGTCAAATAGTTTAGTATTTAATTGATTTTCAATTTCTTTAATATGCTTTGTGACGGCAGGCTGCGAAATATTCAGTTCTTCCGAAGCTTTGGTAAAACTCGATCTGGAAGCAACGGTATGAAAAACTTTTAATCTGTAATCAAACATTGTGGTTGTTGGTTTTTAGTTGACGGTTGATGGTTTTTAATTAGAGTAAAATTACAGCTTTAATTGCTGACAAATATCAACCATCAACGACTCTACAAATCCGAGAAATTTTTATCATGAAGATGTTCAAATCTACTGTTTTTTGCTTCACCGATCTTTTGTTTTGTATAAATACTGTTATTTCCTGAAAATAAATAAGATACAATGCATGCAATCGCAACATAGATTCCGCATTCTGCTCCAAAAAGTTCAATTCCCATAAGCATACACGCAAGCGGAGTGTTGGTTGCGCCCGCAAAAACAGCCACAAATCCCATTCCGGCAAGTAAACCGAACGGAAGCGGAATAAATAATGACAATGCACTTCCCAATGTCGCTCCGATAAAGAAAAGGGGAGTAACTTCACCGCCTTTAAATCCTGCAGAAAGCGTAACGATGGTAAACATCATTTTAAAGGCAAAATCATAAAGCGGAAGCTGTTTTTCGAAAGATTCTACAATGGTTGGAATTCCAAGACCGATGTATCTTGTGGATCCCATTGCGAAAACGGCAACAGCAACAAGAATTCCGCCGATAACGGGACGAAGCGGAGGATATTTTATTTTAGATTTAAAAGCAGCACCCATAAAATGAATCATTTTGCTGAAAGCTGCCGCACAGATTCCAAAAATGATTCCTGCCAAAACACTATACAAAACAGGCAGAAACTCAATTTTTGGAATAAGATCGATATGATAATGTGTATGTTTTGCTTTCCACAAATTGGTGACAAGATCAGCCAAAACAGCCGAAGTGAAAGCCGGAAAAATAGCATTGTATCGAATTCTCCCGATCAGGAAAACTTCTAGCCCAAAAACCGCTCCGGCTAAAGGAGTTCCGAAAACCGAACCAAAACCTGCCGCAATAGCCGAAATCAGTAGAATTTTTCTGTCATTTTTATCAAGTTTCAGGATTTTCGTCAGTTGATCGGAAATTGCTCCCGCCATTTGAAGCGCCGTTCCTTCACGACCTGCAGAACCTCCGAAAAAATGCGTGACCATTGTTCCTAAATAAACAAAAGGTGCCATTTTAAAAGGAATGATTTCTTTTGGCTCCTGAATATTTTCGAGCAGCAAATTGTTTCCCGCTTCCACATCTTTTCCGAAATAATGATACAAAAGTCCCGTTAAAAATCCTCCAACAGGTAAAAATGCAATCAGCCAGAGATGATTTTCCCTGAAATCGGTTGCCCATTGCAGAGATTTTAAAAAGCCGGCAGAAGCGCTTCCGACTAAAATCCCGATAATAAGACTGATGAATAGCCATTTCAGAATGTAAGGAAGAGCCGGATATTTTCTGAAGAAAAAACCTGTGTAAAATTTTATTGTACGGCTTAAAGTTCGTTGATGTTGAGACATATTTTTCCTGATCAATTACTGTTAATAATCTTTTAATCAGGCGTCATCAGCTTTTGGAAAGCGGTTGGGTAAGGAAGAACACCATTTCCTTGTGTACTGCAAAGATAAAAATTATAAATCATTTTTCAGAAGATATTTCTGCTTTTAAATCTTTGTTTACAGAACCGTTAAAAATTCTAAAGAAAAGGCTTCATTTCATCCTCAATCTGAGTTCTCAGTTCCATTAGACGAATCGCATACTTTTCTTGCTGTTTTTCCTCTTCTGTTTCCGGAATCCATTTCGGAACGGGAAGTTTTTTTCCGTTTTCGTCTACGGCAACAAATACAATGATACAGTGTGTTTTTTTATCAAAATTCGGTTGTTTCAGGTTTCTGGAAAATACATTGATGGAAATATGCATACTCGATGAACCTGTGTAAATAACCTGCGCTTCCACTTTTACAATTTCCCCGATTTTGATGGGTTCGTAGAAACGGATTCCGCCAACATATACTGTTACGGAGTAATTTCCGCTCCAAGTTGTTGCGCAGGCATAACCCGCCTGATCAATCCATTTCATGACGCTCCCTCCATGTACATTTCCGCCGTAGTTGACGTCTGAAGGTTCTGAAATAAACTGAAAAGTGATCGGTTTGTTGTCCATTCTTTTTAAAATTTGAATAAAGGTATTTATAATTTTTAAAATTTTGGATTAAATCTTACTTTTGAAGAATGAAAATGTTAAAATTTTCTCTTAACCATCAAAATAAATCTCTCAATGAAAAAAGTATTTTACCTGAATACGTGTGGTACGTGTAAAAAAATAATGGCTGAGTTTGATCTTAAAGACTGGGAACTTCGGGAAATAAAAAAAACTCCTGTTACCAAAGAAGAGCTTGCAGAAATGTATGAAAAAACAAATTCTTATGAAGCACTGTTCAGTAAAAAGTCTACCCAGATCAAACAAAGGGATATAGATGTAAAATCTCTTTCGGAAAATGATTTTAAAGATTTGCTTCTGGATCATTATTCTTTTTTGAAACGTCCCGTTTTCATTACCGATGATAATATTTTTGTTGGAAATGAAAAGAAGAATGTGGAAGCTTTGCGGGAGTTTTTTGATATAAAATAAGTAATGGGTTTTGGTTTAGAAATTTATTTTGTTTTTGATATTGAAGAACCCCGAAAAGAATATTCGGAGTTGGTAAGCCATTATGATTTTGATCATAGAGACGGACTGAACATGATAATGTCGGGAGAAGATGTTTACGATGCAGGTGATAACGAAATGAGATTACTAAGACAAATAGAAAAAGTTTTAGAGATAGATTTAGGAATCTTGGATTTTTGGGAAGAATATGAAAAATTTATCGAAATAGAACCTTTACGATTGAAATTGATTGAATTGGAAACTGCATTGGTAAAAAATACTGATTTCTATAAGAAAATATGCTGGGGAAAAGACATCGAAGACAGATACCTAAAGAAGAATTTTGTAATGGATGTCCGTTTTTTAATTGAAAGATTAAACCTTAATATTAAAAACGGAGCTTCTAAGGTAAAGTATATTTCTTATTGATAAATAATAATTTTTAACGAATTCTTCCAAAACCTCACAGGTTTTTAAAACCTGTGAGGTTTTTTCGGTATACTAAAAATTGCAGGAAGTCTCAAACAATTTGCGTGAAGCGACTGCAACTGACGGAAGTCCTAAACAAAATCACTTTCAAAAATTAACTGTTATGTAATTCTGTAAAGCGGTTTTGATATGATCTTAAAAATAAATTTCTTTTTTCCAGACCATTATTATTCATCATTTTTAATTCGTCGTTCTGATGAAAAGGAAGGTTTTCGGAAAACTTTTCGGTGAATTTCTCCATTCCTGTACAATATTGATCTAGAAATTCATATTTTTCATTGACCGTAATTATTTCAAGACCGGATTGAGTTTGATCTTGCATAAAACGAATAGAGAACGAATTTACTTCTATAATATCTGAATATTTAATGTATTGTTTTGGCTTTGATTCTTTTTTGAAATAAAAACCTTCTGCTGTATAACTGAAAATTCCGTCTTCTGAATAAAGTCTGTTCATCTCTTTTTCTGTTGATTCATAATCTGTTGGGAAATTTCCCGTCATTATTTTTGCAATGGTAAAACAGAGCGTTGCAAAACAGCAGAAAATAATGAGATAAGAAATTCCTTCACTGTCAAAAACAGGATAGAAAATGTAAACTGCAATAAGTATGATGATACAGAGGAATACCATTTTTTTCATCAGAAAAAATTTTTGTAATAGTACGAAAAAATGTATTGCAATATAATTATTTTAGCCCGGATAGAAACGGCATCCTTTAGTTTTTTGCCGGAGCTTCGCTCCGGCAAAAAACTAAAGATAGAGTGGATAGCCGGAAACAGCTCCAAAAAATAACCGCCTCACAAATTCTGCAAGGCGGTTTTTATAGTTGTTAAAAAAACAATCAATTATACAAAAGGAGCTTTCACCACTTTTGCAGGAATGTTTTTATTTCTTACCTGAATGAAGATTTCAGAACCTAATTTAAAGTGAGGTTTATCTACGTACGCAAGACCTAAACCTACTTTTTTCATTGGAGACTGCGTTCCCGAAGTTACTTTTCCGATAACGTTTCCTTCTGCGTCTACAACAGGGTAGTCGTGTCTTGGAACCCCTTTGTCCGTTAATTCAAAACCTACTAATTTTCTGGTAACGCCTTCTTCTTTTTGCTTGGCAAATGTCTCTTTAGACACAAAATCTTTATCAAATTTTGTAATCCATCCCAAACCTGCCTCAATTGGTGAAGTCGTATCATCAATGTCGTTTCCGTAAAGGCAGAATCCTTTTTCCAGTCTCAATGTATCTCTGGAAGCCAGTCCGCAAGGAATAATTCCTTCTTCTGCACCCGCTTCAATAATAGCGTCCCAAAGTTTTTCGGCAGATTCGTTTTTAAAATAAATCTCAAAACCTCCGCTTCCGGTGTAGCCTGTATTGGAAATAATCACCTCACTTACTCCCGCTACAGAACCTACTGTAAAATGATAGTAAGGAATTTCAGAAAGGGTGGTTGCGGTTAATTTCTGAAGAATTTCAGTCGCTTTCGGTCCCTGAACTGCCAATAAAGACATTTCGTCTGAAGCATTCGTCATCTTTGCTCCGAAAGTATTGTATTTGGAGATATGATCCCAGTCTTTATCAATATTTGAAGCATTGACAACCACGAAATATTTGTCGTCTTCTATTTTGTAAACGATAAGATCGTCTACAATTCCTCCGTTTTCGTTCGGAAGACAAGAATACTGAGCTTTTCCGTTTTCCAGAGCATCTACATTGTTGGTGGTAACGTACTGTAAAAGTTCTTTGGAACCCACTCCTTCAATGAAAAACTGTCCCATATGAGACACATCGAACAGACCTGCTTTTTCTCTTACGGCAAAATGCTCTTCAGTAACTCCGGAATATTGTACAGGCATTTCAAAGCCTGCGAAAGGTACGATTTTAGCTCCCAAAGAAACGTGTTTGTCGTACAATGCTGTTTTCTTCATATTTAATTTTTATTTCTATTTCTTTATTTTAAAACTGTCGAAAGCCTCGTTGAAAAGCTTCATATAATTTCCGTTCCAGTACTTTTGTGTACAGTTGATGGTCACCAGAAACAAATCTCTGTCTTTCTGAAAAACTTTGGTGATCCAGTGCAGTTTTTCATGGTCATCATCATATTCGTAAAAATATTCTGTGTATCCTTTTTTTCCGCTTTTGCTTTTTATTTTCTTCTCGTCATCCGAAGACTTGTAAAGCGCGAGAATGAATTTTTTAGTTTCCGTTTTCGGAAGATTAAGATCGTGGTATTCTGAAATCGTAATGGCCCCAATCTCATTGCCCGGAAAAATATTGATGATATCGCTGTCGTTGGTTACTTTCCAGCCTTCCGGAAGCGTGATGGAATAATTGTCGTTTTCGTACACTTTCGTCGGGACAGACTGTGCAGAAAATAAAGATGCGGTTACAAAAGAAATGATAAGAAAAAACTTTTTCATCAGTGCAGATTATGTTTATATTCTTCGAGAATGATTTTAAACCATTCTGTAAAGTTATCAGGATTTTCAGAAATTTCTTGGTTGAGATTTTCGAGGGAAATGTAGCGTACTTCTTCCACTTCCTCTTTGTTTAAATAGAATTCACCTTCAAAAGTTCCTGTAAAAACATGATCAAGTTCGTGTTCCCAAAGCCCGTTTCCCACATCGGCTTTATAAATAAAATTAAATTTTTCTGAAAGCTCCACATCAATTCCCAACTCTTCTTTCACTCTTCTTTTGGCTCCTTCAAGATAAGTTTCTTCACTTCTCGGGTGCGAACAGACTGCATTGGTCCATTTCAGAGGAGAATGATATTTTCCGGAAGCCCTTTTCTGCAAAAGCATTTCGCCATTGCTGTTGAATAAAAAAACTGAAAAAGCGCGATGCAGTAAGCCGTTGATGTGCGCCTGCTGCTTTTCCATAAAGCCAAGAACTTTGTCTTCAGGATTTACTAAAACTACGAATTCTTCCATTCCTACAAATGTAAGTGTAATAAATGTATTTTGGAAATTTTTGGTGAAACATCATATTTTTTGATTTTTAACCTGATGTGTTTCCTTTATATTTAAGATTTTGAATGAAATACAGAGATTCAGATTTTACAAAAGAGAAAAATTTTAATTAAAATTGTAGTAAAAGCAAATTAATTATTGATATTATTCATTAAATAAATGTTTTTAACGTAAAAATTTAATATAAAGCAAGTTTAACAAGCCTTTTTGGTGCAAAAAATGTAACTTTGCAGTTCAAATTTTTATGATGGAATTAGAGTACATAGAACACATTAGTCCGATTCTTAAGGACGGCGTAAAAAACTATTTAATTGATATTGACGGAACCATTACAGAAGACGTTCCGAACGAAGAACCTGAAAGAATGGTTACCTGTGAGCCTTTTCCTGATGCTCTGGAAACCATCAACAAATGGTATGACGAAGGTCACCAGATTTGTTTTTTCACGTCAAGAACAGAAAACTTAAAGCAAATTACCATAGACTGGCTGGATAAGCACGGATTTAAATATCACAGTGTTTTATGCGGAAAACCAAGAGGCGGAAATTACCACTGGATCGACAATCATCTGGTACGAGCAACAAGATATAAAGGAAGATTTACAGACTTGGTTGAAAAACAGGTTACGATTGAAGTTTTCAAAGAAGACGAGTAAAAAAATAAGGAAAAAGATTAAACGATTAAATATTATGATAAATAGTTTTTAATCGTATTGATTTTCTCAAATATTAAATCTATAAAAGTTTTATGAAAGTTTTAGCAAACGACGGTTTGGATCAATCCGGTATTGATGCATTGAAAGAAAAAGGTTTTGAAGTAATTACGACAAAAGTTCCGCAGGAACAGTTGGTGGATTACATTAATGAGCACCAGATCCGTACGATTTTGGTACGCAGTGCAACACAGGTGAGAAAAGACATTATCGATAACTGTCCTTCCATCGAAATCATCGGAAGAGGTGGAGTAGGAATGGATAATATTGATGTGGATTATGCAAGAGAAAAAGGAATTCATGTGATCAATACCCCTTCTGCATCTTCAGAATCGGTTGCCGAGCTGGTTTTTGCACACCTGTTCTCAGGAGCAAGATTTTTACAGGATTCTAACAGAAAAATGCCTTTGGTAGGAGACACCGAATTTGCAGGTCTTAAAAAAGCGTATGCTGCAGGAATTGAGCTGAAAGGTAAAACCATCGGGATTGTCGGAATGGGAAGAATAGGGCAGGAAGTTGCTAAAATTGCTTTAGGTCTTGGAATGAGAGTAATTGCCGCAGATAATAATGTAGGAAAAGCAAGTATTAAAGTTAAGTTTTACAACAATCAGTTCATTAATGTGGATATTGAAACAGAACCGCTTCACGATGTTCTGAAACATTCAGATTTTATTACGCTTCACGTTCCGGCTCAGAAAGACGGTTATATGATCGGAAAAAATGAATTTGAAATGATGAAAGACGGAGTAGCCATTGTAAACTGTTCAAGAGGCGGAGTAATTGACGAAGCCGCTTTAATTGAAGCTTTGAATTCCGGAAAAGTGAAGTTTGCAGGTTTGGATGTATTCATTAACGAACCGACTCCTTCAAAGGAAATTTTAAATCATCCGAAAATCTCCATGACGCCGCATACAGGTGCATCTACCCTGGAAGCGCAGGACAGAATCGGGCTTTCTCTGGCAGAACAGATTTCAAGTATTTTACAGATTCAGTAATTTTTTTGATAAAATATAAAAGCTCCGGCGCAACAAAGTTGCGCCGGAGTCTTGTTTTATAACGAATTTTTTTAATTCTTCTTTTTCAGCTCATCACGGATTTCCGCAAGCAATTGTTCTGTTGCTGTAGGAGCAGCAGGAGCTTCCGGAGCGGCAGCTTCTTCTTTCTTCATTTTGTTAATGGCTTTTACCATAATAAATACAACAAGTGCCAGTAAAAGGAAATTAATGGCAACCGTAATAAAATTACCATACGCAAAAATAGCGGCATCAGGCGCAATCTCTTTCGCTTTGGCTAGAGTAGCTCCAGCCGGAATATTTTCAGCTCCTTTTCCCATTGCAAAATAGATACTGCTGAAATCCGGTTTTCCTACAATGGCAGCAACAATTGGCATAATTAAATCATCGATAACGCTGGTTACAATTTTTCCGAAAGCTCCACCGATGATGACACCGACAGCAAGATCGAAAGCATTACCCTTAATCGCAAACTCTTTAAATTCTTTTACAAATCCCATAATTTATATTTTTTTTAAGTATTATTTTCATAAAATATGGGTTTAAATTACAAAAAAAAAATATAAATTTTGCCTTTTCATAACTAAATATTAATCAAATATGATAAAATGTGAAAGTTTCTTAATTAAGAGATCCACATAATTCTTTTCAGAGCATTTAAAAATTCTTTTTCGTAAATTGCTTTTAATACAAAATACAATATTAAATATGAAAATTTTTACAGCGGAACAGATTCGAAACGGGGATGAATATACGATAAAAAATGAGCCTGTCTCTTCTGGTCAGCTAATGGAAAGAGCAGCACAATCCTGCGTTGACTGGATTTTTGAGAATTGTAAAAATCATAGAAATTTTGCGGTTTTTTGCGGTAAAGGAAACAATGGAGGCGATGGTTTTGCCATTGCGAGAATGCTTCATCTGAAAGGTTTTGATGTAGATGTTTTTACCAATACCAAAGCTAAATTTTCTTCGGATGCAGGAAATAATTTCAGGGAACTAAAAGAATTTTCGGGTGTTTTCATCAGAGAATTTAAAGAAGCAAAAGAGTATAGGTTTGATAACAGAACGGTAATTATCGATGCTCTTTTCGGAACCGGTTTATCTAAAAATATTGAAGGAGAATTTGAAGAACTGATCGATTTTCTGAACCTGAAAAGTAATCTTAAAATTTCTGTTGATACGCCTTCCGGACTTTTTGCAGATACTGTTTCTGCTGAAAATGCTACTATTTTTAAGGCAGATTATACATTGAGTTTTCAGTTCTGGAAAAAAACTTTTCTTCATCCCGAAACCGGAAAATATGCGGGGAAAGTAAAAGTTCTGGATATTAATATAAGTGAGGACTATATTACAGAAACAAAAACAGAAGATTTTGTTATTAATGAAGATATGATTAAAGATATTTTCAGACCGAGAAACGAGTTTTCTCACAAAGGAACTTACGGAAAAGTAATTATTGCAGGTGGAAGTTACGGAAAAATAGGTGCGGTGGTTCTTTCTGCAAAATCTGCCCTGAAATCAGGAGCCGGACTTACTTTTACACTGGCTCCAAAATGCGGTTATGAAGTTTTGCAGACCTCGAATCCGGAAGCCATGTTTATCGAAGGCGGAAATGATTTCATAGATCATTTTGAAAAGGATGATAATGCAGTTTACGGAATTGGTCCCGGTTTAGGAACAAACGAAGAGACCGTAAAAAGTTTTCTTACCTTTTTAAAAAATCATTCTAAGCCTTTGATTTTGGATGCCGATGCATTGAATATCATTTCACAGGATTCGAAAAATTTAAAGATAATTCCTGAAAATTCCATTATAACACCTCATCCGAAAGAGTTTGAAAGACTATTCGGAACTACCGAAAATTCTTTTGAAAGGGTAAAACTGGCTAAAAGTAAAGCCAAAGAACTTGGAATTTATATTGTTTTGAAAGATCATCATGCACAGGTCATCACGCCGGAAGGAGATGTTTTTTACAATATTACAGGAAATTCAGGACTGGCGAAAGGAGGAAGCGGAGATATTTTAACCGGAATAATCACCTCCTTTTTAGCACAGCATTACTCAGAAAAAGAAGCTGCAATTTTAGGAGTCTGGTTTCACGGCAGAGCCGCAGAATTTGCTTCTGAAAAGCACTCTAAAGAATCTGTTCTTCCCACCAATATTATTGATGAATTCGGAACTGTTTTCAAAGAACTGAATGCAAAAGTGGAAAGAGCATTATAATTCGAAGATTTTTTTTACGATAAAAAATAAAGGCAAGTCTGGATTACAAACTTGCCTTTTTATATTAAATCTGTTTAAAGTTTTTATTTAACCTCAAAAGATGCAAAAGATGAACAAAACGTTTATTTAAAGTTGGTGATTATAAGTAATAAGATCACAACAGTTTTTAAAAATCTTTGATTTTATTCATTTGAGCGCTTTTATTATTCTGGAAATTCGCTTTAAC
>NZ_JAULSJ010000047.1:0-26290 GCF_030518295.1 Chryseobacterium urinae | reverse complement strand
ACCGCCGCCCCGAATCCAAAGAAATGAGCTCAGACAATTGCTGCAATCGCGGCTAGGGTTTTTGTGTGGAAAAGAATTGTTTCTGAAAATATTGATAATAAGTCTTTTGCGGATTGTGTTTTTTAACCACCCCGTCAAAAATTCTAAAGAATTTTTGACACCCCTCCAGAGGAGGGGAATTTTACTTATAAACTATTGATTCCGAAATGATAACAACAAAGAATGTAACAAACATTTACTTCTTTCGTCTAATTAAAAAGATCGTAATAATTTAGATAAGCTGAATTTTACGTCTATTAAATTTCTATTTTAGCGATTATAATTTAATTCAGATGAAAAAACTTTCATATACGCTTTTGTTTGCGGCAAGTCTTTCTTTCGGACAGTTTTTCGAGAAAGATAAGGTTTTCACGAAACAGGATACCTTAAAAGGTTCCAATACACAATTCCGAAACTTTTGGGACGTCAAAAAATATGACCTTTCCGTAGAACCGGATTTTGCCCAGAAAAGCATTAAAGGAAACAACAAGATCAGTTTTGAGATCATTAAAGACGTTACAAACCCTACGTTTCAGATTGATCTACAGCAGCCAATGAAAGCGGACAAAGTGGAAGCCACCTTTCCGGTTGCAGAATATAAACAGGATGGCGATTTTATCTGGATCAAAACCAATAAAAGCTTTAAAAAAGGAGAAAAATATACAATTGACGTCACCTATTCCGGAAATCCGACCATTGCAAAACGGGCACCTTGGGACGGAGGCTGGGTTTTCACCAAAGATGAAAACGGAAATCCGTGGATGAGCGTTGCCGATGAAGGAATCGGAGCTTCTATCTGGCTTCCTACCAAAGATATCTGGGACGATGAACCCGACAATGGCGTTGTGATGAAAATCATTACTCCCAAAGATTTAGTGGGGGTTGGAAACGGAAGATTAATAAGCAAAAAAACAGAAGGTGATAAAATGGCTTACACATGGGAAGTTAAAAATCCGATTAACGCCTACTCTATTATTCCGAATATTGGAAAATATGTGAACTTCAAAGATACTTTTAACGGAGAAAAAGGGAAACTGGATCTGGATTACTGGGTAATTGATTATAATTTAGACAAAGCAAAAAAACAGTTTCAGCAGGTAAAACCAATGCTTTCAGCCTTTGAATACTGGTTTGGACCCTATCCTTTCTATGAAGATTCTTACAAGCTTGTAGATTCCCCTTATTTGGGAATGGAGCACCAAAGTAACGTTGCGTACGGAAATGCTTACCAAAACGGTTATCTGGGACAGGATCTTTCCGGAACGGGAGTTGGATTAAACTGGGATTACATCATTGTTCACGAAAGCGGACACGAGTGGTTTGCGAATAATATTACCGCAAAAGATCAGGCAGATATGTGGGTACACGAAGGTTTCACGATGTACTCCGAAGTCTTGTTCACCGAAAAATATATGGACAAAAAATCTGCGGATATTTATGCCGGAGGAATTCGTAACGGCATTCAGAATGATGTTCCGATCATCGGAAAATACGGCGTAAGAAATGAAGGAAGCGGCGATATGTATCCGAAAGGCGCAAGTATGCTTCATACGATCCGTCAGATCATCAATAACGATGCGAAATTCAGAGAAATTTTAAGAGGAATCAATAAAGATTTTTATCATCAGACGGTTACCACCGAACAAATCGAAAATTACATTTCAAAGAAATCCAGAATCGATTTTTCAAGTGTTTTCAATCAATATCTGAGAACCACAAAAATTCCGACACTGGAATATTCCCAGAAAGGCGAAGAACTGAAATTCCGCTACACCAACGTTGTGAAGAATTTAAAACTTCCTATTATTATTGACGGAATCACCATTAATCCAATCGAGCAATGGCAGACTGTAAAGCTAAAAAAAGGAACTCCGGTACAGTTTAACGAAAATTATTATATCGATTATAAAAAGGTACAGTAAAACTTAATCATAGAAGCAAAATCGTTTTTCGGTTTTGCTTTTTTGTTTGATTTATCCAGGAATCAGTATTAAATTAATTACTCTCTGTAAATTTTAACAAAAATTTAAAACTTTTAAAGTAACAAAATCAATTTTTCATCAACTACTTAGATATAATTTGAACTCAATGAAAAAAATAGCACTAAGTTTAGGATTACTGGCTGCGTTTTTTGTAAATGCACAGTCTATAAAAACTACGATAGATCTGGTAAATGTAAAAGACGATAAGGTTGCCGTAACGATGGAATTTCCAAAAATGAAATCTGGTGACGTGAAGTTTCATTTTCCTAAAACGGTTCCGGGAACTTATTCTGTAGACGATTACGGAAGATTCGTGGAAGGAATTAAATTTTTAGATAACAAAGGAAAAGAGATTGCTTTCACAAAAGTAAATGACAACACTTACGCTCTGAAAAACGCTCAGAATTTAAGCAAAGTAACTTATCTTGTGAATGACAGTTTTGATGAAGAAATGGACGATTCCAAACACAAAGCGGTATTTTCACCTTCGGGAACTGATATTGAAACCGGAAAAGTTTATCTGATCAATACCCACGGATTTGTAGGTTATATTGATAATATGCAGGACGTTCCTTATCAGTTAATTATTCAGAAACCAACGGATTTCTACGGAACAACCGCTTTGGTAGATCAGGATAAATCTGAATCTACAGATACCTATACTTTAGCCAATTACGCAAAAGTTACTGATTCTCCGTTAATGTACACAAAACCGGATTATGTTACGTTCAATGCGGGAGGAATGGATCTTGTATTGGGCGTTTATTCTCCGACAGGAAAATACAAAGCCGCTGATTTCAAAGAAAATCTTGAGAAAACGGTGATTGCCCAGAAGAAATTCTTAGGTGACATGAACACCAACAAAAAATATGCGATCATGCTTTATCTTTCAGGGATGGAAGAACCGCATATCAAAGGTTTCGGAGCTTTGGAACACCACGAATCCACAAGTGTTGTCCTGCCTGAAATGATGCCAAAAGATGCGATTGACAAAACCATTACGGACGTTGTTTCTCACGAGTTTTTCCATACGGTAAATCCTTTGAAAACACATTCGGAAGAAATTCATTATTTCGATTATGCAGATCCGAAAATGTCTCAGCATTTGTGGATGTATGAAGGCGGAACAGAGTATTTTGCAAATTTATTCCAGATTCAGGAAGGTCTGATCACAAAAGACGAATTCCTTCAGAGAATGAGCGAAAAAATCGCCAACTCCAAGAACTATAACGATACCATGCCTTTCACGGTAATGAGTAAAAATGTTCTGAAAGACGAGTATAAAGACCAGTATAGAAACGTTTATGAAAAAGGTGCGCTTCTTGCGATGTGTCTTGATATCGAATTGAGAAAGCTGTCCAACGGAGAAATGGGCTATCGTGACATGATCAGAAAACTGTCGCAGCGATTTGGGGAAAACAAACCGTTTAAAGACGATAAACTGATTGACGAACTGGTAACAGTTACAGGGTATCCTCAGGTAAAAGATTTCTATAATAAATACATTGCAGGAGATCAGCCGACGCCTTATGCACAATATCTGAGTCTTGTTGGTGTAGAAGCAAAAAAACAGGAAACTCCGCCAATTTTCTGGTTCATTAAAGATCCTCAACAGACCGGTTTTGATGATAAGGACAATGCATTTGTATTCGACGAAAGTTCTGCTCTGTCTCCTTTTTCAAAAAGCATCGGATTTAAAATCACTGATAAAATCGTTGCTCTGGACGGAAAAACCATCAACGTTCAGAATATCCAGTCGTTTGTAGAATATGCGAAATCTGTAAAGGAAGGGCAAAATGTAACGGTAACCGTTTTAAGAAAGAATGGTGACAAAACAGAGAAAATCGATCTTAAAGGAAAAGCAATTCTGGATAAAATGACGATCGAAACGCTTCAGTTCAAATCTAATCCAACAGCCGCTGAACAAAAATTACAGGATCAGTGGTTAACCGGAAAAAAATAAATGCAGCTAAGATTAAAATTAGGACTTAGTAATAAAGCGGGGAATTTTCTCCGCTTTTTTTATTGTCAATGTGGGCAGCAAGAGTTTTTGAGCAAACGGACGTTTCTGCAAGTTCAGCATGACATTGCTAAATCCAACTTCTATTTTGAAATTTTGTCAGACTGAGCTTGTCGAAGTCTTTGTAAATGCTCTAAATGATGGCTAATTTTCAGGAGCTTTTTCCTGCTTTCCGCACTCGCTATTTTGTGTATTTTGGTTTGCGGCGGCTTCGCCACCGCAAACCAAAATACACAAAATGAGCTCAAACAAAGCTTCAATCAGGGCTAAAATTCAGGTCACTCCTTATAAATATTCAATAAAAAATTGTCAGTTAACAAAAATCAAAATATAAATTTCGCAGCTTAGATTCCTCCGGAATGACAAACTTTACGCAGCACATTCCTGAAACAATTTATCCTTTCTTAATCGTAATCCTAAAAGTCGTTCCCTTTCCTATTTCAGTCTGGGAAATTTTAATATCTCCGTTGTGATACTCCTGAATCACTCTTTTTGCCAGAGACAATCCCAGTCCCCAACCTCGTTTTTTGGTAGAATAGCCCGGTTTAAAAGCATTTCTCGCCTGTTGTTTCGTCATTCCGCTTCCGGTATCCTGAACTTCCACAACGATATTTTTATTTCTTTCTAAAACCGACATAGAAATAGAGCCCTCTCCTTTCATCGCATCAACCGCATTTTTAACCAGATTTTCAATCACCCAGCTCATCAGGATTTTATTATGGGGAACCAAAATCGTGTAATTGGGAAGGTGAAGTCCGAAATTGATCTTTCTTGAAATTCTTGTTTTCAGATAATCGTAATTTTCCTGAATGGTGGAGTTGAAATCTTTATCATTCAGTTCCGGAACAGAACCGATCTTCGAAAACCTCTCGGAAATCGTTCTTAATCTCTCAATATCTTTTTCAATTTCATGAACGCCTTCGGAATCCGGAGTATCCAGCTTCATAATTTCCATCCAGCCGATCATCGAAGACAATGGAGTTCCGATCTGGTGTGCAGTTTCTTTAGCCAGACCTGCCCAAAGATAGCCTTCGTCCGTTTTTTTAATCGTCCGTAAAAACCAGAATGAAAAAAGAAAATAACACAGAATGAAAAACCCTAAAATATAAGGAGAATACCGAAGATTATTCAGCAGTTCGGAATTATCATAGTATACAAACTGATTGTTTGCATTGGGAACCTTTATTTCGATCGGCGGATAACTTTTAGCCATTTTATTAGCCAGAGCAACAATTTCAGCAGAATTATTTTCAATATCGCGCGGAATATTTTTATGCTCAATAATCTGTCCGTCCTTATCGAGAATAATCACCGGAATCGTGGTATTGGAACTGTAAATCTGCAGCAGCAATGCCTGAATTTCCAGACTCGGAACCTTCACTTCCTGCTGAAATTTCAGCGCAGTTACTAAAATATCTACCCTTTTTACTTCTTCTTTTCGGAGAAAATTAAAAAGGATCGTGGAAGCAATAACAATCGTTAAGACAACAATTGTCATCAGCGTAAAAATAATCCAGTTGTTAAGTCTTGCAAATATGGATTTCTTCAAGGCAAATTTATTTTAAAACATTCAGGATTTTCTGCAGTTCCGTGCTTCCGCTCCCTTCATAATTGTTGATGATAATGGAGAAAACATATTTTTTTCCGTCTTTTGAGGTGTGATATCCTGCATAAGATTTGGTATCGCTCATCGTTCCGCTTTTCATTTTCATACCGTTATCATGCGTTGGAAAACCATCATAATAAGATTCAAACCAAGGCTGTTTTCTGGCGTACAGCAAAGCCTGAACTTCTGCTTTTGCCGCAACATAATTTTGCGGAGAAAGTCCGCTTCCGTCGGCAAAATTAATCATATTCGGATTGATTCCCTTTGATTTCCAGAATTCTTTTAAATAAGCTACTCCGCTTTTAAAACTTGGATCGCCTTTTTTCTCTTTTCCTAATGTTTTTATTAAAGTTTCACCGTAAAAATTGATGCTCTTTCTCAGAAACCAGTAAATAATTTTATCCAAAGTCGGCGATTCGTAGGTAAGAATAATATTATTTTTCGGAGCCTGCAATGCTTTTTTTCCTTCAATTTCCAGTTGGGAATTGGTAACCACTTTCCCCGAAAAATCAATTCCCGAATCTTTCAGCCATTGTTTCACTTCCGCTCCAAGCTGCAAAGGCGGATTGGGAACCGCACCGGAAACTGTAACCGTTTTGGCGGGTAAAGTTCCGTTAATCAGTGCAACGTCAGAATGCGGCGCCGTAAAAATCAGACTCTGATCTGAACTTCCACCCACTTTAAGATCATTCAGCCAGTTAACTCCTTCAAGCGGATAAGAGAAGCTTTTGAATTCATTTCCGTTGATATTGATGTCGAACTGATTTTCGCGCCAGTTGATCCCCCAAACTCCTGCTCCGTAATAATTTCCAAGATCATTCCATGGCCATCCTCCCGGAATCGTCTGATGATCAAAGTAAGAATCGTCGATCACAAGATCTCCTGAAATTTTTTTAATCCCGGACTTTTTTATGGCATCAATTAATTTCTGCTTAAAAATTTCGGGTTTATAAGCTTCATATCTCCAGCTTCCCAATGTGGGATCTCCGGTTGAGCTGATGAAAAGATTTCCGTTCAGATTTCCACCAGAAATATTTCCGGAATATGATGAAGTAGTCTTATAGGTGTAGTTCTTTCCTAAAGTCTCCAAAGCCGCTCCTGCAGTAAATATTTTCTGCGTAGAAGCTGTGGAAAGTCCTTTATTTCCCTGATATTCGTAAATGAAATTTCCATTTTCATCGGAAACATAAAATGATAAGTTAGACGAAATTGCCCCTGAAGAATTCATCAGGTTTTTGGTTGCTTCATCCAGTTTCTGAGTAATATTTTGGGCAAAAATAATCTGCGTGGATAATGTAAGAACAGCCAATGTCTTTTTCATTGCGTTTTTTTATAAACTTTTTATTGTCTTTGTCAGGAATGAAGAATCTGTTATATTTTCTTATTGATATGATTTACAAGCTCAGCATGACGTCGCTACAAATAAACCGTTAAATTAGATTAGTATTAGAAATGTCATGCTGAGTCTGCAAAAGCATCTGATTTTATTTACATATGATTACAAATCAAATTCTTCAATTCAAATATAATTAAAATAAAATTTACAGTTCAGTTCCGGGTTCGATTTCATAAGGTTCCTTCCCTTTCTCAAAAATTCTCGTGAGTTCGGTTCCTTCAACGGTAATTTTATCGCTCATTCTTCTGATCCAGTTTCCTTCACGAAGTCCGACAACTTTTAGATCATTCTGCGTTAAAAATTCTTTGATTCTGGTTTCTCTGGTTTCACCATTATGTTTAAGTTCAGGATTCGGATCAAGATAATGCGGATTGATATTGAACGGAACCAACCCCATACAATCAAAACTTGGAGGATATACAATCGGCATATCGTTCGTTGTTTTCATATTCTGTCCGCCGATATTGCTTCCTGCGCTGCATCCCAGATAAGGTTTTCCGCCTTCAACATTTTCTTTCAAAACATTCATCAAGCCTTCTTCATGTAAAGTTTTTACCAGTAAAAAAGTATTTCCGCCTCCTGTAAAAAATGCTTTCGCGCTGTTTATGGCTTGTGTTTTATCCTCAAATTCGTGAAGACCTTTCACTTTAATATTTATGGTTTCAAAAAAAGAACGTGCTTTTGCTGTATAATCGTCATGAGAAATTCCGCCCGGTCTTGCGAAAGGCACGAAAATGATTTCGTCGATTCCATCATATAATTTGATTAATTCTTCTCTCAGATATTCCAGATATGCTCCACCAAAGAGTGTGGAAGTTGATGCCAAAATGATATTCATAACGGATAATTTGTCTTATAATCGTTGTGTTACAAAGATAACCGAATCTGCAGCGAATCAAAAATAATGATAAAAAAACATAGAATCCCGTTAATATTTTCCAAAAAAGTTTAAAGGTTCTAAAATTTAATCGTTTATGGAATTATAATTGAACTTTAATTATCAACTTGAAAAATGTAAGATTATGAAAATGATTAAAAGTAATATCCAAAACCTGTTTTTAGGTTTGATGTTTATAGGAACCGCAAGTTTTGTAAATGCGCAGACGACACAGACAGACAGTACAACTGCTGCAAAAACAACCACAACAACCGCTCAGTCGACAGGAAATCTAACCATTGACGGTCTAAAAAAACAAATCGAAGCCAACCCGAAAGATACCGAAGCTTTGGCAAAATTAGCCGGAGCGTATCAGGATGCTTCAGACTGGACAAACGCAATTGATACATGGAAAAAGATTTCGGCTTTAGTACCGGATTGGGCGCCATCTTATTATAGTCAGGCTTATGCCTATCAGTCTGCGAAAGACGATGCCAATGCAAAACTGGCTTATGAAAAGTATATTGCAACGGTAAAACCTGAAGAGGTGGAACAGAATAAGAAAAATCTGGCATATGCCTATTTTTACGTAGCGTTCTCCGAACAGCAGAGCAATCCTGATAAAGCAAAGGAGCATATTGCTAAATCCTTACAGTACGATCCTACCAATCAGGATGCTGTAAAGTTAAGCAAAGCTTTAAATTCATAGTTGTGAAAGATCCGAGGACAATGTCTTTGGATCTTTTTTCTTTTTATTAAATTTTCCTGCCGAAAAAGTCTGATTCTCCTTCCAGATGCTGAATGATTTTCTGAATATTTCCCTGGATGCTTTTTTCAGTTTTCAGATGATTGATATATTTTATCAGCTCTGATTTTCTTGAAGGGGTTAAATTTTCAAAGTTTTTTAAGGCGACAGGGTTTTCGTTGATGGCTTTCTCCAAGTCAGAATGCATAGAAATTTTTCTCTCGGAGTCATCATATTCAATAAAAATATCAAGTGTTTCGCCAATCCTTTTCGGGGAATCTTTTAGCATGGTTACATTAATATACAACCGCCATTCTCCCTTATATTTCATTAAATTCTGCTTAAATTCTTTGCCGTTCACCGTTCCTTTTACGGGAATCGGACTTTTATTTTTGCCTGAATTTTCAAATACGGCGGCAAGAATTTCTTCAGGAAGAAAAATAAACGGATTAATTCCGATAATTTCAAGTTTCGCGGTGAAATGGTTTTTCATTACTACTTTATTGTTAACTAAATTAGTGATTATTTTAAAACTGTTAATCTTTAACCACCCCGTCAAAAATTCTTTGATTTTTTGCCACTCCTCCGAAAGAGGGGAATTGTATTCTCTACTATTTAACTTTTGTTTAAAGAGAAACTCTTCCTGAATGCAGAATCTCATCTTTAATTAATTTTCCACTCAAAAAGGAATGATTATCTTTGTAAAAAATAAATCTGTAAAACAAATGAAATTTTTTATTGACACTGCTAATTTAGAGCAAATAAAAGAAGCGAAAGATCTTGGAATTCTTGATGGGGTAACAACCAACCCGTCTTTAATGGCAAAAGAAGGAATTCAGGGAGCTGAAGCAATTAAAAATCATTACAAAGCCATCTGCGAAATTGTAGACGGAGATATTTCTGCGGAAGTTCTTTCTACAACGTATGAAGAAATGATTAAAGAAGGGGACGAATTGGCAGCAATCCACCCGAATATTGTGGTGAAAATCCCGATGATCAAAGACGGAATTAAAGCGTTAAAATATTTTTCAGATAAAGGGATCAAAACGAACTGTACGCTGATTTTCTCTCCGGGACAGGCTCTTTTGGCTGCGAAAGCGGGTGCAACTTATGTTTCTCCTTTCCTGGGAAGACTGGATGATATTTCAACTGACGGATTAAATTTAATTCAGGAAATCAGATTGATTTTTGATAATTATATGTATGAAACTGAAATTTTAGCAGCTTCTATCCGTCATTCGATGCACATTATCGACTGTGCTAAAATCGGAGCAGATGTGATTACTTCACCGCTTCCTCCGATCTTGAGTTTACTGAAACATCCTTTAACAGACAGCGGATTGGCTCAGTTTGTTGCAGATTCTCAGAAATTATCTTAATATATCTTTTATATTTCAGAATAAATTACTGCGCGGAAACTTCGTTTCCGCGCAGTAATTATTATTTCAGTAAATCCAGTTCCAGAAGATTATTGTCTTTTGCATTGTCTTCTTTCACTTTTCTCTCACGCTCTCGAATCATGTCTTCCACATCCAGCTTATTTCCTTTTTCGTCGGTCATAATGATTTTGGTTCCGCTGGAAAGCATCTGCCGTATTCCTTTTGTAGGATTGATCCGGTAATCCAGAAACTGTTTTTTATATTTTTCCTGATTTAAAGGAACCAATGCTCCGAATCTGTGATTTTCTTCCTGACTTTTCCATTCCTGGTCTTTTAAATCTTTAATTTCCTTTAAAACATAAGAATGAGAATTTGTCTTATCTTCCAGCTTAACAATTAATCCCGGTAATCCATGAAATTTATACGGCCCGTCCTGAATAGGAATATCGGCAACAAACCAAGCCGTCCATTTTCTTCCGGCGAAATCTGTTGTTGCTTTTTGCGCATTAAATTCACCTACTTTTTCTTTTTCAGGTAAAATTTTCCATTCTATTTTCCTGTCATCAGAAACTTTGTATTCATCCATATCCAAACGATTGAAGAACAAAATTTTATAGTCGGGATAAGATTTTTGAACAACATAAGGAACCATTCCGAAATTAATTTTAGAAAAATCTCCGTTCTGATGTTTCGACTGAGCCTCGATCAACGAATCTGAAATATATTTATCTCTGCTGTAAAATTTCGAACCTTTTTTAGAAACATCAAGGTATATGGATTCTGTGATCGATACATCTTTTTTTGTAGAATCTGAAACAAATCTGTACTCATAAACAAAACGTTTATTCTGAGCATTAAACAGCATTCCCAATAGCAACGCAAACGCAATAATGATCTTCTTCATTAATATTTTTTATTTAGTTTAAATTTTTAATTCATTATATTCTTCATCACTTTACAAGGATTTCCCACTGCAACCACATTGTCCGGAATATCTTTTGTAACAACACTTCCCGCTCCGATCACAGAGTTATTTCCGATAGAAATTCCGGGAAGAACCACTACATTTCCTCCGAACCATACGTTATCTCCTACTGTAATGGGATGAGCAGATTCAAGACCTTCGTTTCTTTGTTTAAAATCTATGGGATGATTTGCCGTATAAAAACTACAGTTGGGACCTATAAAAACATGATCTCCGAAAGTTACTTTCGCACAATCCAGAATTACCAGATTATGATTCGAATAGAAATTCTCTCCCACTTCAATATTATATCCGTAATCGCACCAGAAACTGGGTTCTATGCAGATATTCTGTTTTGTTTTGCCTAAAATCTTTCTCAGCAGTGCCGCTCTTCCTTCAGCATCAGAATTTTTCAGGAGGTTGTATTCCTGACAAAGATCTTTCACTTTAATTCTTTCTTCAATAAGTTCCTGGTCGTAATTGGCATTATACAAAAGTCCTTTCGCACATTTTTCCTTTTCCGTCATATTTTATGATTTGCAGTTCTAAAGATAATAAAAACAAAACAGGGCAGAAATTACTTTTGCCCTGTTTTAAGAAATATTTAACCTGTTATTTTACCAGATCCGGCTCAATAGGATTGTTATTTTTTGCCAGAGATTCTTTTGTTCTCTTTTCCATTTCCCTGAAAACCTGATTAGGATCTGAGATTTCTTTTCCGTCTGAAGTTTTTACTTTAAAAGTCATCTTAGAATTATCGGTATTCCTCATCATCATTTCCCTCATGTTTTTAGCAGGATCATTTACATAATCTTTCCACGCTTTTCTGAACTGATCTTCCGTTACTTCAAGCTCTTTTCCGCCCATTCCGAAAACCCTGATGTTTTGCGGAAGTTCCGGTTCTTTTTCTGAAGCAGCAGCTTGGGTAACCTTTTTATTTCCGACTAAAGTCATGATGTGGGAACCTGTAGTATCTTCAATTTTAACAATCAGTCCCGGTAAACCGTAGAATTTATAAGGTCCGTCCTGAAAAGGAATATCCGTAGAAAACCACGCAATCCATTCTCTTCCGCCAAAGTTTGTGGTTGCTTTCTGCGTATTGTATTCCCCGATTTTCTGCTTGTCGGATAAAATTTTCCATTCCGGTTTCTGATCTTCTCTGATTTTATATTGATCCGAAGAAACACTTCTGAAAAGATATGTTTTAAAATCGGGATAACTTTTGGTTACTTTGAATGAAACCTGTCCCGGATTTTCTCTTCTGTTAACACTGATATTTCCGGAAAACGATTTGATCTGCTTTTCCAGTTCTGCTCTGGAAGTGGAATCGGCGACAAATTTTGTTCTGCTGTAATAATTCGAACCGTTTTTATCAATATCAAGGTACATCATTTCACTTTTCACGTCTTCCTTATTATTGGAATCGGGAATGAATTTGTAATCATAGAAAAAACGGTTGATCTGTGCATTGGCAAGAATTCCCGCCAATAAAAAGAGGAGTAATTTATATTTCATAAGCTGCATTTTAAAAAAAACTCTGCTGTTATTTTGAAATAATCAGCAGAGTTTAAAAAACTTGATTATTTAGTCTGAATTCGGATTTCGCCCTGCATTTTTCCGTCGATGTTTCTTTTGTTTACATCCATTCTTTTAATGGTTTTAGAATCCAGAGCCTGCATTTCTTCATTGGTAGATTCTTTTCCGTTAATATAGATCTTCATATCTCCTGCTCCGTTCAGATTTTTGATGCCCGAAGCAACAACAGATTGATTTTTATTATCGATTTTAATATTGTCGGCATGGATTTTAAACACTTTTTCATCCGGAAAGCTTCTGAAAGTATTGCCATAAATGTACACTTTTCTGTCTCCGTCCAAAGCTCTTCGTTCTGCTTCCAGTTTAGCTCTTTCGCCTTCTAATTTGGCTCTTTTTTCTTCCAGCTTGGCTCTTTCCTTTTCAAGTTTTGCTCTTCTCTTAGCGATTGCAGCGGATTCTTTTACTTTTGGTGTAGAAAAATTGAAGCTGTTTTCAGATTCCGGCGACCATTTCATATCTCTGGAATCACGGAAAGAATATACTTTTACTTTTGGAGCGTTTGGCGCTTTCGGTGCATTGGGCGGACTTGGAGGAGCATCGGAAAATTCAAAATTCATTTCTGGAATATCGGGAATTTCAATATTAAGTTCTTCCAGCTCTTTCATTTGATCTTTCCATTCTTTGGATTTAAAATAATCGTTGATATTAACATCTTTTCCGTCCATTCGGATCACCATTGCCGATTTCAGAAAATCTTTTGAGCTTGCAATTTTTCCGATTTCTCCGGATAATTTTCCGATTTCTTCGAGGTTTTTATTGTACTCGTCACTTTCAGGCTTAAAATTCTTCAGATTCTGGCTTTTTTCCTGAATCTTTTTGCTTAAATCTGCTATTTTTTTGTCGTCTTCCGATTTTTTATACACTTTTGGTGTTACGACAATTCGATCTTTTGAATCTGGAGTAATGGTATCTTTTTTAATAACAATTTTATCTCCTTTTTTAATCTGAGAAACGGCTTTCTCAATTTCTATATTTGTTGCTTTAATTTCTTGGTTTTTGGCATTTACCAAATAAGCAAACGCAACAGAAAATACTACCGGCAATGCAAAAATTCTACGCGCATACCCGAATTTGGTTTTAGGTTTTTGTAACATTTTTAATCGTTTTTTTAGATTTGAACTAAGAAACGGACTGGTTGCAGGCAACTGGTTTCCGGAAAAGTGGCTTGCTAAAAGCATCTGCGCAAATGCTTTGGTGTCCGATTGTTTTACGGCTTTTTTATCAGCCATATATTCGTGAATTAAACTAATTTCTTTTTTGATGAGATGAAAAAAAGGATTGAACCAGAAAACAGAGGTAATAATCTCAATAAAAATTTTATCGAAGGAGTGTTTCTGTTCAATATGCACCATTTCATGCTTCAAAATCTGTTTCCCGAGATCAGAATTCAGTGTGATGGAATTCTTCCAGAAAAGATTTTTAAAGTAAGAAAAAGGAGCTTCGGATAAGTTTGTATGGTAAAAATTAATCCCATCGAAACTTTCTTTCTGAAACTGACTTTTAAGCTTTTGGATTCTGAAAATCCCGTAGACAAATCTTCCTAAAAAATAGAAAGAAACAAGTCCCAAAGCCGAAAAAATAATTCTAAAATAAATGTAATCATTGTTTGAGTTTTTAATTGTATTAAAATTCTGTACCTGATCTATCAACTTATATAAGTCATTGCTTACTTCAATGGTAAAGTCTTCAACCTTTATTAAAGGAAGCAATAAAGAAATGAGCATCGCAGACAAAAGATAAAATCTGTTGTAGTGATGAAACGTCTTGTCTTTTAAAGACAACTGATAATACAGAAACGTTACACCGGAACATAAAATAACTTTTCCGAAATAGAGAAGTACAGTTTCCATGGTTAGTTTTTCTTTTTAAGTTCGTTTAACAGCATCTCAAGATCTTCCACCGTCATTTCATTTTTTTCGACCAGAAAAGAAACGGCACTTTTGTAAGATCCTTTGAAATAATTTTTCACCAGACTTTTAATGGTTTTTCCGGAATATTGCTCCTTAGAAACCAACGGAAAATACTCATGCTGTCTTCCGTATACATTATAGTCTACAAATTCTTTTTCTTTCAGCACTTTTAAAATGGTAGAAACGGTATTGGTGTGAGGCTTCGGTTCAGGAAAAAGATCAAGAACGTCTTTCAGAAATCCTTTTTCCAGTTTCCATAAATACTGCATCACCTGTTCTTCGGCTTTTGTTAAAGTCTGAATTTTCATATCCTTTTCATTTTTATCATTAAACGTGATATAAAAATATTCACGAAAATTTTATATCACTAAGAAATTAGTTATACAAATGTAGAAATAAAATCCATCCAAACAACTATTTTTTTAGTGATAAAAGATTAAAACATATAAATGATTGATAATCAAATAAATAAATTTTATTAAAATTTGTTAAAGAAATTTTGGAAGGATTATTTGCTTGGTTTTAAAAATCCATTGATCTCCAAAAAGATTACTCCTATTTTTTATTTTCTGTTATTGATGAAGTGACCAAATATTTTATTCTCAAAATCAGAAGACCTTCAAAAATGATCCATAAAATAATCAGATGAATGACCGACGGTAGATTATCTGAAAGCGAACCTCCGGATTGTACAATAGAAATAAAGGTCTTTAAAAATGGAGATGTCGGCAAAGCATCAGACAAAAACTGAACAAATTTCGGCAGCGCCTGATACGGCATTGAATATCCCGTAATCAGAAATATCGGATAAGAGGAAAATACAAGAACCTGAAATGCAAACAGTTTCGTCTTAAAAAAACTACCGATCAGCATTCCGAAAATGATAATTGTAGAAATAAATAACGCAAAAATTACCACAAGATCAATGGCGTTTCCGCGAATTTCAACTCCGAAAACAGAGAAATTCACTACAGCGAAAAACAATCCGAAAATCATAAAAGCAAAAAAGTAAAGAATGCTTTTCCCAAAAATCATTTTAGAAATGCTCTGTTTTGAAATTTCATAAAGATTCAGCAGTTTATTTTCTTCTCTTTCTGAGGTAAAAGCCGCCGCAACGCCAATCAGAAGTGTCTGCTGAAGAATAATCGCCAATAAACCAGGCAACAGAAACCCTCCATATGTCATACTCGCATTGTAAAGCGGACGGTAATCCATATTGATGGGATTCGTCATTTTCATGGATTCATCTTCTCCCATTCCCTTTTTGTTAAAGTACGTTTTCCTCACTCCTGCTCCAACCGTTAAACATACTTTGGTCGCAGTGCTGAGTAAATCGCTGGAAGGTAAAAAACGGGAAGCATTGAGAACCATATTCACATTTGCCTGTTTCTGCGATAAAATATTTCTCTCGAATCCTGACTGAATATAAAAATACCCCTGAACTTCACCCTGATACATTTTTTCCTGTCCTTCCGCAATATTTGAAGCCGGAACGATTTCAATCATGGAAGTGGAATTGAACTGCTGCGTCAATGTTCTGGAAATGGAGGTTCCGTCATCATCAATTAACGCCAGTTTTACCTTTTCTTCACCTTTGTTTAAATAAATACTTCCATACATAAATGCGTACAGAATCGGAGCGAGAAGCAAAATCAGAAACAGACTCGAATCTTTCGAAACATTCCGAAGCTCTCTTTTAAATATTTCAATGATCTCCTTCATATGCTCTTTTCTTTAAGATAGTTATTAATTTTTCTCTGAAAAAACACAATGCTTAAAGGAAATGTTACTCCGATAAAAATCAGCAGTTTAAAAATCTCAGGCATTGCATATGATAAAGGAAGCTCCATGAAATAAAGCTTAATAAAACCATCCAGAAAGTGGGTATAAGGCATAATGTCTGCATAAAACTGATCGTACCAAGGCATCGCCCAGCGCGGAAATGTAAAACCGCTGAAAACAAAAGCCGGAGAAGTAAAAAACAGAGCCACATCGGTTACAAATAGCAGATTATTGGATATTGCGGAAAGCATCATTCCGATGCCGATGCAGGCTAAAGACATTAAAGTATAGATCAGGAAAAAATTGAAATCGGTCTGCGGTTTTCCCAGTTCAAAAACAGGAAATACAATGTAAGCAACCAATACAAAGAGAATCCATGAAATGCAAAGATGAGCAAGTGTTTTTCCGACTACGATCTGTGAGGAAGAAGCGGAAATTTTTAAGAGTTCATCAATCGTATTCCGTTTAAATTCAAGATTTAAAATTAAAACAGAAGCTACGACCAAAGCCATTTGAAGCCCGACTGTAATCAGTCCGGGTGTTAAATACATCTGATAATTAAAATCCGGATTGTAGAGCGTTGTGGTATTCAGTTTTATCGGCTGAACCAAAGCTGTTGCCTGTTCAGCAGGCATTCCCTGCTTTTCCGCTTTCTGGAGAACTACGGCAAGACCGCCTTTTATAATGACTTCTGCAGCTCCTTTATAAATCATTTTTGCAGGAACCAGATACGCTCCGTTGGTATACAAAGTAATGTTCGACTGATGATTTTTTTTAACATCCGACTCCATATTTCTAGGAAAATGTACAGCTCCGAAAATCTTTCCTTCCTTCATTAATTTTTCTATTTCTGCATTGCTTGAAACCTTTTGTGTAATATGAATAAGATCGCTGTGATCCATCATATCCGTAAGCTGTCTGGAAACAGAAGACTGATCTTCATCCCAAACTGCCATCGGAAGTTCTTTTGCAAACTGCTTCTGGTAAATTAATCCGTAAAAAAGAAATATTATAGGCGGAATGACCAATAAAACCACATAAAAATTCGGAATCGAAAAAATCCGTTTCCACTCCCGAATGATAATCTGGCTGATTGTTTTCAAGGTTCTTCTTGTGAATTAAATTATTGAAAAATAAGCTGTGCCGTCATTCCTGAACGAAGTCCTTTGATGGAACCTGCGTTTTCCGGTCTTACTTTGATCTGAAATGTTCTGAGTTCAAATTCTCCGTTCTGCTTTTCCGGAACCCAGTCTGCGTAGCCTAAAGCCGGAGCCAGTTCTGCCACTTTTCCCTGAACTTTTTCTGGGGTACAGCCGGGAATTTTCATGGTTACCAGACTTCCTTTATTTATTTTCGTCATCTGATTCTGGCGGAGATTAAATTTGACAAAAAAAGACTGATCTTTCTGAATCGTCATCATCGGATACCCCGCATTTACCATTTCTCCTTTTTTGGCAATTACCGTAGAAATTATTCCGGAAGCAGGTGCTTTTACAGAAGCATTTTCTTTTATTTCCTGCGTAAGTTCATCTGCGCTTTTTGCCTGATTTAAAACCGACTGTGCTGAGTTTCTAAGCTCTTCATTGTTTCCTCTTTTCAAAAGCTGAACATTAAGATTGGCAGTTTCCAGTTCTTTCTGGGCTGCTTTGTATTTGAAATAAATAACATCGCGTTCCTGTCCGGAAACGACTCCTTCAGCATATAAATTCTGAAAACGGCTGTACGTTTTAGACATCAGATCCATCTGCTGTTGTGCAATCTGCTGTAAATTCTCGGCTGATTTCAATACTTCCGGTTCTACTCCGCGATTTACTTTATCCAGTTGATTCTGTGCAATTTTTACCGCTTCTGAAACCTGAGACTGTATGCTTTCGATCTCGGAGGTTTTCATCTGTGCAATAATCTGTCCTTCCTTTACATCATCGCCTTCCTTTACCAAAAGCTCCAAAACTCTACCCGGAAGTGAAGCCGAAACGTCCACAAATTCAGCATCTACCATTCCTATAACCGCATCTTTGCTGCTGCTGTCGGAAGATTTGTTCTGAAGAAGATAAATCAGCGCGATGACTAATACAACAATTGGAATACATACTGCCCAGTAATTTTTTATAAAATTTTTCATCTTGTTTAGGGAATGTAATTGGTAATATTTTCGACGTTTCCTGTAATATAAAAATAGGTTGCTACCACCGTCTGATAAGCCACCAGAGATGTGTAATACAATTTCTCTGCCTCATACTGAAGCTGCAGTGCATCGTTTACATCTTTTACGGAAGAAAGGCTGTTTTCCATTCTTTTTCTCACCATTTCTGTAGTGGTATATGCCTGTTTTCTCGCAAGATCCAAGGTTTCTTTCTGCTCTTTGAAACTGATGAGTTTATTTTCAGAAATTCTGACAGCGAGATCCACCGATTTCTGTTTCTGATCAATTAACAGATCTGCCTCTTTCACCAAAGATTCAGAAGCCTGATTTCTGGATCTTCTTTCAGGATCAAAAAGAGTCCACTGAACTTCTACGCCCACTAACCACGGCGGCGTGATTAAAGGAAGATCATTTCTGAAAAACTGGTAATTTCCAATGGCAAAAATATTGGGTTTAGACAGAGATTTTGTAATATCGTTCGTGGTTTGTGCTTCTTTTTTCTTACTCTGTAATAATTTCAGATCAGTATTTTTATCTGAGGAACCAAAACTGTTGACTTCAATATTTTCATTTAATTCTTCGTTAATTTCCAAAGATTCATCAAGAGGAATTCCCATAAGATCTTTTAAAGTCAGTAACGTGTTTTCCTTTTCAAGCCGTAAATTTTTAAGAGTAGTTTCGCCCTGAATTTTGGCAATATCTGACCAGTTTTTAAGATAAGGCGGGATGATCTCAGCTTTCAGAAGATTTTGCGCATACTTTTCATTGCTTTCCAGAGCTTCTGCCATTTTCTCCTGCTTTTTGATCATGGAATTGAGATACATGATCTGAATATAGTTCAGTGAAATATTGTAAGAATTAAGATTCTGAATAGATTCCAGATTGGCTTTCCCGCTTTCCACCTGCTGTTTCGAAAGTTCTCTGGAAGCATTCAGCTTTCCTCCGAGATAAATCGGCTGTCTTACAAGTATTCCTGCAAGAAAATAACTCTGTTTGGCAATGGCGGGATTGTAATTGGGATAAACCGCACTGATGATATCTTTTGAAGTCTGATAAATAACATTCTGAACCTGCTGCGGAAGCGGATTTCCTGTGATCTGCTGATAAGCCGCATTGGCAGAATAGGCACTCTGACTGGCTGAACCTTCCACAATTCCGTCTTTTACCTGCTGAAGATTTACTCTGATGGGTTCTCCGATGTAGTTATATCCACCAAGAAAATCGACTTTGGGAAGAATATTATTTTTGCCGGACTGTGCTATTTTCTGCCTTGTTTCCAAAGACTGTTCTGCCAGTTTTACGGCAACATTATTCTGCTTTCCTTTTTCTATGCATTGCTGCAAAGTAAGCTCCTGACAGAACAATTTTGTGGTACATAATAAAGTAAAAGCAATAATCTTATGATTCATAGCCTTAAAATGTGATTTTAGTATCGTGTGTTGTTCCCTTAAAGATATTAAAAATATATAAGAATTTTGGGGAATTATCTTAAAAAATGACTTTCATAAAAAGTTTAAAAACATCATTTTAACAATAATGAACCACTTACGTTATAAAATTGTTAATTTTTATTAAATAAATTTAAAATGTATTTGTCTAAACCGGGAAATTATATTTATTTTAGTGCTTTAAAAATTTCTCATGAAAAGATATAATTTATTAATTGTACTATTATTACTTATTTTTAACATTACTACCGCTCAAAAGAAAGGTTCTCCGGCAGCAGATTTCAGCGCGGTAGGAGAAGCTAAAAACAAAATCGAAAATACAGTTCCATTAGTGATCAAGCATTTAAAAGAGATCAGTGAAAAAGAAAGCAATCCGAATATTCTTTCTAACGGTAAAACCGCTCTGGCAAAAGAATACGGAAAAGTAGAGCTTGAATGGAGACTGTACAGAGGAAATATGAACAACTGCATCCTGAACAATTCTTCCAAAAAAGCGAAGAAGTGCATGGAATATCACAATGATATGTTCAGAGGTACTCTGATTAACTATAACAACTACATCACGAATCTTACAAGAAAGAACGGATATCTTGGAGTGGACGGCGATACAAAATTTGAGTTTAACCCTTCTGAAATCACCACAAAACTAAGCGAGTCTTTCTTTAACGGAAATGATGCAGCCAACAGAATGAAAGGAAATCAGAAGAAAGATTTTATCGGGCAGACAATGGCAGATGATAATGCACTTACGCCTTTCAATCAGTTAGCACAATAATTTATTTTTTTAATTAAATGATACGGAATCCTGCTTTTTTAAGCGGGATTTTTTATTTAATGATGAATTTACAATTCAAAGTTTTATTTTCGGAGGTAAATTTTTAATTTAGACACATAAGTCACATGAGAATTTATTGATCGGCATAAAGCATAGAAGAACACATTAGTTTTTAAAAATCTTTGATTTTCTCTTATGTGATAGGAAAACTTTTGATGAGTTCCAGTTTTATTCTATTTAACCTCATTTCAGGATAAGAAATAAATTTAATTAATTGATTTATCGCAAAGAAAAACAAGAGATTTTTTTACTTATTGAAAGTTTGTAAGCTAAACAAAGGCACTTCGTTTATTTAAAAAAGACAAAAATGGTATTACTTTGATAAGTTTTACGCCTTTGTATATCTTAAAAGCTGAATTCTTAATAGTTAAATCTCCTTGTTTAACCTTGCGTTTAACAAGACTTATCCCGAACTCAGGTTAATTATAAATCTACAATCCAAAGTTTTATTTTCGGAGGTAAATTTCAATTTAAACACATAAGTCACATGAACTTTCATTTGATCGGCATGAAGCGTAGAAGAACATATTAATTTTTAAAGCTATGACTTTTATTATTTTGAAAATTTGAAATATTTAAATTTAACACATAAGTCACATGAGAACTTATTGATCGGCATACAGCATAGAAGAACGCATTAGTTTATGAAAATCTTTGATTTTCTCTTAAGTGATCTTTATTTTTAAATAACTCACAAAACTTATGTGACTTATCTGATTTAAATAAGCGCAGCCAAATCTTCCTCTTATAAACTTTAAAATATGGCATAATAAGTGAATTGTACATCACAACCAAATCCAAACAAAAATGAGCACATTAAAAAAAGGAGACATGGTGAGATGGAATTCCAGCAACGGAGAAACTCACGGAAAGATTACAAAAATTCATAAAAAAGACTTTGTATTCATGGATAAGCAGAGAAGAGCGACAGAGGATGAACCACAATACGAAGTCATGAGCGAAAAAACAGGAAAATCAGCCGTTCACAAAGCTTCTTCCCTGAAAAAAATGTAAAAAAATAAGCGGTTTCAAAAGTATAATTCAGCATTGCCTTAACTTTGAAACCGCCTTAAAATTTTTATAGTAGATTATTTTATTTTATCGTAAATAAATTTAGTCACAATGGCTCCGAAAAGATAATAAGCCACCGTCATTACTTTCTTTTGGGTAGTTTCAGCGACAGGATTTTCATCCAGACCTATCTTTTGCGGAAGTGTAATGGCTCCGATTCCCATCGCCAATCCTGAAGCAATATTAAAACCTGTGGTGGCGGTAGTTGCATAATACATTCCGTTGCCAATAATATCTCCGGCTAAGGTTGCAGCATACAGCTTATCATGATCTGTAATTTCGGTATCAGTTTTAGCCAAAGTTTTATTTAAAGCTTCCTCTCCCACTTTATTGATTTCGGGGACATTATCAAAATTTTTCCTGATGGTTTCGTGCAGAAGGTTCAATGCGATTGCTCCGCCCAAACCTGCGAGAATTTTTTTATACATGATATTATGATTTAAGTGTATCACAATACCTGCACAAATTAAGCCACAAAAGCATTTGCCGGCTCGCATAAATAAAAAAGAGTATCACAAAAAATTGCAACACTCTTTACAATAGTAGCGGGAACCGGACTCGAACCGATGACCTTCGGGTTATGAGCCCGACGAGCTACCTACTGCTCCATCCCGCGGTGTATTTTCTGAACGCCACCGAAGCGTTATCTTAGTAGCGGGGACACGACTCGAACGTGCGACCTTCGGGTTATGAGCCCGACGAGCTACCTACTGCTCCACCCCGCGGTGTATTTTTAGAGTGTTTACCGAAAACACTGTCTTAGTAGCGGGAACCGGACTCGAACCGATGACCTTCGGGTTATGAGCCCGACGAGCTACCTACTGCTCCATCCCGCGGTATATTTTTAAAAACGTTACCGACACAAACGTTTACTTAGTAGCGGGAACCGGACTCGAACCGATGACCTTCGGGTTATGAGCCCGACGAGCTACCTACTGCTCCATCCCGCGATATTGGATTGCAAATATACGAATTATTTTTAAAACTCCTAATTTTTCTTTTAAATAAAGGACTTTCATGAAAACTATTTTAATATTCGTATCTTTGAACTATGGCAAAAATATTGAAAATTTATCCGGATAACCCTCAGGAAAACCTTATTAATGAGGTTATTAAAACTTTAAACAATGGTGGATTAATTATCTATCCTTCCGATACCGTCTATGCTTTAGGCTGTAATATTTTTGATATTAAAGCGATGGAAAAGCTTGTCCAGATCAAAAAAATAAAGCTCGAAAAGTCGAAATTCTCCATTATCTGTAATGATTTAAGCCATCTTTCAGATTTTACAAGACCGATTGACACGTCTATCTTCAGATTTCTGAAAAGCCATCTTCCGGGACCTTTTACCTTCATTCTGGATGCCAATAAAAGTCTGCCACTGGCTTACAAAGGTCATAAGACCATCGGAATCCGTGTTCCCGATCATCCGATTCCACAATTAATTGTTGAAAAATTAGGACATCCTATTGCTTCCACATCCATTAAAGATGATGATGAAATTATCGAATATTCTACCGATCCTGAACTGATCGCCGAAAAATACGATCACCTGGTTGATATCGTAATTGATTCCGGTTATGGAGATAATATGGCTTCCACAATTGTAGACCTTACTTCGGGAGAACCTGAAATTATCCGTCAGGGAAAAGGAAATATTTAATTATAAAAAAGCTTTGTCTTTTTATTTAAAATGATGACTGAAGGTTTTTAATATGAGTCTGAACGGAAAATATTCCTTAGGAATTCTTCTTACATTTGTTTTGCTCGCCGCAGTAATGCTGTATATTTTTCCTTTTATTACGATGATGACGGGAGAAAAAACCTTTACTGCAACTGCATTTTTATATTCCAGAATTGTGCTATGGATGGTTTTGGCAATAATTTTTCTGTACAGTTTCCTTATCGAAAAACAACCTTTTCTGCTGTGGAAAGACAAAAACTATTCTTTCTCATTTTATCTGAAAAAAATACTCCGTCTTTATTTAATTTGTGCAGTTGGTGGCGCTTTTTTAAATCTTTTCATCAAAATCATCACCCACGAAAATACGAGTGATAAAATCGCACAGCTTTCATTCATTTTTAAAAACAATTATCCGTTGATTATTTTTACCTGCTTAACAGCGGGAGTGGTGGAAGAACTTCTGATGCGCGGTTATATGCAGCCGAGAATTGAAAAAATTTATAAAAATCAATACGCAGGCATTGCAGTTTCCGCTTTTCTATTCGGAATTCTTCACATGACGTATGGAACGATAAGTCAGGTGATCATTCCTTTCTTCATTGGAGTTGTTTTTGCTTTGTTTTATAAAAAATATTCTAACATTAAGATTGTAATCATGTGTCATTTTATGTACGATTTTGTCTCACTCATGATCATGAATCTTATCAATTTCAAACATTTATCTGCCTTTTAACATTATGAAAATAGTTACATCCCCTGCCAAATTAATGAATGTGGAAAATTCAACCGACCTGTTGAAAACCACAACGCCTAAATTCATTGAACAGTCAGAATTTATACACTCTTACTTAAAACAGAAATCGCCGAAATATCTTTCTGAGCTGATGGAAATTTCTGCCAAATTAGCAGACGAAAACTGGGAAAGAAACCAAAAATGGAAAGCAAAACCTTCTGCAAAAGAATCCGCCCCTGCTCTATTTGCCTTTACAGGAGAGGTTTACAGAGGATTGGATGCCAAAACATTAGACAAAGATGCAGTAGATTATCTTCAGAAAAACCAGAGAATTCTTTCCGGATTATACGGATTGCTGAAACCTTCGGATAAAGTGATGCTTTATAGGCTGGAAATGGGAAGACCTTTTGAATTTGATGAATATAAAAATCTTTACGAATTCTGGAGAGAAAAGATAACGGAACAGCTAAATTCTGAAATGAAAAAGAATGAAATCCTCCTGAATCTTGCAAGTAATGAATATTTTAAAGCGGTTGACTGTAAAAAACTCAACCATCAAATTATTGATTTTGATTTTTACGAATTAAAAGAAGGAAAACTGAAAACCATTGTGGTTTACACGAAACACGCAAGAGGTTTAGTCGCAAGATTTTGTGCACAGACCAATGCACAGACTTTGGATGATGTGAAGGCTTTCAACTACGAAGGTTATCTCATTAATGAAGAAAAATCCACTGAAAATAAACTGGTTTTTGTAAGATAAATGACTATTTCCGCATTTAAAAAATACTTTAAAACAGAACTTTCCGGGTTGTATACCAATTCGGAAAGCACTTTTTTAAGCTCCATATTCATGGAAAAAATTGTTGGGTTTGATACGTTTCAGCAGCGAAGATTTGCAGAACAGGAATTGCTTTTGGAAGATGAAAAGAGGCTTCTTGAAGTTATTTCAGAGCTAAAAACGTCAAAACCCTATCAACACATTTTAGGCGAAACAGATTTCTACGGAATGACATTTTACGTGAATGAAAATGTATTAATTCCCCGTCCTGAAACAGAAGAGCTGTTGGAATTGGCAATTAAAAAGATTAAAAGTTCAGCGATTGATAATCAAAGTTTAAAAATTTTAGACATTGGGACCGGAAGCGGAATTATTCCGTTGGTTTTGAAAAAACATTTTCCGGAGGCGGAAGTTACTTCCATCGATCTTTCTGAAAAAGCACTGGAAGTTGCCAGAAAAAATGCAGCATTTCATCAGCTTACTATCAATTTCATTCATGCGGATTATCTGAATTTTGATGTAAAAGAAAACTTTGATGTCATTATTTCAAATCCGCCTTACATCGCAATCGATGAAGAACAGGAAATAGAACATTCCGTAAAAGGTTTTGAACCGACCATGGCACTCTTCTCTCCTACTTCCGATGCATTGATTTTTTATAGAAAAATTGCCGAAGATTCTAAAAAATACCTGAATAAAAACGGATTGTTATTTTTGGAAATCAACCAGAAATTAGGTTCAGAAACACTGGATTTATATCGTAATGATTTTGAAGAATCAGCATTGATTAAAGATTTATCGGAAAATGACCGGTTTATTTTTGGAAGAAAGTAAATATGAATGGTTGATGACTGTTTAAATAAAACTCTATGGATTTTTATATGTTTAGCAATCATATTCTGGAGATGCTTAGCGTTCCTGAACTTTAACTAATTTAATAATGATGAAAACAATTGGCTTTAGCCAAAGCTATTATAAATTTTGAATATCCGTTAAACAACCTATTACTATGCACTGATATGAAAATCAATTATTTATAACAGGCACTTCGACAAGCTCAGTGTGACACCTCTAATACTAAATGCTTGATTTTTAGCGATGTCAAGCTGAGCCTGTCGAAGCTGTAGGTTAATAAACGGACAATCAAAAAACTTTTTATTTAACCGCAAAACTCACAAAAGATAACTAAACTTTTATTTAAGGCTGATCATTGTAAATGAAAAAGCTCACCATAGTTTTTAAAAATCTTTGATTTTTATTCTTTTGAGTGCTTTGATTATTCTGGAAATTCGCTTTAAT
>NZ_JAULSJ010000046.1:0-27616 GCF_030518295.1 Chryseobacterium urinae | reverse complement strand
CTTTTATAGGGTAAAAAAAACTATAATTATTGAATATCTATTCCACCAGTACAATTATGAAAATAATTACCCGAAAATAAAATTGGATTTCGAAAAATTTTATTGTTAATTAACAATTGATTTTCCTTAAGCTTAAAATTATTTCCTTTATAAAAAAACTCGCCTCTTTTAAAATAAATTTTATTAGGTACTTCAAAAACAATATCAATAAAAATTTTTCCAGATGCTTGTCTAATAATTAAACGGTTTGCAGTGTACTCAATATCCCAAACGTCGATATTATAAATAACATTATTATTTTCAACTTTTAATAAAACATTATCATTTTCATCACATAATAATATATCTAAAAAAAACTCATTATTATTCAATGAAACTTTAATAATAGGCTGACCCAAAACCTTTAATGGAATATTAAAAATTCCATGACCTTCATCTATAATTTCAAACGTAGATCCGCCAATTAAAATTATAGCACTATTTCCAAAATAATTTAAAAATTCTGGTTTTGTATAACTATTTCTTCGATTATAAGGATCTTTATTATTTTCTTCAATAACTAATGGAGAAAGTAGCTTTCTAGTTTTCAAACTATGATGCATTGGACATAATAAAGTAATTTCTTCAGAAATATGTCTTTTGACGATGGCATATTCTTTCATATGTTCATATTCATAAATAGGGCAACCACAAACTACACAACCAAAACCACATCTTTGTCTAACTTCTCTTTTAACCTCATTTGGAATACCTGGTCTTTGATATTTCATTTTATTAAGTTTTTTCAAATATATTAATAACCTTTTTATTGTTTTATAAATATCAAAGTAATTTTACAATAATCAATTCAAAGTCAAATAATAACCTTCAACCCTAAACAGCAAAAGAGCCTGCCCCAATCTCAGGACAAACTCTTTTTATTAAAATCTAAAAAAACTTTTCTTATATTAAAGTTAGGTTCGGGTAAATTCAAAAACCGGTGAGTGTTATTATTGTACTAAAACATCATTATTTTCAGACTCCTTCATAATATCACGATCTTCGTGTTCTGAAAATTCTTCAAACAATTCGTAGCGAGGTTTTGATAGTGAACTTAAAAAAGTAATGGTTGTAGGATTTCCCTTTTCATTTACTTTTACAACAATAGATGTACAGCAGGGTGAAGCATTGAAATAATTTTCAAACCTTCTGCCGCATTTAAAGCATTCTGTAACAATGATTTCCTGTGTTTCGAAATTTTCCATGGTAAATGTGTGTTTTTTTGTGGAACAGCCCGTTAAAGAGCTAAATATATTTTTTCATCAAATAATTGTGTTTTCAGAATTTAAACTTATGTCTCAGTCTCTACCTGTATCTTATTGAACAAAGAAACTTTGTACAGTGCATCAATAACAGCTTCGTCTTGTAACTTCCTGTTCTTAACTTTTCTTATGTAATCGGGATCTTTAGATTTTTTCAGTAAAATATTTACAGAACCTGTGTAGCGCTTTGGAAGCCATCGATTAATAAAATCAAATGTTTCATTAATACTGTTCTGATAGGGATATATCAATTTGCTCATACAAATAAATATTTTGTTTAACCTTTTTTCGTAATTTTGTGTTTCTCTCTTTGGGAGAATTATGAAACAAATATACAAATATATATTTAAAAACAATAATTAATTGAAATTTTAACAATTATTTATTAATTAAAATTAAAAAGAAGAAATTATTCGATATGAAAATTCACGAGAAGTTACGCGAGTACAGTAAATCAAAAGGAGAAACTTTGAGAGAACTCGCAGACGAATACGGCATGACTCCACAGGCGATCCAGCTTTATTTTGCAGGAAAAAATGCAATCCCACTCAATTTTCTGGTTTGGTACTTAGAAAAACATCCGGATCTGGATCTGTATGCACTTTTTGATAAGAACAGAGAAAGTATTGTTTCTGAGCCGAAAGCACCTTATAATAAAAAAACTAAAAAACAGGAAGTCATAGATCGTATTGTGGAGATTCTGCAAAAAGAAATGTAATATTCTCTAAAGATTAATCATCAAAATACATCAACCGGAAAAATTAACATAAAATAGTCTTTCCGGTTTTTATTTTTCTGTAACTGAGGAAATTGAAGACCGACAGTTCTTTTGGCAATTAAAACAAAATTAGTTTTTCTCTTTTTAACAATTTATTTATCTTCGCACCTCGAAATTTAAAAAACTTTGTCGCTCAAAAAATCACAAATATGACCAATGCTTCTCATAAACTGATTCCTATGACAGATTTTGTCATCGAGTATTATTCCCATGAAGGATATGCAGACCTTCAGACGCTTAAACTCATGAACAATTATGCCAATCTTTTGAAAAAGGAGCTTACTTTGGGAATGTTTGTTCCCGTAGATTCTTCAGGTGAAATCCTGAAAGAACCCAGAAACTACGAATCCTGGAAATCTCTCGAGCACAATTCCAGAAAGAGAAACGACGAAGAAAGCAAGGCCTTCGAAGAATATAAAATCTATCAGAAAGCCGAAAAAAAATGCCTTTTCGAAGGATTTAAAATTGCTTACAACGGATATTCTGTGGTGAGAATCGTCGCTTCTTACAATACTTCAATCGAACTTTCGTTCAATAAAACTGAAAAGACATTCCAAAACTTCAAAGACATTGAATCTCTTACTTTTTTTGATGAAATTTATCTGAACAATGCTGCATTGAAGAAAATTGGTATACAAAAATAGCACTCAATTAGCTTCCGGTTCTACTCTTTTACCGCTTTTCCGTACACTTCCAAGGCTCTTTTTCTGGCAAAGGTATGCTCCACGATCGGTTCTGCATTGATATCCTTTTCGGAAAGCCATGTTTTGATGTATTTTAAATCTTTATCAAATTTTTTCGTCTGCTCTGAAGGATTGAAAACCCTGAAATAAGGCGCCGCATCGCAGCCACATCCTGCAGCCCATTGCCAGTTTCCGTTGTTGGAGGACAACTCGTAGTCCAGAAGTTTTTCTGCAAAATAGGCTTCACCCCATCTCCAGTCGATTAAAAGATGTTTGGTAAGGAAACTCGCAACAACCATTCTTACCCTGTTATGCATAAAGCCGGTTTCGTTAAGCTGCCTCATTCCTGCATCTACAATAGGATAACCGGTTTTTCCGTCACACCATTTTTTAAATTCCCTTTCATCATTTCTCCATTCGATCTTATCATATTTTTCTTTAAAAGACTGGTTCACCACTTTCGGGAAATGATATAAAATCTGCATAAAAAACTCTCTCCAGATCAGCTCATTCAGCCAGACTTCATTGTGTTTCTCTGCAAATTCCACACATTTTCTTACGGAAATGGTCCCGAAACGAAGCGCAATTCCTAAACGGGTTGTATGATCCATTGCCGGAAAATCCCTGTACTGATCGTAATCATCAATAATCTTTTTCTCCAGCGAAGGCTTTTTAAATTCCAGATCTGTTTTTTCAAAGCCTAAATCTTTAAGCGTTAAAAATTTGGAAGGCGAATACTGATGAAATTTTAAAAAATCGACCTCCATTTTTTTGAAGGTAACGGATTTGAAATTTTCTTTCCATTTTCTTGAATAAGGAGTGTAAACGGTGTAAGGTTTTCCGTCATTTTTTACCACATCCTCCTTTTCGAAAATCACCTGATCTTTGAAATCCTGAAATTTAATATCCCTTTTTTTAAGCAGATTCTGTATTTCTTCGTCTCTTTTTATTGCCTGTGGTTCATAATCCCTGTTGCAGAAAACCGTATCGATTTCAAAATCTTTAATCAGTTTTTTAAAAGCTTCAATAGGTTTATCATGAAAAACAGTCAGTCCGCTTTTATGTTTTTTAAGCTCGGTATGAATTTCTTCCAGAGCCTGATAAAAATAATCTACTCTTCTGTCTGATTTATCTTCAAGCTTATCAAGAATTTCCTTATCAAAAATAAAAACCGGAACTACTTTTAAGCCGGCTTCAAGTGCATGAAACAATCCTGTATTATCCTCCAGTCTGATATCTCTTCTGAACCAGAAAATATTTACTTTTTCTTTTTTAGACATAATGATTTGTTAACCCTGTTTTCTCTACAAAAATCAGACTAATTTTTCTAATTGTAAAGAGATTGTATTTAAAAATTTTCATTGACTTATTCCTTTAATCAATATTGAATAACAACAATTAGAAGGCGGTGTTTTAGTTGTGTGCTCTGGGTGACATCTCGAATACTAACCGCAATATTTTTACATTGTCAGGCTGAGCCTGTCGAAGCCTTTATTAGTTAAGGGGACAAGTCAAAATTTTTAATTATAAATCCACATCAGAACAGGCTTTTTAGATTTCTGAAGCATCGGATCTATTTCTTTCATCGCATTATTGGAGATCGTAGGACAACCCCAACCTTCGGGCGAACCTTTCGGGAAGACTTCTTCATCGCTCATCAGATTCCAGGAATGAAAGACGATGAATCTTTTCAGCGCATTGCTGTTGGATTTTTCCAGACCGTGCATGAGATATTTTACATGAATTCCCCAGTCGCTGTAACCTCTCCCCTGAATTTTGTATTTGCCGAGTGATGAAAGATGACTTCCGTCTTCATTGCTGAATGTCGGATGGTCTTTAGATTCGTCACTACTCCACTGGTTTTCTCCGCAACCGTGACCAACCAGATATTTTTTTGAAGCAGAATTCGTTTTAAAATCCCAAACCACCAGTCTTTTCACTCCGGAATGCAGACTCATATCAATCAGAATACAAAAATCTGTATTGAATTGATGGGATTTACAGAATGTAAGCGCTTCTTCGGCTTTCGATTTTGTTTTATTTAAATCAATTTCCGGTTTCTTTTCCTGCTTTGAGATTTCTGTAATCTGTGGCTTGATGGTACTTTTCGCTTCCTGCTTGCATGATAACAGGAACAGAAATGCCGTTATCCAACTTAAAAAATTCACAGAAAATTATTTGTAATGTAAGAAGATTCCGTAATCTGAAGGCGTCCAGAATGCCGCTTTCTGATCCGCCGCTTTCAAAGCATCATTTGCCCAGGTGTTGCAGGTATTCAGGAAACTGTATTTTCCCTGTGCATCGTAGAATGCGTCATTACTTCCGTAAACGGCATTTGTAGGAACAAGATTGTAGTTTCCGTTTTGGTCTTTATCAAATTTAGCATCTACAAAATCTACCAGTTTTTTATACTGATCCTTGCTGATCATAATTTTTTTACAGTCGTCGCCTTCCTTCATGGTTTTATAGAAAGTACAGTGCATTGCCGATTCGCTGAGCCAGAAAGCTGCTTTAAAAGCCGTGGAAAACTTAAGATCTGCCCAAGTCGGAGTGTCGAGATAAAATCCTTTATCTCCCCATCCTACTCCTACATAATTGTAATCTGTACTTTTGGATTTCGTATTGCTGAACGGGATTTTTGTACTCCAGTCCTGTATCGCATTCTTTACAGGCATTACAATATCCGTATGAACGCCGTTGGTATAAATATAAACAGGAATTTCTTTCTTCTGTCCGTCATCCTTCGCTGAAACTTCAATAAATGGTAAAAAGTAACCTAAGGCGACATACAGAACAACAATTCCTACAATAATTCCTATGGCTTTTATAATGAGAAGTAACATCTTTTTCACGTTCATGGTTTTTTAAAGTTAATAAAATTTAATTAATGATTTTTCGCAAAAGTATTTGTTTCAATCGGAATTTTCGCTAAATTTAAGTACCAAATATTCAAAAATATGCACAAAAACATGAAATCCAACAAAAGATTTAAAGTAAGAGTAAAAGTAGCGCCCAAAAGAATACAGAAAAAACGCTAGTTTTTCAGCCGCCTAATTTTCAGAACAAAGTTTTTTGATCTGAACGTTTTTTTAAATTCTTACCCCATTCTTTCCCTCCTTAAAAATTTTATTTAAGGAATGGACGTTCAACCTTCTTACTCTGGAACTTCAAAAATTCCAGATAAGGGTTTATCCGGCAAAATGTAATTATTTTTTCTCTGAGGATTTTTCCAGAAACTCTATATTTCTTTTCAGACCTGCAAATTTTGTTCTTTTAACAGGAGATTTGCGGAAAATCTCGGAAAAAAGCTCCTGCGTGAGCTCCTTCCATTCTCCTTTTTTAAAGTTTTTTAAAGCTTCGTTCGGTTTGAATTTGGTTTGCCGATGAGGTGACGAAAAACGGTTCCACGGACAGACGTCCTGACAAACATCACAGCCAAACATCCAGTCGTCCATCTTGTCCTGAAAATAATCCGGAATGGAGTCTTTCAGCTCGATGGTTGCGTAAGAAATGCATTTGCTCCCGTCAATCAGCTTTTCCGAAACAATCGCGTTGGTGGGACACGCATCAATACATTTCCGACAAGTTCCGCAATGGTCGGTTACGGGATAATCTGCAACAAGTTCCAGATCGCAGATAATTTCGGCTAAAAAATAAAATGAGCCGCTTTGTCTGGTAATTAAATTTGCATTTTTTCCTACCCATCCGATTCCCGATTTTCTCGCCCAGCTTCTTTCCAGAACCGGCGCAGAATCTACAAAAATACGAAATCCGAATTCCCCGATTTCTTCCTGAAGCTCAACAACCATTGAACGCATGATATCTTTGATGACTTCATGGTAATCTTCCGCATACGCATATTTGGAAATTTTAAAGTTTTCGAGAGTGGAAATTTTTTCTTCGGGAAAATAATTGTATGAAAGAGAAATTACAGATCTGGAGCCTTCTACCAATAATCTCGGATCCAGTCTTTTATCAAAATGATTTTCCATGTACTTCATTTCACCGTGAAAGTTATTTTTAAGCCAGTTTTCGAGTGGTTTTGCATCTTCCTCAAGAAAATCTGCTTTAGAAATTCCACAATTCTGAAATCCAAAACTTTTTGCCTTGGATTTTATAAGCTGTGTATATTTTTCTGCGTTTGAAATCATGATTTTATAGTGCAAAACTAATATTATTTTATAAATTTGTTTGAACTTAATTCAGAGAATTGCTTCACAGGCATTTTTCATATACCCGTCAAATAATTTAATTCTAAATATTAATATATTATGTCTTTATCAGAAGTTATAAAATCAGGAAATTATGCATTAATCGACGTTCGTGAACCCATGGAACTGGAAATGGACGGAAACATAGAAGGTGCTAAAAATATTCCTTTGGGAGAAGTGGAAGACAGACAAGAAGAAATCCTGTCTATTGATAAGCCGGTGATTTTGTTCTGCAGAAGCGGAAACAGAAGCGGAAAGGCTTTGGAATACCTTACCTCTCAGGGTTTGAAAGACGGCTACAACGGCGGAGGCTGGGCTGAGCTGAAAGCAAATCTGGAAGCAAATCAGGGAACTTTTTAAAAAGTTCCTTTTTTTTATCTGAAAATTTTTGAAAATGAACCTGAAAGAAAGATTTCTGCAAAATTGTCTTTTATTTACCGAAGATCAAAATCTTATTGGAGATCTGTGGTCTGAAATTGAAAAGAAATATACTAAAAAAGGGAGATATTATCATACTCTTGAGCATCTGGAAAATATGTTTTCCGAACTGGATACTGTAAAAGATGAAATTGAAAATTATCCTGTTCTCTCATTTTCTGTTTTTTACCATGATGTTATTTATGATGCTTCATCAAAATCAAACGAAGAAAAAAGTGCTGAGTTTGCTGCGGTAAGACTGAAAAAACTTAATGTAGACTCTTATTTCATTCAAAAAATCTCGGAGCAGATTATTGCCACCAAATCGCATCATTTGTCTGAAGACAGCGATATCAATTATCTTCTGGATGCCGATCTTTCGATTCTCGGAAAAGATTCTGAAGTATATTTTGATTACACGAAAAAAATCCGGAAGGAATATTCCATCTATCCCGATTTGCTTTATAAACCGGGAAGAAAAAAGGTTTTAAAACATTTTCTGGAGCAGAAGGATATTTTTAAAACCCCGATTTTTAAAGAAAAGTATGAGGATATTGCGAGAAAGAATATTCAGATGGAAATTGATGGGCTTTGATTTTGCATTTATTGACCACCCCGTCAAAAATTCTTTGAATTTTCGCCACCCCTCCAAAGGAGGGGAATATAATGCTGCTTAAATTTCACCAACTATTTTTCAGTATTATCCCTTTATAATTGAGGAGATAAACTCTGTGGATTTTTGCAGAACTGCATCCGGAATTTCTTTGTGCGGTGTATGTCCGATGTTGGGGATGATGAATTTTTCTGCGGTTCCGCTTACCTGAGAAATTGTTTTTTCCACCTGATCCAATGTTCCATACTCATCATTTTCTCCTTGAATAAATAACAAAGGTGAAGTGATATCTTTCAGGAGATATTCAATATTCCAGCTTTTGAATCTGTTGCTTAACCAAATTTCCGTCCAGGCTTTTACTATCATTTCAACTTTATCGCCGTGATATTTTGCCAGACGTTCCGGAAGATTGGTGGTTTTATAAGCTTCAAAAGCATTTTTTACACCTTTTACGGTTATCTCTTCTACGAAAATATGTCCGGCTTCACAAAGAGTTGCGGTGACTTTTTCGGGGTATCTGGCTGCGAAAATCAAGGCAATTGTTCCGCCGTCGCTGTGTCCGAAAAGGATTATATCATTTATATTCAGTTCTTTTAACAGATCATTCAGGAGATCGGCTTCCTGCTCCATATAATTGTTTACTCTTTCACAGGTAAGCATAGGAAAAGATTTTCCATAACCTAAACGATCATAGATCAACACATTACATTGTATCTGCAAAGCCAGTCTTGCCGGAAATTCTCTCCAAAGCTGAGTGCAGCCTAAGGAATCGTGCAAAAAGACGATGGTTGGTTTATTTTCAAAAGTTTTTTGATATTCTGTATAAAGTTTTTTTCCATTGACATTAATAATTCTTCCTTCCATCAACTTTCAGATTAATTTTATAAACTTGGCGTATTGGTTTCGTTAAATTCTTTCAGTAAATTCTGAAAAACGATTTCTACCGGAAGAACTTCATCAATTAAAGCAGAAACCTGCCCGATTTCGAGTTCGCCTTCTTCCATATCGCCTTCGAACATCCCTTTTTTGGCTCTTGCACGTCCTAAAGAAGCGATTAGAGACTCTTTGTTTCTTCCGACGTTGTAGATCTCCTCCAACTCGTTAAAGAACTTATTTTTAACCATTCTTACAGGCGCCAGTTCTTTAAGGGTAAGATGGGTATCTCCTTCCTGAAGTTCTGTAATTTTATTTTTCCAGTTTTCATGAGCGCTTGCTTCTAAAGTAGCTGCAAATCGGGAACCGATCTGAACGCCGTCTGCGCCTAAAATCATGGCTGCTTTCATCTGGGAACCTAAAGCAATTCCTCCTGCTGCAATCAGCGGTTTGGAAATATGTTTTCTTACATTCGGGATCAGGCAGAATGTAGTGGTTTCGTCTCTTCCGTTGTGACCTCCTGCTTCAAATCCTTCCGCAACTACGGCATCTACTCCTGCCTCTTCGCATTTCATGGCAAATTTTGTTGAAGAAACGACGTGTGCAACCTTCAGACCTTCTTTCTGCAAAGTTTCGGTATATGTTTTGGGGTTTCCGGCTGAAGTGAAAACGATCTTCACTCCTTCTTCCAGAATAATCTGAATTACTTCATCCAGATTAGGATACAACATCGGAACATTTACCCCGAAAGGTTTGTCTGTAGCCTGCTTACATTTTTGGATATTTTCCCTTAAAATATCGGGGTACATGCTTCCTGCGCCGATTAATCCGAGACCGCCACAATTGGAAACGGCAGAAGCCAGCTTCCATCCGGAATGCCAGATCATGCCTGCCTGAATGATAGGATATTGTATATTAAAGAGTTGTGTAATCTTATTTTGTTGTGAATTCATCTGGTGAAGCTTTTTTGCTGAATTAAAATCTATGAAACTGCTCATCTTGTAAAAATAATAAAAATAGCGGTTTTCAGAAGATTTTGGGCATAAAAAAACCTTCAGAAGTTCTGAAGGTTTTGATGATTATTTTTTAATTGAATCTCTTTTCCAGTTGGCTTTAAAATTACATGAATCGTAACGCCCGTCGATGGAGATGAATGTTGTCGGAAGTTTTGAATTAACAAATTTTTCGATCATTTCATTTCGCTTTTTGTTCAGAGCCATCTGCTTTACTCTGTCGTAATCTGTTTCCAGAATAATCTGGTGAGCAGGAATTACATCTTCTACTTTTACGATTTTTACCACTTTTCTCTCTCTTTCATCCATATCATCGAAAGCGTTCGTAATGTCTCCTTTGTTTAAACCTGCCAATTCATAGCTGATTGTTCCCGGAACTGTTTCTCTTTCGATTTTATTAGATCCGTCTGCTCCAGGAATAACTCCTGCATTGAATTTCGTTCTTTTATCGTCTGAGAATTTGAAGGTAGCATCTTTGAATGTCATTTTTCCGTTGACAATTAAACCTCTGATGCTGTCTAACTTAGCTTTTGCTGTTTTAATTTCGTCATCCGTAGGAACAGCCATTAAAAGGATGTGTCTTGCCTCGTAGATTTTACCTGATTTTTTAATAAGCTGGATTAAGTGATATCCAAATTCTGTTTCTACAGGTTCTGAAATTTCTCCTTCCTGAAGATTTAAAGCGGCTGCTTCAAAAGGTTTTACCATCTGTCCTTTAGAAATGTTTTTCATTAAACCTCCGTTGGAAGCGGTTCCTTTATCTTCAGAGAAAATCCTTGCCTGACTTTCGAAAGATTCTCCTCCTTCGATATCTTTTTTAATCTTTTTCAGCTTATTGATGAGTTCATCTTTATGAGCCTCGGTAAGTTTAGGGTACATCATGATCTGAGATAGTGAAACTTCATCTTTGATCTCAGGAAGCTGACTTTTATACAAATTATAGAAGTCGGTTACCTCGTTTGGCGTAACGTCTGCTTTGTCTGTAATTCTCTGAATTTTAGCCTGTCCGTAATATTGGTCTGTATCGATTTTTTCGATCGCATTTTTCATTTCATACCCATTTCTGAATTTATAGGCAGCCAACATTGTTTTTTCATCAGGAAACTGAGAAAGCAACTGCTGATATTTTGCATTTGCCTGTTCTTTAATTGCGGCAGAACGGTTATCAATCAGGGTATCTTTTTTCGCTTCGTATACCAAAAGCTTATTATTCAGTAAGTTTTCCAAAAACTCACACTTATCTATATTGGAAGCTCCCTGCTGTTTTGCATAATTCATCTGCTCGTTAACGTCAGATTCCAATACAATTTCATCACCGATAACAGCAGCAATTCCGTCCACTAAATCTCCCTGTTTTAACTGAGCGTTCATCATATTTGCACCAAACAACATGATGAAAATTCCAAAAAGAAAAGTGATCTTAAGTTTATTTATCATTTTACTATTTTAAACAAGTTGCAAATTTAGAATTCTTAATGAATTACACTAAATTTTTTATTATAAATATTTCTTAAAAAGAGGTATTTATTGTACTTCTACGTCGAAAGTTGTTAATTCTTTAAACTGCTTCAGTCTTCCGAACACATCAGATTCTTTTACTTCCTGAATTCTTTCTGTCCCGAATTTCTCAACTGTGAAAGAAGCCATTGCCGAACCTACGATTAATGCAGACTTCATGGTTTCGAAATCGAATGTTCCTTTTTTCGCTAAATATGCGGCAAAACCTCCTGCGAAAGTGTCTCCTGCTCCGGTTGGATCGAAAACTTCTTCCAGTGGCAAAGCCGGAATAGCAAATACTTTATGATCGTGGAAAAGCAATGCTCCGTGTTCTCCCTTTTTGATGATAACGAACTTCGGTCCCATTTCGTGGATCTTTTTAGCTGCTTTTACCAAAGAATATTCTCCTGAAAGCTGTCTTGCCTCTTCATCGTTGATTGAAATCACGTCCGTTTTGGCAATCATCTGCATTAGTGTTTCCAAAGCTGTGTCCATCCAGAAATTCATCGTATCAAGAATAACCAGTTTCGGACGGTTGTTCATTTTTTCAAGTACGGAAAGCTGTACTCCCGGATGAAGATTTCCTAATAATAAGATCTCTGCATCCTGCATAGAATCTGGAATTTTAGGATCAAAGTTTTCAAGAACGTTTACTTCAGTTGCCAGAGTATCTCTTGTATTCAGGTCGTTGTGGTATTTTCCTGCCCAGAAGAATGTTTTTCCTTCTTTTACGATTTCAATTCCCTCTACATTAACCTCTCTTTTTGTGAACATATCAAGATATTCCTGCGGAAAATCTCCTCCTACCACAGAAACGATTCCGGACTTAACGCCCAAAATGGATGAAGTGATCCCGATGTACGTGGCTGCACCTCCTAAAATTTTATCTGTTTTTCCAAATGGCGTCTCGATTGCGTCGAACGCAACACTTCCTACAACTAAAAGTTTCATATTTTTTTCAAAGTATTTTAAAAGTAAATTATTTTTCCCATTCAAATGTGTCCAGCAGATGTTTCATATCTCTTTTGATATAATCTACCGCTGGAGCCAAAGAATCCGGTTTCGGTCTTGTGTTAAAATATAAATAGGCAGTCACAAAGTGTTTGGTACTGTCTGTAATGTAAAACTGAAGATTAGAAGCGCTCTGACCTTTGAGTTCATAAAAATTTCCGTATACCTTTTTTTCAGGATATTCGAAAGATTTTGTGTCGATTGCACTTGCTTTAATGGTATGTTCATAAACCATTTTTTCTGCTTCCTGAATATGGGCTGCAAAATCATTCTGTATTGGGTAATACGTTACAAAAACTTTGGCTTTCATTTTCGGATAGTTCAGATAGTACCAACAAGGCTTTTTTGCGTCGGTAATATTTGCAAAATCTGAATATTCAAATGTATAATTACAGTTGTTTTCGAATTTCTGATATTTCGGTGCGGGATATTCCAGTCGAAGTTCTCCGTAAGGCTTCGGAACGGGATCTTTTCCGCAAGATACCAAAAGTAAGGCTGCAAAAATAAAAATGGCGTTTTTAAACATTTTGCAAAAGTACAAATTAGATTTCAGATTTCGGAAGACAAATTTCGGGATTTCAATGGGTTTTGAGATTGAGCTTGAATTTTGCTTTTGGAGGCTTTGTTTTTTAACGCGGAGAACGCGAAGATTTTTTTTAACAGCTTTTCGTTTTTAAGTTCGCAGAGGCGTTTCACTTAACGAAGACAACAAAGATAATGACTTGTTATACATTATGCAGCATTTTGTCATTCTGATCGGAGCGAAGCGGAGTGAAGAATCTTTTTAACACAAAGAGCGCAATTCTTTTTTGAATATTATTGTGAATATTTTTTCGTTCGCAACGGCGTTTCACTCAGCGAATGATAGATATATGAATGATTTTCCATTTTTAACTATGATAATAAATAATATTTTATCATTCAGGACGGAGCCGCGTGAAGAATCTAAGTAATGCTAATCAGATTTCTCCTTCGTCGAAATGACAAACTGAACATCGAATTACAAAATTCTGTATGCAGTTTCATAATTCTGGATATAATTCTCCAACGGTTTTGGGAAGGATTTTTCGTGAGAGCCTTCAACATCGGTTACGATGTAATTATTTTGAGTGATGAAATTTTGCCATATTTCTTCTGATTCTACTTCTACATTAAAAATTTCTATGCTTAAATTTTTGTGCGTGAGTTTATGGCTTACATTTTTTACACTTTTGATAAATGGAATTAAATCATCAGAAATTTCAGGCGGAAATTCAAATAACTTTTTCCAGATGAAATCATCTTTTCTCTGTTGAATTAAAAACTGACCATTTCTGTGAACGAAATAATATTTCAGCTCCAAATCAGCAGCTTTTACTTTTTTTGTTTTTACAGGAAATTCAGAAACTTTATTTAATGAAAAAGCCAGACAGTCTTCATGTAAAGGACATTCTATGCAAAGAGGATTTTTAGGCTTACAGATTTCGGAACCTAAATCCATCATCGCCTGATTGAAATCACCGACGTTTTCAGGTAAGATTAAATGAGCGAGTTCGGAAAAATAATTGAAAGCTTTTGAACTTGAAATATCAAAATCATCTGCAAAAATACGGCTCAGAACGCGGTAAAAGTTTCCGTCCACAGCCGGAATTTTACCCCCAAAACAAATACTGGAAACTGCAGCGGCTGTATATTTTCCGACTCCTTTTAACTTTAAGATTTCATCGTATTCATGAGGAAAAACACCATTATAATCGTTCATGATCTGTTGCGCTGCCTTATGAACATTTATCGCTCTGGAATAATAACCTAATCCTTTCCAATACAGTAAAACTTCGTTTTCGTCTGCTTCGGCAAGGGTTTTTACATCCGGAAAACGCTGAACAAAATTATTATAATGTCCTAATCCCTGAGCAATTCTGGTCTGCTGAAAAACGATCTCACAAATCCAGATTTTATAAGGATCTTTGGTCTGTCTGAAAGGTAAATCGCGGGCATTTGTCTTATACCAGTTAAGAAGTTTATTACCGATGTGTCTGAAGTCTGATTGTTTTGTTTTTTCCAAGGGTTTGTCTGCTACATTTTATTCTTCGACAAGCTCAGCATGACAACGCTAAAAATTCACTTTTAATAAAACGACTAGTATTAGAAATGTCATGCTGAGCTTGTCGAAGCATCTGTTTATTAAATACAAAGATAATTTAATTTTCTTTTTGAACGGAATATACAGGAGCCGCTTTCAGCCACTGGTATTTTAAATGTTTTTCTTTTGCGATGAAGCGGTAACCTTCCAGTTTTTTGAGATAAATATAGGAAGCAGTGTCTTTTCTGAACATCAACTGTTGATTAGACAGAAAACTGAACGGAAAATCCACAATAGAATCTCTCGTCGTTTTCTCTACCTTGCCATTATTAACTCTGTAAATAAATATAGATTTTCCACGCCCTTGAGACTGATCGATGAGTTTAATATTTGATGAAGAAACCACCATATCACTTTCATCAAAGCATTCCTGCGGTTTCATGATATAAGCTTTTCCTTCTTTTATTTCGTCGGCAAAAAGATCAATGGGATGATTTTGCTGTACTTTTTTATCTTCACAACTGAAAATCACAAAAATTATGGGCAAAAAGTAAAATAACCTGCCTTTCATATTTCTATTTTTAACGATTTGGTAGAAAAAAACCGATGAAAAATTGCATCGGTTTGTGTATTGATTGGTTTAAATTTAGTCCTGAAGATACTCCGCATCCCATTCGTTTCCGTCGTCTCCTTTGTGTCCGTCTAATTTGATAACAAAACTTTTTGTAGGGAAATAAGGCGTAAGACGAATATCCAGCCAAACCCTGTCTTTGTTTACTTTATCCTGCTCGAAACGAACAATTTTGAATTTTTCGATCAGTTTATCCGGTCCCTTAATTCCGTCAAGGAAGGTTACGATCTGTCTTCTCAAATCATCCTCATTTCTTGCGTTCCAGTTTTCGAAAGCTCTTCTGTTTAGGAAATCGAGCAAAACTTTAGTTACGTAATCGAATACGCGAACGACAGAATAGGTCTGAAGCCCGATATTGTCTCCTGTAAATAGAGTTTTCGCAGAGAAAGCCATAATTTTTCCATATTCGTTCACCATTGGAACCAGTCCCATTTTTTCCAACTGGGAAATTTCGCTTTTCTTTAATTCGAATTTTACGGCGTCCACTTCATTGATGTTTCCGTGCTTTTTACCTGCTGCAACCTGAGACATTAATGTTTTATGAATTTTTCCTGCCAGTGAAGTTGATGGCGGAAGTTCTACATTTTCCTCCTCTCCTACTTCTTCCGCTTTTCCGCGTCCAACCAGCCAGTTACAGGTCATGATGACATTACTTCTGTGCAGTTCTCCTCCTGTAAGATTAGCAGAATGGAATAAATCCACCACATCATCCGGTTTATCAAGATTCGCAAAATCCGTCACCATCATTACTTTGTTTTCGTTACAGATTTTCGCCCATTTTTCAATGACTTTATTGGATCCCAAATATCCCGGAATTGCTAAAATAGAGTAATTGTCTCTAAGGTCTAAACGGTCGTAGTAGTTCTTAAATTCTTCTGCAATGGCATCGATAAATATAGGATTATCCAAGTCTGAAACCTGATCTAAACTTGCATTAACAATACTTACGTTATCAACTTTATCAAGCTCGGTATTTTTGTAGAATTGAGCGACCGTTCTATAGTTTGTTTCCAGTTGACGGACTGCATCAAGCGTATTTTTAAGATTTAGTTTTAAATTCTGATCGGCAGCCTGAGCTTTAGCTTTGCATGTTTCTGCCATTTTATCCGCAGAATCATTGCTTTCCAGAAGGCTTACCCAAAGATTGATTTTCTGGAGAAGTTCTTTTCTTTCCTCTGCTTTATTGCTGTCATTAAGGAAGATTTCCTTTCTGGCTTTTCTGGTGGGGTTCATGTTTGCGATTCCGTCTACAACGGATTCTACAAAACCAAAACCTCCGATTTTATTGAGTTCGGCAAGCGGATTACCTTTCGGCTGACCTGCGTGTTGCTGCTGTCCCTGTTGTTGGTTTTCAGCTGCCTGTAATTTACTGTCCATGATTAATGTAACGTCTTTAGATTATTTTTCAAGTTCCTGTGCCACTTCTTTTAGTACTTCCACGAATGCAGCTCTTGTCTGATCGTTTTCCAGCATATTTCGCAGAATTTTATTGGTTTTAAGCTGTCGTACAATTTTGTTGTACTGCTCCTGTTCCATGCTTAACTGCTGCAAATAATCTGATTTCTGAGTAAGATTTTTCGGGGTGAAGTCCGCAAGATTCTGAAAACGGAACTCCTCTTCCACTACATTACCGTCCTCCGTTTCGTGCTGAACGCTTACAGAAGGCTGGAAATGTTTGAAGACGTCGTCTACAGTTTTTAATCCTGTTACAATTTCAGGGACGTAAGATTCGTCGGTTGTAAGCTGGCTTACTATCAGCGATTTATTCTCCTGAATCTGCTGTATAGCTTCATTGGCGTCTACTTTTACTTCGTTTCCGCCAACGCCATAATTAAACATTGCCATATTATTAATATTTTGAGATTTCTGATGTTGGTGTGTATTGTCTTTATCAGCATCAAATAGCTGACCAATCCAATGTTTAAATTTAAAAAAAAACTGTAACATACAAAATTTTGTTAAGATTTTTCTTGAAATATTAACTTTTTAAATTAAATATCAACTAAAAACTGATATTTTGTGATGTCACTAAACTATGAAAAATTAAATAAAAAAACGCATCATTTCTGATGCGTTTTTCATTTCTAACAATTTTTGGCTTGTCTTACCAAATTTTTATTCTGTCCTGCGGAGCTTTATACATTTTGTCTCCCGGTTTGATGTCGAATGCTTTGATGAAAGAATCCTGATTGACCAACGGACCGAATGCTCTGAAAATTCCCGGCGAATGCGGATCTGTTTTTACCTGATTGGTCATATACTGATCTGTGGATTTTGTTCTCCAGACTGTTGCCCAGCTCATGAAGAATCTCTGATCCTGAGTAAATCCGCTGATTAAGCCCGGATTTCCGTGATCTTTAAGATACATCTGAAGGGCATCGTAAGCCACTGCAACTCCTCCCAAGTCTCCGATGTTTTCGCCACTCGTGAATTTTCCGTTTACGAAGCTTCCTTTCACCGGTTCGTAAGCGCTGTATTGTGCAGCCAACTGAGCTACTTTTGCGTCGAAGTTTTTACGGTCTGCATCGGTCCACCAATTATTCAAATTTCCGTCTCCGTCGAATCTTGAACCGCTGTCATCGAATCCGTGAGAAATTTCGTGACCGATAACGGCTCCGATTCCTCCGAAATTAACGGCTGCATCGGCTTTTGGATTGTAGAAAGGCGGCTGAAGAATGGCTGCAGGGAAAACGATCTCGTTGTTCGATCCGCTGTAATAGGCATTTACGGTTTGCGGCGTCATTCCCCATTCTGTTCGGTCTACCGGTTTTCCTATTTTATCTAAATTTTTCTGATACTGCCAAGCTGAAACATTCTGAAGATTAGAATATAAGGTTGCCCCTTGTTTCGGAGCTTCTACTTTTAACTGGGTATAATCTTTCCATTTATCCGGATAAGCAATTTTCACGGTGAATTTTGATAATTTTTCCTGTGCTTTTACTTTTGTTTCCGGAGACATCCAATCCATCTCGTTGATGTGTGTCTTAAAGGATTTTAGAATGTAATCGATATACATTTCCATCTGTGCTTTTGCTTCCGGCGTAAAATATTTCTCCACATATAATTTTCCGAACGCTTCTCCAAGAACACTGTTTACCAAAGAAAGCCCTCTTTTGTTCATCGGACGCTGTTCTTTCTGTCCCTGAAGATATTTGGAGTAGAAATTGAATCTGATCTGTTCTAAATTTTCATCCAGATTGCTTGCATTTCCATTGATTAAGTGGTATTTCAGATAGTCTTTCAGTAAAGGAAGATTTTTCTGGGTAAGGAAGGAATCCATATTCTGGTAATACTTCAGCTCGCCGATAATGACTCTGTCGGTATTTACCCCGGCATCCTTCAGATATTTCGGAAGATTAACGTTTTTAACCAAAGCCGGCAATTCTGATACATTTTTAGGATTGTATCTTAAATTAGCATCCCTGTTCTGTTCAAGCGTTAATAAATAGTTTGCCAACTGTTTTTCGAAATCCACTACGTTTTTTGCTGCAGATTCTGAATTTTTATAACCTAAAACGCCGAATAGTTTTCCGACATAGGTCTGATATTCTGCTAATGTTTTGGTGTTGGCTTCATTTACTTTCTGGTAATAATCTCTTCCTAAACCAAGATCGGGACCGCCAAGATAGACTGCATTCATTTTAGAATCTTTCAGGTCTGCACCTACTCTCCATCCGTAGAAAGAGTTGTCGCCTACTTTTGTTGCTTCAAGCAGATATTTCTGAAGATCGCCGATGTTTTTAATGGCATCAATTTTTGCAAGATCTCCTTTAATCGGAGCCAGTCCTTCTGCATTTCTTTTATTGGTATCCATAAATGAGGCATAGAGATTCTGGATTTTCTGTCCTTCGGAACCTTCAGGATAAGATTCTGATAAAATTTTGTTCAGGATGTCCAAAGAAGCATCGTCTACATTTTCTCTGAGTGCATTGAAAGATCCCCAACTTGCTTTATCGGAAGGAATCTGAGTGGTCTTTACCCAGTTTCCGTTTACATAGCTAAAAAAATCATCTTGGGGACGAACAGTTTTATCCATGTACGATAGGTTTAATCCTTCTTCTTTTACTTCCATTTTTTCCGGTTGTACAATTTCAACTCCTTTTACCGATTCAGGCTTTTGGGTATCGGCAGTTTTTGTTGTTCCACATGAATTTAAAAATACCAAACCTGAAAAGGCAAGTATTCCGATATTTAGCTTTTTCATTAAAAATTGTTTTTGATTTTACACAAACTTACCAAATATACAAATTAGTTTATAAATGATAAGTGATAAATAATAATTGATGAAAAGGATGTAAATAAAACTTGCTATTTTTATTATCTGATCTTGATTTGCGGTTAAAATGATATTTGATTTTGATTGGGTAAGACGACAAATCATTTACTATTTCATGCAAGGAGTGTGAAGTTTTCTTTTCAAAATAATTCCGTTGATTTTTTTGTTCGTACAGGTACTTCGACAAGCATAAACTATTCACTCCGCAAATCATACATAGATTTTCTGAATTAAGGATAATTTCTATTCATTTTCCTGATGCTGAAAAAAATGACTGAAATCCTAGCCGTGATTGCAGCATTTGTCTGAGCTCATTTTCTGGGATTCGGCGCGGCACCGCCGCGCCGAATCCCAGGAAATAGCGAGTGCGGAAAGCGCGAAAAAGCTCCAAAAAAAAAAACCGCTCATTGCTGAACGGTTTTGGTTGTATCTGAAATGGTGATTACCAGATTTTAATTCTTTCTGCCGGTTTTTTGTACAATTTGTCTCCTTCTTTCACATCAAACGCTTTATAGAAAGCATCAACATTGGTTAAAGGACCGAAACTTCTGAAATATCCCGGAGAATGCGGGTCTGTTTTTACCTGATTGATCATGTATTTTTCGCTGGATAATGTTCTCCATACCGTAGCCCAGCTCAGGAAGAATCTCTGATCCTGTGTGTAACCGCTAATAACTCCCGGATTTCCTTTGTCTTTTAAATACATCTGAAGAGCGTCGTAAGCGATGTTTACGCCTCCTAAATCTGCAATATTTTCTCCGTTGGTAAAGGTTCCGTTAACGAAAGTACCTTTTACAGGCTCGTATTTGTCGTACTGTGCGGCAAGAGCTTTTGTTGCTTTTTCGAAGTTGGCTTTATCTTCAGGAGTCCACCAGTCTACCAAGTTTCCGTCTGCATCGAACTGTGCACCAGAATCATCGAATCCGTGGCTCATTTCGTGACCGATAACCGCACCGATTCCTCCGAAATTCACGGCAGCATCTGCTTTAGGATTGAAGAAAGGCGGCTGTAGGATTGCAGCAGGGAAAACGATTTCGTTGTTTACCGGGTTGTAGTAAGCATTTACAGTCTGCGGCGTCATTCCCCATTCTGTTTTATCTACCGGTTTTCCGATTTTAGCTAAATCTTTGTTATACTGCCATTCTGCTATATTCTGAAGATTAGCATATAGATTTCCGCCTTTTGATTCCGGCGTGATGGTTAATTTGGAATAATCTTTCCATTTGTCCGGATACGCAACTTTTACCGTGAACTTATTCAGCTTTTCCATTGCCTTTTCCTTCGTTGTAGAAGACATCCACGTTAATCCGTTGATGTGAACCGCGAAGCTTTTCTTTAAGTAATCGATAAGCTCAACCATTTGTGCTTTAGCTTCTGCAGGGAAATATTTTTCAACGTATAATTTACCGAAAGCTTCTCCTAAAGATCCGTTAATTAATTCGTATCCTCTCTTATTTAAAGCTCTCTGCTCCTGCTGTCCTCTTAAATATTTACCATAGAAAGCGAATCTCATATCACCTAATTTTTCGCTTAGGTAAGCCGCGCTTCCGTGGATCATGTGGAATTTAAGATAATCTTTAATCACAGGAAGGTTCTGTGTATTGATGAATTTATCTAAATTCTTGTAATATCCTAATTCTCCGATAATTACTTTATCTGTATTTACGCCAACTGCTTTAAGATAAGCCGGAAGGTCTACATTTTTTACCAAAGCTGAAAGCTGAGCCATTGTTTGCGGATTGTACTGAAGTGTATTATCACGGCTCTGCTCGTTGGTTAAATATGTTTTTGCGATGCTTTTCTCGTAATCTACGATACCTTTAGCGGCAGCATCAGCGTTTTTGTATCCTAGTTCTTTTAACATAGAAGCAACATATTTTGTATATTCTGCTAAAGCTTCTGTGTTTTTTTCGTTTACTTTCTGATAGTAATCTCTTCCAAGACCTAAAGATGCGTCACCAAGATAAACAACGTTCATTTTAGAGTCTTTAAGATCTGCATCTACTCCCCATCCGTAGAAGTTGTTTTCTCCTTCTTTGGTTACAGAGATTAAATATTTCTGAAGATCTCCAACGGATTTAATGGCATCGATTTTATTAAGATTTGCCTGAATAGGTTTGATACCGTCTGCATTTCTTTTTGCCATGTTCATGTACGTTGCGTACAGGTCCTGAATTTTCTTTCCTTCTGTTCCGTCAGCAAATTTATCTTTCAGAAGAGAGTTCAGAATCGTCATGGAGTTGTTATCTGTATCTTCAGCCAGTTTGTTGAAACTTCCCCAAGTTGGTTTATCGGAAGGAATTTTGGCAGTTTTCATCCATGTTCCACTCACATAGTTATAAAAATCATCTTGCGGACGTACTGATTTATCCATCAAGCTAAGGTCTAAACCTTTATCTGTCGCCTGTGCGTTCACGGTTTGTGAACAAATTCCTCCTAATAAAAGCAGAGAAAGCGTTAATTTTTTCATTATAATTACAATTTTTACAATAAGTGTAACTTTTTTTTATTTCGTTACTTTTTATGAAAACAAATTTAATTAAATATTAAGATCTGTTTATATTTTAATTTTTAATTTAAAAATCTCTTCTTATCAGTCTTTGTATTTCGAAATTAAGTGAAACGCCTTTGTCTATCTTTAGTTAGGCAATTTAATATTAAAAAATGTTGTTTACCCTTGCGATAATTTAAACGCAATACCAGACAAGGAATTATTAAAAACTCTGTTTAAAAAAATTTAAGATAAACAAAGGCGTTTCACTTATTTTTGAAAGACAACTTTTTTACAATCCTGAATTTAAGACGTTGCAATTTCTTTTACGTTTCCGGTACGTTTTAAAAATCCCCAGGTCTGCATTTCGCCTTTCAGCGCTTTTCGGAGGCTTCTGAACAGTACAATATACATCAGCCAGCGATATCCGAAACGCTGAGGAATTACATACAGCAGATTTACCAATTTCTCTTTCTGCATGATGAACGCAATAAAAGCCAGAGATGCATCCACCAAAAGGAAAATTAAATAGTAACTGAATATTTTTCCTCCGTTTCCGGATAATATTCCAAAAAACATGATGACATCGGCAAGCGGCGAGAAGAACGGAATAATGTACTGGAAGAGTAAAATATTCGGCATTGCCCAAAGTCCTAAACCTTTGTATTTCGGGTTAAGGAAAGTCTGTCTCTGTTTCCAGAACATCTGCATGATTCCGTACGTCCATCTGAAACGTTGTTTTAAAAACTGTTTTACGCTTTCCGGAGCCTCTGTCACGGCAACTGCACGGTTTTCGTTGGCAACGGTGTACCCTTCTCTCAAGATTTTAACGGTAATATCGCAGTCTTCGGCTAAAGTATCGGAAGAATATCCGCCAACTTCTTCAATTACAGATTTTCTGAAAGCTCCGATGGCACCGGGAATTACAGTAATCGCATTGATATTCGCATATGCTAAACGATCAAAATTCTGACTGGTTGTATATTCAATGGACTGCCATTTTGTAAGCCAGTTTACGGTATTTCCCACTTTTACATTTCCTGCCACGGCTGCGATTTTTTCATCCGAATCCGAGTTTAAAAATCTTGCAATTAAATATTTTACGGCATCTTTTTCGAGTTTTGTATCGGCATCTATGCAGATCACATATTCCGCATCGGTTTGTGAAATCCCGAAATTTAAAGCAGTAGCTTTCCCGCCATTGGTTTTGCTGAAAATTTTCAGTTTCGGATGAACAGAAAAGGCTTCTTTTGCTTTTTCGTAGGTTGAATCTTTGCTTCCGTCGTCTACCAGAATAATATTGAAATTGGGATAGGTCTGTTTTAATAAATTGTTTAATGATGAAACAATGTTGACTTCTTCATTGTACGCCGGAACAATAATGGAAACCTTCGGGTAAGATTCCAAAACAGGAAATTCTCCTAATTTTTTTTCTTTTTTTCGTTCTTTAAATGCCCAGAATAACATAATCAGCAATCTGATGAGTCCCAATGCGATAAAAATGGTAAACAAAGCCACTAAAAAATGACTGATTCCATAAATAATGGTTGCCAAAAGAAGATTAAGCTGCATTACATAATATGCTCTTGTTTTCGGTATGGAAGGCATCAGTTCTGCTTTGTTCTTATGCAAAATACTGGCAAGATTGGTAAAATGATATCCTTGTTTCTGTAATGTCGGGATTAAAACTTTCAATGCTTTTACGGTTTCTTCACGGGTTTCGCCTCCTGCATCGTGAAGGAGTATGATGTTTCCGCGTTCGGCTTTTACACCTGCTAAAACACGTTTTACAATTTCATCGGCTTTTATTCCCGGCTGCCAGTCTTCGGGATCGATGTTTTCACCAATATCAAGATAATTCTGCTGTCTCGCCAATGCAACCGGAACAATTTCTTCTGAAGTTGTTGGCTCAGAATCGGCATTGTAAGGAGCTCTGAACAGAATGGTACTGTGTCCTGTGATACATTCGATCAATAATCTTGTCAGTTTCATTTCCAGTAAAGCTCTTTCGGGGCTTACTTTTGCCACATTTTCGTGGGTAAAGGTATGATTGCCAATTTCATGACCTTCTCTGTAAATTCTTTTAACCAAAGGAAGGTTTTTTTCGGCATTTAATCCTACCAAAAAGAAGGCAGCCGGAACATGATATTTTGACAATACGTCTAAAACCTGCGGTGTGTAGGTTTCATCGGGACCGTCGTCGAATGTTAAAACCAGTTCTTTCTGTGGAGCTTCTCCGTATTTTTTAACTTCGTAAGAACTGGGATAGATTATATAATTTTCATCGGTGATGATTTTTTCTTTGGGGTCAATCTCAAGGGCAATTTTTCCGTCATGGGGCGTATTCAGAACATCCAAAACTTCCCCATCGCCAATGTAATCGACCATCGTCTGACCTTTTACATTCTCAAGGGTTTTTAAATTTAATTTTGATAATCCTGCAAACGTAAGATCTTTATCGTAAAAATTCCAGATCCGGCTGTCCTCGCTTCCCAATCTCCAAAGCGCTGTTCCGGCAAGAGGATATTCTGAAGAAAAGCGCATCGTATTAAAAATAGAAGCCGCATCGTTGAAAAATACAGTGTGTGTATTGTTTTTAGAATCTGTGTAAGAGTAATTTAAGTTAAAAGTATTGTCGTCGAAATTAATTTTCGCTTTGCTTGCACTCGCTTTGGTAATTGCCTGCATATACGTCACGGAATTATTCTGTTCCTTATCCGTACTCCAGTCGTATCCGTAAGCTCCCAAACCTAAAATGATTTTGTTGGGGGAAGTTTTGGCTAAAATTTTTCCGGTCTGTTCTTCGATCCATTTTTGGGAGGAAACGGGTCCTGCATCGCTTTCAACCGCATATTCATCATACGCCATTAATATGAAATAATCTACGTAAGGATTTAATTTCCGGATATTGTAATCGTCGTTATCTACCATAATATCCATGGAAACCAATAATTTATTCTGCTTAAATGTTTCGGACAGCTCTTTCATGAAAGCGATGAGGTTTTCATCAGAATCCAGATTCATATCTTCAAAGTCGATGTTGATTCCTTTAAAATGAAGTTTCTGGCATTGCAGGGTTAATTTCTGAATAAGCTGGGTTCTTTTTTTCGGATCTTTCAGCACTTTTCCCAGACCTTCAGAATGGAATTCCTGCTCAAAGTTATTGCTGAGAATCGGCATTGCGGCAACTCCTGTTCTTTTAATGACTTTATATCCTGCCGAATCCACATTGGTTTTCAGGTCGCCGGTTTTCGGATCGAGGAAAAACCATTCCGGAAAAACGAGGTTGATGTGTTTAATGTTTCTTTTTAGGGACATTAAAGACTGCGGATCCCATGCCACATAAAATGCAGAACGTATTCCGCCGGGAAACTGCGCCCAGTTTCTGTTTTGGTTTTTAAGTCTTTCGGCTCTTGCTTTTTCAATTTTAGCAAGATTGGTATGCATTGTTTTTTCGGAAATGAAACTTCGGAATCCTTTGTATTCTTTGGAAATTCTGTTTTCCTGAAGATAGGGTTTGCTCGCTGTAATAACGGCTTTGTAATCTTCTTTAAAAGGAATTTTGGGGCTTCTGTCCCATTTCATCATAAGACCGAGCGCCAGAAAAAGCAATATGGCGATGAAGATAAAGATTCGGCTTCCCCACTGAACGTTTCTCCAGCGTTTTTTGCTGTCAGTCTGAAAAATCTGCTTTGAGTTTTCCACGATTTTGATATTTTTCTCATGAACGTCAAAAACCGTGAAAAACCTATGCAGAATTAATTAAAAAAAAATTAAAAAATTAACTGATTCTGAATCAATTATTCACCAAAAGGGCAACAAGATCCTGAATGACTTTCTGGGATACAAAGTGCATAAAATCCAGTCGATCCAGATGCGGCATATACAATTTTGAAGTCACTTCCTGATCTTGAATTCTGATGGTGTAAAAAACAGTTCCCACTTCCTTTCCATCCTCACCTTTTCGGGGACCTGCAACTCCGGTTGTAGACAGAGAAATATCTGTATTGAACAGTTTCTGACAGCCTTCTGCCATTTCCGCAGCGACCTGCTCACTTACGACCGTAAATTCTTCTACGGTTTCTTTTTTTATTTTGAGAATATCGATCTTTTTTTCTGTAGCATAAGAAACAATTCCGCCTAAAAAGTAATTTGAGCTTCCGGAAACAGAAGTAATCATTTTTGCGAGTTCTCCGCCTGTACAGCTTTCAGCGGTAGATAAAGTCAATTTTCTATCTGTTAAAATATCGGCAAGGATTTTTTCTATTTTATCCTGTGAGGTAGCAATTACATGATCTTTTACTAAAGGAAGTAGCTTCTGGATCTCCTCCTCCAACTGTTGCTGCAAAATACTGTCGTCCTCTCCACTTGCAGTAAGTCTCAGTTTTACACGGGTTCCGACAGGAAGATAAGACAAAGAAAGGTTTTCCGGAAGCGCAAGTTCCCAGTTTTCAATTTTGTCTGCCAGAATACTTTCGGGAATTCCGACTACGGAAACAATTCTTGTGGAAAGGTAATGGAGACTGAATTTATCTTTTAAAAAAGGAACAATCTGATCTTTAATTAAAGGTTTTACTTCATAAGGAACTCCGGGAAGGCTGAAAAGCAGTTTTCCGTTTTCTTCCATCATCATGCAGGGTGCAGTTCCGTTATGGTTCTGGAACACTTTGGATTTTGTAGGGACAAAAGCCTGTTCGCGGTTTCTTTCCAGAATTTCTGTTCTTCCGCGTCTTTCCATATATGCTTTAAGATGAGCGAAAGTTTCTTCGTCTAAAGCAATTTCGTCATTGAAAAATTCAGCAATGGCTTTTTTGGTTTTATCGTCTCTTGTAGGGCCTAAACCTCCGGTTGTTATGATGATATCTCCCAGCTCAAAAGCAGAAGAGATGGTCTTTTTAATGGTTTCAATCTGGTCTGAAATGGTAAAAATCTGTACAACTTTTATCCCAATATTTTTCAGTTCGGCAGCAATAAAGTTAGAATTGGTGTCTACGGTGCTTCCTGAAAGGATTTCGTCACCAATGGTGATCAGAACGGCATTTTTCATATAATAAGGTCGAAAAAAATTTTTCTATACAAATGACGGAATTTTCCCTGTGACGGGCAATATAAATTGATTTTTTCTATTTTTGGATAAAATTGTTTAAAACTATCATTCAATATGTCTAAATATGATGATGCTTCATGGCATTACGGCAGCGATTTTCCTGAAGAACTTCCAATAAAAAACGGAGCAACCCACACCGGAATGTTTCTGAACTGGTGTATTAATAGCGATTTCATCTCGGAAGAATTTAAAGAAGATCATGAAGAAGAAATTCAAAGCTTAAAAAGAAGAGAAATTACCGGCGCTGAATTCATCATGGATTTCATGGACGGAAAGTTTTCTGAATATGATCTGAACGAAACAGGAAATACTTTTGCCCATGATTATTACAAAGACGACACGGATTTCGGAAACCGATTCAGCTCTTTTGCAGATGATTATGTGAATTTATTCGATACAAAAGCGGAAGAGAATGATTATGAATATGAAACATTTTATCACATCGAAGATACGTACGAAAATTACGATCTGATGAAGCAGGTTATCGATTATCGTTTTGAGGAATGGAAAGAATATAAAGGATTGGTTTAAAATAAATATCAGTAAAATAATCGTCTAAACTTTTTTACCGCGAAAGATGTAAAAGATTTTAATACTTTAGTTGTTTAAGTTTACTACTTAAATGGAAAAAAGAGCACATAAGTTTAAAAAA
>NZ_JAULSJ010000045.1:0-29756 GCF_030518295.1 Chryseobacterium urinae | reverse complement strand
AAAATTCATACTTCCTCCCCGAATTGGAGTCAGCAAATCCATTAAGCCGTTTAATTTTATTTCGTAAATCGTTGCTAACTGCATTCCAAGTTTTCCTTTGGGCATTCCTGTTCTGGCAAACCATTCCAGATAGCTTATCGGCAGATCCGCGAGAACCGTTCCTTCGTATTTCCCGAAAGGCATTTTTAAGAAACAGATTTCTTTTAAAATTTCAGGGTTTATTCCTTCTTCCATCTTATACCATTAAATCGATTTTGTCCTCCAGAGCATTGTCATTTCCCGGAAGCTTAAGTTCAGGAGTATCATCATCCGAAAACTCGTTTCTGTATACCTGAATCAGAAGTAAAGTTAATGAAATTAAAATAGGACCAAAAACCAAGCCCATAAAACCGAATAAATTCATTCCCATAATAATCCCGAAAACCGTATTTAAAGGATGAATGTCTTCCAATTTTTTGAGCAGGGTAAAACGGAGTACATTATCCGTTAATCCTACCACAATAAGGCAATAAGCAGCCAATCCGAGTCCCGCTCCGGTGTTTCCCTCTGCAATCATATAAACGCAGACAGGAACATAAACAATTGCCGCTCCCACAACGGGAATCATAGAAGCTGCTGCCGTTAATGCAAAAAGCAAAACCGCACTTGGCGCACCAAAAATAAAGTATCCTACTAAAGCAACAACTCCCTGTCCGAGAGCAACAACGGGAATTCCGATCGCATTTGCCATAATCAGCTTTCTCATTTTTTCTCCGATCATAGATACATTCGATCTTTTCAAAGGCGCTGAAGAGGATAGAATTCTCTCGAATAAACGAGGTTTTGCCAACATAAAATAAAGAATAAAATACACCGACATTACTACGGTGAGTGTATTTACGGTTCCGCTTAGTGCTTTGGTGGAAAACTGTCCTACACTGCTTTTCAGCTTATCCATATTTTCTTTGCTTAAGATATCAAATCCTACTTTATCGAAAATATAAGTATGAATTTTTTCCAGAAATACATTAAACTTATCCATGTAAGCCTGCGCATTTCCTAATTTTTCAATTAAAAGATCTCCTATAAAATAAATCGGGAGGATGAGAATTATAAGACTGGCAAACATCAAGGTTAATGACGCAAGCCAGGGTTTCCATTTTTTTTCTTCCTGAAGGTAAAAATTATATTTTCGGCAAACGACATAAATGGTGATTGCTCCCAATACAGAAGGGATAAACAGGGCAAGATTATAACAGATTAACGCTGCCAATATTAAAATAATTGCCAGCAGAAACACCTGCTTTATTTTGACGCTGCTTATTTGTTCATTTTTATTCATTAGTTGTTTATTATTTGTCTTGGTTTTCCTAAATGGGCACAGTAAGTAGAATACATGACGATCATGATAAAAGGAAAAGTAGCTATAATGCCGATACAGCAAAGAACAATTCCGCTTATACTAATTAATCCGCCCAACAGACCTGCACCTAAAAACGTACCGTAATTTTCTTTTGCGATGTTAAAAGTCTTGCTGATTGCATCTATTGCATTTGCATTCTCAAACAAAAGAATAGGATAACCTAAAAGAAAAAGTGGATAAACAAACAAGAACGGAATCCCGCACAGTGCTGCGGAAATACCAAAAATAATTGTAGTACATAAGCAGTACAGAAGGATATTTCCTAAATTTTGACGATACCCGATAAAAAGATCAGAAAATTCTATTGCATTTTTAGTATTAAATTTATTGGCAATATAGATTAATCCTACGTAAATAGGAGAAAACAGAATGCCAAAAACACTTGAAACAGAATAATACAAAGAAGCTCCCGGTCGGGTTAAATAATTATATTGAGAAAAATCGCCATCCTCAATATCGCTGAAACCGCTAAAGCCTTCCCAGAAATTATAACCTGTAACAGACTGTAATACAAAATCGCCAATTATATAAACGATCATCGCAGCAATCGCATAAAGAAAAATTCCTTTATAGATTTCGAAAGCATGAGAAATAATAGATCCTGTATTCCTTTCCGGAACAGAACCCTGCTGATCAAATTCATCAAATTCTGACATGGTGTGATTTTTTTAATGTTGTTACTACCAAATTAATCTTTTTTTGGCAGAAACTATATTAAAATCACTTCAAATTTATTCCTTTTCGGAGAAAATGGTTTTGTAAAGCGAATAAATCATCGCATTCCAGAAAGGAAATGTGAACAAACCTCCTACAAAAAATAAAGTAAATCCTATGTATTTAAAAATTACTGCAACCATCACACACACAAATATTTCCAGAAAATACATCTTCAGTGCTTTAAAATTTAAAGAAATCGATTCGAAGATGGTTCGGTTCATGAAAAACATCATTGGTGCTACAAATATTGTGATACAAACCCAGATAACAGGCAAAATTAAGGTATTGAAGATCATGGCATAGATCAAAAACCAAAACAGACCGTACGAAATATATCTGAAAAAGTTTGTTCCGTTATAACCCGCCAGTAAATCACTGATCTCAATTTTTTCTTTTAAATCAATCTTTCTGAAAATCTGAAAAAATCCAAGATTTAAAGGGTAAAGGAAAACCAGTGTTCCCAGTAAAGCATAGCTGAAATACCGAGAATTATCCGTTTGTCCAAGTTCCGCCGCTTTTGCCAGATAAGCATCCATCCCGTTTTGATAGGCTTCCATAAGTTGCTGTTGCTGCTCCAATACCCCGAATTTTTCTGCAAAGAAAAACATTGAGGTGAAAAATATGGCAAAGTAAAGCACCGAAAACATCAGCTGAAAAATCAGCGTCTTATTCCAGTAGAAAAATGCCTGCTTCAGTATAAAATCTAGTCCCGGTTTCTGTGGATATTTGTTTTCCATTAAAAAAATTTTGTGCAAAAGTAAACATCAATAATTACTTTTGCGGAATGTTTTCGGCGAATCATCAAAAATTTACAGAAATGGATGAACTTTCACTACAGAAAGTTCCCTACTTTTTTATCATTGATTTTCTTACGGAGAATGTAGAAATCTTCAAAGAAGACGAAATTGAAAAATCGGGTTTATTAATTGATTTTCAAACCTTTTCAACCATAAAAACAAAACATATTTTAGATAAAAAAGTAGAATGGATTTCTTATCCTGAAACGTTGGAAAGCTTTAAAAAAGGATTCGATAAAGTTCAGAAAAATATTCGCTTCGGAAATTCTTATCTGGTAAATTATACCCGAAAAACCAAAATTGAGACGAATTTAACACTAAAAGAAATATTTTATCATTCTTCGGCGAAATATAAAGTTTTTTATAAAGATTTTTTCGTATTTTTTTCTCCTGAAACTTTTGTGAAGATCAACGACGGAAAAATTTCCACCTATCCCATGAAAGGCACAATTGATGCTTCTCTGGATAATGCCGCTGAAATTCTTAAGAACGATAAAAAGGAAAAAGCAGAGCATTACACGGTGGTAGATTTGCTCCGGAATGATCTGAGCATGGTAGCAGACGATGTGAAAGTCGACAAGTTTCAGTACATCGATTTCATCAAAACAAAGCAAAAAGATTTATATGCCATGAGTTCCGAAATTTCAGGAAACATCAAACCTGAATTTAATGGAAAACTGGGAAGCATCATGAAAAAACTGCTTCCTGCAGGTTCTATTTTGGGAGCTCCGAAACCTAAAACACTGGAAATTATTTTGGATGCAGAAGGTTATGAAAGAGGATATTATACAGGCGTTTGCGGTTGGTTTGACGGAAAAAATGTCGACAGTTGTGTGATGATCCGTTTTATCGAAAAGGAAGGAGAAGAGCTTTTCTTTAAAAGCGGAGGCGGAATTACACACATGAGCAGGTTAGAAGACGAATATCAGGAAATGAAAAACAAAATCTATGTCCCAATTCATTGAAAGCATTAAAGTAGAAGATCAGGAAATTTTTTTATTGGAATTTCATCAAAAGCGTGTAGACCAGACTTTCGCCCATTTTGGAAAGGAAGGCACCATAGATATTGCCAAGATTTATAAGCATCTTGAGCATGATGAGGACGGACTTTTCAAGCTGAGAATCGTGTATGATCTCGATAAGAAAATCCGCACTCAGATGATTCCTTATGCGATTCCTGAAATTGACGATTTTCAGTTGGTTGAAAACAACAGCTACGATTATTCTTTTAAATTTGAAGACCGGAAAGAGCTCGAAAAGATGAAGATGAAATCCAAAGCCGAAGAAATCATCATCGTTAAAAACAATCACATTACAGACACCTCCTACTCCAACCTTTTATTTTTAAAAGGAAAAGACTGGTTTACTCCTTCAACGTATCTTCTGAATGGTGTACAGAGACAAAATCTTTTAAAACATAAAAAAGTAAAAGAAACCGAGATCACTTTACAGAACATCAAGCAATTCTCTCATTTCCAAATCATTAACGCGATGAATGATTTTGATGAAAATTTCATTTATCCTTTGGACAGGATTATCAATTTACCCGGAAATGAAGAATATCTGGATCTTTAATTTTCTTTCAGAAAGTTAAAATAAGATTTCTGTATATCTGCATTATGCAAAGCCTGTGTATTGATTTCCAATACTTTAGGCTGAACATCCGGTTTAAAGAAATTTTCAAGAACACGGTCTAAAGTTACCTCTTCATCTACTCTTGTGTAGGAGAATCCGAAATGTTTGGCTAAATACTCGGCATTTTTATGATGTTTTGTCGCGATAAATTCGTCTAACGTATTCGGATTGGCATTTCCTGGTCCCGGAATAATTTTGAAGATATTACCTTCGCCATTATTAAAAATCATAATTCTTACAAACGGAGGAATGTACTGATTCCAAAGTCCGTTAATATCATAGAAAAAACTTAAATCTCCGGTAATCAACAAAGTAGGATTAGAATTTTTGATTGCAAATCCCATTGCTGTAGAAGTGGAACCATCGATTCCGCTTGTTCCTCTATTGCAGTAGATTCTTCTTTTGCCGTAATCGAAAAGCTGTGCATAGCGTATTGCCGAACTGTTGCTGAAATGAATATTGTAATTTTCAGGAACAATCTGTGCCGTTTTATTGAAAAAATAAAAATCTGAAAAATCCACGGAACTAATGAACTTTTCATGTTTTGCATCCTTTTTATCTCTTAAAACATCCCATAGATTGAAATAAGGTTTAGGCTCGAGATTGACAAATTTTAATAATTTAGAAAAGAAAACTTCAGGTTTTACCTCGATCTTTTCGGTCAGAGCAAAATACGTATCCGGCTGCCATACAGGATCTAAATGCCAATGCTGTTTGGGTTTAGCTTTTCTTAAAAACTGTTTCACCTTTTTGGAAACAACATTCTGTCCCACTGTAATCAGCAAATCCGGTGCATACATTTTAAAATCTTCTTCCGTGAAATTGAAAACGTACCGGTCTATATGCCTGAAAAATTTTTCGTGGTATAAATTTGAATTCGCTTCACTCAACACCACAACCGTATGATTTTTAACCAATTGCGTCAGCTGATTTTCCAATTCTGGACTGTGATCTTTGGTTCCCACAAGAATCATGATTCTTTGCGAAGTATTCCAGTCTGCAATAAGGTTAGAAGGAATTTCATATTCTTTCTGTTTGATTGTTTTTTCAACCGTCGGGAAAGTCGGCAATTCTGAAATTAATTCATATAAAGGTTCTTCGAGAGGAATATTGATGTGAACCGGACCTTGTTTTTCAATACAAAGTTCAATGGCTTTTTTAATGATATCAAAATTAATGTCTTCCGCATTTTCCTTTCCGTCTTCCAAAAGCTGAAAATCTCCGTAAGAATGCTGATGAAAAAGATTATTCTGCCGAATCGTCTGTCCGTCGAAAATATCCACATAATCCGTTGGTCTGTCAGCAGTTAACACCAAAAGCGGAATATTGGAATAAAAAGCCTCCGTGATCGCCGGATAATAGTTTACAGATGCAGAACCGCTTGTACAGGTAACTGCAACCGGTTTTTTCTCGCTCATCGCCATTCCCATTCCTACAAAAGCCGCACTTCTTTCGTCCACAATACTGTAACAGTTGAAACTGTCGATCTCTGAAAAATGAATCGCCAAAGGTGCATTTCTGGATCCCGGGGAAACAATGATATCTGAAATTCCGTATTGCTGAAGAAGGTGTGCAAGTATCTGAATACTTCTTTTGGAAGAATATTTTTTCATAATACAAATTTAACTGATAAATGCGTAACACGAAATAATTTTTAATTTAAAAATCTGTAATTTAGCAGTTCGTTAAATTTCTAAAAATGGATAAAATACCTAGTGTAGACCTGCGTGATTTCCTTTCGGGTGACCCGGAACGCAAACAGAAATTTGTAAATGAAATCGGAAAAGCTTATGAAGAAATTGGTTTTGTAGCCTTAAAAGGCCATTTTCTTGATGACAAATTGGTGGATGAACTGTATGGAGAGGTAAAAAACTTTTTTGAATTGCCAACGGAAACGAAACAGAAGTATGAGATTCCGGGAATTGGCGGACAGAGAGGCTATGTAGGATTCGGTAAGGAGACTGCAAAAGGCTTCAAAAAAGGAGACCTGAAAGAGTTTTGGCATTTCGGACAATATGTGTCTGATGATTCCCAATACAAAAGCGAGTATCCTGATAATGTGATCGTTGAAGAACTTCCAAAATTCAACGAAGTAGGGAAAGAAGCTTTCCAAATGTTGGAAAAAACAGGACAGTATGTTCTGAGAGCTTTAGCGCTTTATCTTGGTCTTGATGAATTTTATTTTGATGATAAAATTGCAGAAGGGAACTCTATTTTAAGACCCATTCATTATCCTCCGATCACGGAAGAGCCGAACGATGCAGTAAGAGCTGCAGCTCACGGAGATATTAATCTTATTACCCTTTTGATGGGTTCTCAGGGAAAAGGTCTTCAGGTTCAGAATCATAAGGGAGAATGGATCGATGCGATTGCAGAACCGGACGAACTGATGATTAACGTTGGAGATATGCTTTCGAGACATACCAACAACAAACTGAAGTCTACGATTCACAGAGTGGTAAATCCGCCAAGAGAATTGTGGGGAACTTCAAGATATTCAATTCCTTTCTTTATGCATCCCGTGAGTTCAATGTCACTGAATGCTTTGGAAAACTGTGTAGACGAAAACAATCCTAAACTGTATGAAGATACAACAGCAGGAGAATTTTTACACGAAAGATTAATTGAATTAGGATTAATTAAAAAATAAATACAGACCGGGTAATTTGCCCGGTTTTTTTATGCCTTTCAGACAGCAAGAAATGATTACATAATATAAGAAAGGAAGGTAATAAACACCTTCCCTTTTCTCTTACTTTATAATCTTTATTATCCTGTAATACAGTAGAATTCAGGGCATGGAGTAGATTGTGTAAAAGTACCCCACGGACAGATACAGGTATAAACATCTCCGCCGCCGCCGGGATTTCCCGGATCTCCTCCCGGATCCTGATACGGTACACATTTTCCGCCGGAGCATATTTCATTGGCTCCACAGCCGCCTGAACCGGGACCTCCTCCCTCAATGCAATACGCAGGACCGTAGCCTGCAGAAATTCTTTTTTTGTCTTCTCTTGAAAGCTTTTTAAAATTTTTCATAGTTTTTTGATTTTGATGTACTCCTACTCTGTCAGCTTTTCGGAAATCGCTTTATTATGATAAGTATTTAACTATAAAATTCTAAAAATATTATTCACCAATATATGAAAATTCATTCATATTTTATTTCCATTGAAAAATTAATCAAAATATCCCACAATAGTTTGATTTATTAAAATTTTGATTATCTTTACATTAGTATCAAATTTTTAACTAAAACAATATGAAAAATTTAAAAAAACTAAGCAAAAGCCAATTAAAGGGAATTAAAGGAGCAGGAGGAATTAAGTCTTTTCCGGATGAACCGGATTTTTGTATGTACGTTTGCGGGGACGTCATTTTATGCGCTGCATGCAGCAAAGATTTCGAATGTCCTGTAACGGATATGTAGACTGCAAAAAGTTATAAAGAAACCGTTCCTTTTGGAGCGGTTTTTATTTTAGGAAACGTTAATCAAACAACCTCAACTGCTGATCTTTTGCTCCCGTAAACCCTTTTGTGGAAAGTTTCGAAGATTCTTTTCCATCGAAAAACTTTTTTCGCCCTATTTTAAAGCTATTATGAATCATTTCTGCAATATTTCCCTCCCCTTTCTGTCTGTCGAAGAACTTTTTCTCACCTAATTTTCCGCCCCGCATGGAACGGATCAGATTTAAAACTTTCTGAGCACGATCCGGAAATGCATTTTCAATCCAGTTCACAAAAACCGGCTCTACCGTATCATTTAATCTTACCAGAGTGTATCCGAAACTCTGCGCTCCTGCTTCAGAGATTGCTTTTAAAATGGTTAAAGGTTCATCGCTGTTTAATCCGGGAATAATCGGCGCGACCATAACATTGACAGGAATTTTATGTTCAGACAGAATTTCTATCGCTTTCAATTTGTTTTTGGCTGTGCTGGTTCTGGGCTCCATCTTTCTTCGAAGTTCCTCATTGATGGTGGGAATGCTTAATGAAACGGACACAAGATTCTGTTCGGATAAAGGCTGCAGAATATCGATATCGCGAAGAACCAAGGCGTTTTTCGTAAGAACATGGACAGGATGTCTGTAATCCAGACAAACCTGCAGTATTTTTCGGGTAATCTCAAACTGCCTTTCTGCGGGTTGATAACAGTCTGTATTTCCGGAAAGTAGAATGGGAGCCGGTCGATATCCTCTTTTCTGAAAAAACTTTTCTAAAAGTTCCGGTGCGTTTTTCTTCACCATAATTTTTCTTTCAAAATCAACTCCGGCACTGTATCCCCAATATTCATGAGTAGGTCTTGCAAAGCAGTAAGAGCAGCCGTGTTCACAACCCTGATAAGGATTCATGGAGTACTCCATCGGAAGATCATCACTTTTTACCTGATTGACGATGCTTTTAGGGAAAACTTCGGTAAAAGAGGTTTTTACCGTTTCGAAACTATCTTCTTCAGGTTCAAAGGTATATCGGTCGAAACGGTTGATAACATTTCGCTGTGCGCCCTGACCTTTTATGATATTTTCGTTCTGCATTGATGATGTAAAATTAGAGTGGAATGATGATAAAAAAATGAATTTTAACATTAAAGTTTTCCACAAGAAAAATCCGAAACTTTAAAAGCTCCGGATTTTAACATGATTGGATATATTTTTTAACTACTTCAGTGCATAAAATTCTACGCCATGATATTCATCGTCATAGTTTTTGTCTTCGAAATGTCTGTGATAATCCGAATAGGCATCACTGTATTTTTTATCTTTTCTGTGTAATATTTTTTTTATTCCTATGATACTTAATACTGCCAAAAGACCAACTCCTCCTGCCAGTAAAACTCCGACTTCTTTTTTCATATTCTGTCTGATTTATATATTCACGTTATTGCAAAAAGTATACCCAAACATTTTCTGTCACGATAAATTTTGTTAACAGATATTGAAAAAATTTAAAAATATAATCTTTGCCAATACCACAACAAAGCGATCAATGGTTTAATTATTGTAGTTTAAAACAAAAATATTATTATGGAAAATACAGACAATATTGATAAAATGACAACCTTAAGTCAGGTAATGGCAAAATTGGCACAAAGAGGAGTACACCGTGAGTTCAGAATGAATGAACAGTGCGAAATGAAGTTTGAAAATTCAGAAAAGGTGTATCAGCCTTCAGAATTAACGGTTCTGAAAACGTACCGTTTTGAGGGAGACAGCAATCCTGATGATAATGCAGTGCTTTATCTGGTAAAAGATACGGCAGGAAACATGGGAATGATCATCGATTCTTACGGAGCGGACAGCAATTATCCCGGCGAAGAATTCGATCAGTTTTTAAGAGCCATCACCATTGATGAAAGCGACGATTACAATTTCTAAATTTAAATAATTGATTGTCCGTTTATTAACCTAAAGCTTCGACAGGCTCAGCTTGACATCGCTAAAAATCAAGCGTTTAGTATTAGGGGTGTCACACTGAGCTTGTCGAAGTGCCTGTTATAAATAATTGATTTTCATATCAGTGCATAGTAATAGGTTGTTTAACGGATATTCAATTTAAATATGATAAAAATCCGGAACTTATTCAGTCCCGGATTTTTCTTTTTTCTTAAATATGCCTTTCAGAAAACCTTTCTTCTCAGTTTCTTTTTTGGGCTGCTCTTCTTTATTCTGGTCGGGTTTGTTTTTTATCTCCTGACTTATTTCTTTTACAGACTGCTTCATGCCTTTTACATCTTCCTTTACATTTTTCACAGTCTTTTTGGCATTGTCAACCGTCTTTTTGGCACCATCAATGTTAATTCCGATCAAAGTTTTCTTCAAGCCCTGTTCAATTCCTTTCCAGAAAAGATTGAAGAAGGATTTGGTAGGATCTCTTTCCACATCTTCCACCTGTACATCTTCAGGAAGTTTTCCAGAATCTGTTTTTACCAGAAGATTGGCAACAGCAGTTAAAAAACCTTTCTTTTCGCGGTTATTTTTATCTAACACCGCAATTTTAAGATCTTTATGCTTCAGATTAAAACTTCCGTTCAGTCCTTTCGGATTCCCTCTGAAATTAAACAGCATTTCCTGAATAGTTCCCGTTGCCGTAACATGAAGATAAGGACGGATAAACGGGTTGATTCCCTGCGCCGGAAGATTGGTGGTTCTTCCCGAAATAGCAAACACATCACGCTGATCTGCTACATCAAAATTCCAGTTGACCGAAAGCGGAGCAAGCTTCATAAAAGAACAGTCTATTTTAATATCCACTCTTGTCGGTTTTCCTTTCATTTTGGCAGAGTTGAGGTTTTTAACATTCATATTAAAGTTGCTGAATGTCAGTTTTCCCGGTCCTGCACTTTCAGGCGTATCTTCTTCATACACGAGAACAGAATTTCTAAGATTCAGATTATTAACGACCATCGGGATTTTTATAGAGCGTAACAATCTGGAATATAAAGGTTTTTCTTTAGGATCGTCTTTCGGGATTTTACTTCTGAAAATATTGGCATCCGCAGACTCAATGGTTACATTAGAAGCGTTAATCGATTTATTGTCAGAAAACAGATCCCATGTTCCGTTTGCCGTAATCTGATTTACTTTAATATCGTATAAATCTCTTTCCACGGGAATCATTTTGATAAACTGTGCTCTCGAAACGAGAGGCTTCATCGCAAACTGAGAAAGCCGGATATTGTTTTTATCGACCTTCAAAGCGCCGGAAGTCATATGATAAAACTCGGTTTTGTAAGCAAAATTGCCCGAAGTAAGCGCATAGTTTTTTACATCAACCGCTATTCCTGAGTTGTCCGGTTTTGAGGTAAGCTGAATATCATTAATGGTTGCATTGAGACGGGCAAAACTCAACGGCTGATTGTTTTTCTCATACGTAATATCAGAATTCTTCAGCACTACTTTTCTGATGATTATCGGAAACTGAATCCCACTGAGATTGGCTGTTTTTTTCGCTGTTTTTATTTCTCCCGCTTTGATGCTTCCTTTCACCTGATCTACCAGAACATCTTTTACATCAAGGTTGAGTTTTTTATCAACGGATTCCCATTTATTGATGTTGAAACCAATATAATTTGCGACAAGATTCATGGACGTTTTTCCTGCTGCTGAACCATTCGGAACGACGGAAATATTCCGGATTTCTCCTTTTTTCGGATTTAACGTGAAACTTTTTACATTAAAATCCTGATGATCGGAGTACAAAATATCCTGCGCTGAAAACTGAAAGTCTTTATATCCTACCGGAATCAGCTCTTCCCTTGTTTCCTTGTCAAATTTCAGTGTATTGATGTTCAGGTTTGCCTTTTGGGCGTAGAGAAGTTTTTCTCCGTTAGGTTTCATCACCTGAACAGTAGCATTGTTTAGCTTAATATCTTCGAGATCAATATCAAAATTAAGCGGTTTTTTAGGCTTTACCGGAGCTGCATCGGTGGTGTAAATCTTAAAATCAGGATTATAAAAATTTGCGTTTGCCAGAGAAACTTTATTCTTTTTCAGAACAATATCTTTGAACTCCATTTTTTCGATATTAAACTGAAAAAGCTGCGTCTTTTTAGGATAATATTTTTTAAACTGTTCAAAAGTAACGAGTGGAGTCAATTGAAACTGACCAATCGACATCTGTCCGTTTCTCGTTTCTATTTTATTAATTTCCAATGCATACACATTATCCGGACGGAAGAAGAAATTACTTCCTTTAATGGAGTACTGATCGAAAACCACTGGCAATTTATCTTCTACGGACTCTTCCGTCATCTGAAGATTTTCCACATACAGATTCAGATCCTGCACCGAAAAGAATTTCTGTTTCGTAAATCTGAAAATGCTGATATTTCCTTCATTGATTCTGATGTTGTCAAACCGTACCGGATTTCTCTTCTTTCCGGTTTTTGTATCAACCGGTTTCGCAAGAATAATATTCAGATTAGGTTTAGACAACAGTAAATCTGATGAGCTGATCTGTTTGTTGAAAATGGCATCATAAATCCCGAAACGGCTTATTTTTAAAGTGTCAATCGTACCCTGAAGTCCGATAACATTGAAATTCTGAGGGTTTTTGCTGTTGACGGTAATTCCTGTCGAAAGAATATTCCCCGACAGAAGATCAACATCCAGACTTTTGTAGGAGACTTTGTAATCCGTATTGTTTTTAATGTATTTCGGAAGCCTTGTTTTCAGCCAGATATTTAGCCCAAGATTTGCCAGCAAAACAATTACCAGCAGAATTCCGAGAGCAAGAAATAATTTTTTTACCCATCCTTTCATTTTTTGTGATTTGGTTTTAATTCAATATTCTATTAATTTTTAACAGTCAATTCAATTACATACCCTTCATGTCCTCTTACGTTAATAAACTCGCCTCCGTCGAAACCTAAGTACTGCCCTTTAATTCCATTTAATTTCCCTGTATATTCAGGTCTTTTATCAAGAGTAAAGGAAGTTACCTTTTCAGGTTTTTCAAACGGATAATCGAATCTCCACAGATTTTCGCCTTCACTGTAGAACTTCTGGAAATCTTCAGGAAAATATTCTTTTATCTTCTGCTGAAAATCGGCAAGATCTATATCATCTTCAAAATCGTCCTGAAGCATTTTCTTCCAGCTTGTTTTATCGGCAACATGCTGCTTCAAAGCAACCTCTATCATTCCCGCTTCATATCGGTTTTCCGTTCTCGCAATCGGCAGCGCAAATGTAGCGCCCTGATCGATCCATCTTGTAGGAATCTGTGTATTTCTCGTAACCCCTACTTTTACTTCTCCCGTGTACGCAAGATAAACGGTATGTGGCTGTAACTGAATTTCCTTTTCTATATCCAAATCCCGTTCCGCAATTCCAAGATGCGCTGTGGAAAGTTCGGGACGAATGATGGTATCGCTCGCATAAGGACTTTCAAAGAAGCAGTTTTTGCAGAAGCCCATTCTGTAAATCGGTTTATTTTCACCACAGTTTACGCATTGGTAACCTGTATGTTTTATGGTAAGTTCTTTTCCGAAAAGTTCGTTCATGTGGATAAGATCACCGGAAAGATTAAGGTAATATTGGATCGGCTCATCGTGGAAGCTCGTCATCTTTAAAATTTGCCCTTGAAACTGCATTGTATTAAGTTTAAGTAAATATAAAAAAATTAAAATTTATTTGATTTTGTTCTCTGATTTCAGCCTGCTGATTTCTTCTTTCAAAGCATCAATCTGATTCTGAAGTTTTTTTACGTCCGGATTATTCATATTTTCAGAATGTGGCGAATATTGCCAGATCAGATGAATGTCTTTTACCAGATCATTATGTTCATCCAGCCTTTTTTTACTGAGGGAAACGCTGTCATTCAGTACCGTAATTCTCAGGAAATTGTTTTCTCCTTCCTTAAAAGGTTCATAATTGATGATGGCGAGTTCCGGATGATTTTCTCTGATCTTTCTGATGTAATTTTCAGACCGTTCTTTCAGTGTTTCTTTTTCCCATTTCTTTTTGGTGAGTAAAACACTCGGAAGCAGAATAATAACAGAAGCCAGACTTATAATTAATGAGTTCTTTCTGTTCGCCGCCTTTCCTTTTTCCATGTAGTACTTCTGATAACCGAGTACGAGACTCAGAATCCATGTTCCTACCGCAATAAAGAAACAATTGATGAGGTAAAAATAAAATCCGCCCCAGAAATATTCCCAGTTTCCGTTGGCAATCCCGAATCCTGCTGTGCAAAGCGGCGGAATACAGGCGGTAGAAACCGCAACTCCGGCAATTACTTTTATGGCTTCTTTTCTTACAATTCCCAGAAACCAAGCAAAACCGCCCAGCAAAGCCAGAGAACAGTCGAAAATAGTCGCTGTTTTAAAACTTTCCAGTTGTGAAGTTTCCGAGTGAAAAGGAGAAACAAGGAAATACAGAGTGGAAGAACAAAGGGCAACGATAATCATCAGAAGCCAGTTGAAAATGCCCAGCTTTATCAGATGCCTGTTTCCGATAGAAAATCCGAATGCAATGCCTACAACAGGTCCCATTAAAGGAGAAATCAGCATCGCTCCGATTACTGCCGCCGAACTGTTGATATTTAAACCGATGCAGGCAATTCCCATAGAGATCACCAAAAGCCAGAGATTGTGTCCGCGAAAGTAAATTCCCTCTTCAATTTCCTGAAAAGTAAATTCTTCCTCTTCTTCTTTAGGCAGGGTGAATAATTTTTGAAAATTAATCATTTATGATATTTATAGCAAAAGTATAAAAAGAGCATCCAAGTATTTTAATAAATTTGTGGAATTAAAAACCAACAAATGAATTATCTCATAACCGGAGGAAGCGGTTTCATAGGTTCCCATCTTGCTGAGCAATTATTGAAAAAAGGACATTCTGTCATAAACATTGACAATTTTGATGATTTCTACAGCTATCAGATAAAAATTCAAAATACTTTAGACGCTATTCAATATTTTTCGGATTTTGAGTATTCCGGAAAAGATAATGATATTAGAAAATTAATTTCTCTTTCACAATCAGAAAATTACAGGCTGTATTATCAGGACATCCGCGACAAAAAAGGGTTGGAGGAAATATTTAAGAACCATAAAATAGACACCGTCATTCATCTTGCTGCACTTGCGGGAGTCCGTCCTTCTATTGAAAGACCTTTAGAATACGAAGAAGTTAACATCCGCGGAACCATGAATCTCTGGGAACTCTGTAAAGATTTCAATATTAATAAATTTGTCTGCGCTTCCTCATCAAGCGTTTACGGGAATAACGAAAAAATTCCTTTTTCTGAAACTGATAATGTAGACAATCCCATTTCTCCGTATGCAGCAACCAAAAAATGTGGTGAAATTTTAGGACATGTTTATCATGATTTATACAAAATAGACATGATCCAACTCAGATTTTTTACGGTTTACGGACCCAGACAGAGACCTGATCTTGCCATCCACAAATTCACAAAACTCATTTCCGAAGATCAGGAAATCCCTTTCTACGGAGATGGAAGTACAGCGAGAGATTACACTTATATTGATGATGTGGTAGACGGTATTTTAAAATCAATCCGCTATCTGGAAAATCATTCAGATGTTTATGAAATTGTTAATCTGGGCGAAAGCGAAGTAATTAATTTAAACGAAATGCTTTCCACCATCGAAAAGACTTTGGGAAAATCTGCCATCCGCAAAAATCTGCCAATGCAGCCTGGAGATGTACTGAAAACCAATGCCGATATTGCCAAAGCAAAGACATTAATTGGCTACAAACCTGACACAAACTTCCAAAATGGCATAAAAAAATTTGTGGAATGGTTTTTGAGAAAATGACCTCAGTAAGCCGGAAAAAGTACTTTAAACACTTTCTAAAGGCGCACGGTGAACAAAATTTAACAAAAAGAATTGAAAATCAAGTATAAAAAAGCATATAATATAAGCTAATTTTATACTTTTGCAAAAAATTAAAAAATTATGTACTGGACATTAGAATTAGCTTCATACTTAAGTGACGCACCTTGGCCAATGACTAAAGCAGAGCTTATCGACTACGCAATCAGAACTGGTGCACCAATGGAAGTAGTGGAAAATCTTCAGGCAATCGAAGATGAAGGGGAAATTTATGACGCGATCGACGAGATCTGGAGCGATTATCCTACGGACGAAGATTATCTTTGGAACGAAGACGAATATTAATGAAAAGCATTAAGCTTTAGGCACTGCTTAGAGCTTTTTTGCCCTTTTTTATATATTATTTTTTACACAATAAGTGTTATTTAAAACGCTTAAAGGATATCCTTTTAAGCATAAAGCAAAAAATTTATGAGTTTTTTAAACAAAGTTCTAAAAGGGTTTTTGGGAGACAAAAAAGCGCAGGACCTAAAAGAAGTAAAAAAAGTTGTAACAAAAATCAAAGCTGTTGAACCCGCTATTCAGCAATTGTCTGATGATGGTTTAAGAGAGAAAACTGCTGAGTTTAAAGAAAATATTAAATCTGCAACCAGCAAAATCACAGCACAGATAGAACAAATCCAAGAGCAGATCAAAAATTCGAAAAACGTTGACGAAAAAGAAGCGCTTTTCTCGAAGATTGAGTCTCTGAAAAAAGAATCATACGAAATTGAAGAAAAAGTTCTGAGCCAGATTCTTCCTGAAGTTTTCGCTTTGGTGAAGGAAACAGCAAGAAGATGGGCGCAAAACGGAGAAATCCGTGTAACGGCTTCAGACTGGGACAGACAATTGGCTGCCGCAGGAAAAGATTTCGTGGAAATTCAGGGAGATCAGGCTGTCTGGAAAAACTCATGGGACGCAGCAGGAACGCCTGTAAACTGGGACATGGTACATTACGATGTTCAGTTTATCGGAGGGATCATCCTACACAGCGGTAAAATTGCCGAAATGGCGACCGGAGAAGGTAAAACTTTGGTAGGTACGCTTCCAATTTTCTTAAATGCACTTCCGGGAAGAGGAGTTCACGTAGTAACGGTGAATGACTATCTTGCGAAAAGAGACTCGGCGTGGATGGGACCCTTGTACCAATTCCATGGAATGTCAATCGACTGTATCGATAATCACCAGCCGAACTCAGACGGAAGAAGAAAAGCATACAATTCAGATATCACTTACGGAACCAATAATGAATTTGGTTTCGATTATCTGAGAGACAACATGGTTACTTCACCTTCAGAACTGGTACAAAGAGAATTGAACTTTGCCATCGTGGATGAGGTGGATTCTGTATTGGTAGATGATGCAAGAACACCGTTGATTATTTCAGGTCCGGTTCCACAGGGAGACAGACAGGAATTTGATGTTCTTAAACCTTCTATCGACAGAATTGTTGAAGTTCAGAAAAAAACTGTTTCTACGATTTTTAATGAAGCGAAAAAATTAATCGCTGCAGGAAACACGAAAGAAGGAGGTTTCAAATTGCTTCAGGCTTACAGAGGTCTTCCTAAGAGCAGACAATTAATTAAATTCTTATCGGAAAGCGGAAACCGTGCATTGCTTCAGAAAGTAGAAGCGCAGTATATGCAGGACAACAACCGCGATATGCCGATCGTAGATAAAGATCTATACTTCGTTATTGAAGAAAAAAACAATCAGGTTGATCTTACAGACAAAGGTGTTGAATACATGTCTCAAGGAAATTCTGATCCTAACTTCTTCGTTCTTCCAGACATCGGAACTGAAATCGCAGAACTGGAAGCTAAGAATTTATCTAAAGAAGAAGAATTTGAAGCGAAAGAAAGACTTTTCTCTGATTTTGCAGAAAAATCTGAAAGAGTTCACACCATGAGCCAACTGTTGAAAGCGTATACATTATTTGAAAAAGATGATGAATATGTGGTTATTGACGGTGAGGTAAAAATCGTTGATGAACAGACAGGTCGTATTATGGAAGGAAGACGTTATTCAGACGGTCTTCACCAGGCGATTGAAGCGAAAGAAAATGTAAAAATCGAAGCTGCAACGCAGACGTTTGCAACCATTACCCTTCAGAATTATTTCCGTATGTACAACAAACTTGCGGGGATGACTGGTACTGCGGAAACAGAAGCAGGAGAGCTTTGGGAAATTTATAAATTAGACGTGGTGGTAATTCCTACCAACCGTCCGATTTTAAGACACGACAGACAGGATTTAGTTTTCAAAACTAACCGTGAAAAATACAATGCTGTAATTGAAGAAATTGAAAAATTAACGGCTGCAGGAAGACCTGTTCTGGTAGGTACAACATCTGTTGAAATTTCACAGTTGCTTTCAAAAGCCCTTCAGTTAAGAAAAATTCCGCATCAGGTTCTGAACGCGAAGCTTCACAAAAAAGAAGCGGAAATTGTTGCCGGAGCAGGACAGCCGGGTGTTGTAACCATTGCAACCAACATGGCAGGTCGTGGTACGGATATTAAATTATCTAAAGAGGTAAAAGAAGCAGGAGGTCTGGCAATCATCGGGACAGAAAGACACGATTCAAGACGTGTTGACAGACAGTTGAGAGGTAGAGCAGGAAGACAGGGAGATCCGGGAAGTTCTCAGTTCTATGTTTCTCTGGAAGATAATTTAATGCGTTTATTCGGTTCTGAAAGAATTGCAAAAATGATGGACAGAATGGGTCATAAGGAAGGTGAAGTCATTCAGCATTCCATGATCTCAAAATCTATCGAAAGAGCGCAGAAAAAAGTAGAGGAAAACAACTTCGGAACAAGAAAGAGACTTCTTGAATATGATGATGTAATGAACAAACAGCGTGACGTTATCTACAAGAGAAGAAAGAATGCTTTGTTCGGAGATCACCTGAAGTACGACATCACCAATATGATCTTTGATGTGGCAAATTCTATTGCAGCAAAAGGAAAAGCGACAGGAAGCTATAAAGATTTCGAATACGACATCATCAAAACATTTACGATGGAATCTCCGGTTTCTGAGAACGATTTCAAGAATAAAACAGTTCAGGATTTAACGAATATTTTATTCAAAGCGGCTCAGGAAGATTATCAGATGAAACTGAACTTACTGAAAGAAAAATCTTTCCCGATTATCGAGAACGTTTATCAGAATCAGGGTTCAATGTTCAGAATGATCCAGGTTCCGTTTACAGACGGTCATAAAACAATGACGATCGTAACCGATCTTAAAGAAGCTTATGAAACGCAGTGTGACAGCTTAATCAACGATTTTGAAAAGAACATTACGTTATCCATCATTGATGAAAACTGGAAGCTTCACCTTCGTGAAATGGATGATCTGAGAAGATCTTCACAGGGAGCTGTTTACGAGCAGAAAGATCCGTTGGTAATTTATAAGCAGGAGTCTTTCCACTTATTCAGCGAAATGATCGAGAAGCTAAACAAAGAAATTATCTCATTCTTATACAAAGGCGAAATCCCTGCATAAGAATCATTAACAATAATTTAACAACCGTTACAATTCAGTTTGTAGCGGTTTTTTGTTGCTCTTTCCTTTTGCTTTTATGACAAAAATCAATTTTATTATTTATTTAGAATAATTAAAAACAATATATTTGCATAAAAATTTAAGGTTTCATGAAAAATGTACTGATCTGTGCTTCGCTGTTAGGTTCTATTCTAACGTTTGCTCAGGAAAAAGATTCAATTAAAGGAAATGATATTGAAGAGGTAATTGTAAACGGAAAGTATTACAAGAAATATGTAGAAAAGGAAGGTTCTTCTTCTATTCGTCTGGACGAAGAATTAATCAAGATTCCTCAGAATGTTTCTATCATTACAAACAGAGCTTTGGAAGATCAGCAGGTTACCACTTTGGGAGACGGTGTTCTTAGAAATGTTGCCGGAGCTCAGCGATTGGAACACTGGGGAGATATGTACACCAGAGTGAATATGAGAGGTTCCAGAGCCGCAGCTTTCATGAACGGAGTGAATGTAACTTCAAACTGGGGACCGCTTAGCGAAGATATGTCGTATGTAGACCACATTGAATTTATAAAAGGACCTTCCGGATTTTTGATGTCTAACGGTGAGCCAAGCGGAATTTACAACATCGTTACCAAAAAACCGACAGGACAGTCTCTGAACGGTTCTGCAAGAGTAACTCTCGGAAGCTTTAATATGTACAGAGGAGAAGCTGATGTAGATACTAAAATTACAGATAAAGTGGCTTTCAGGTTAAATTTAATGGCTCAGAATAAAAACAGTTTCAGAGACTATGAATTTAATGACAGATACATCATCAATCCTTCCTTAAAGGTAAATCTTACCGATAAAACTACTTTAACAGCAGAATATATTTACCAGAAAGCAAAAATGTCTGAAGTAGGATCTGCTTATGTATTCAGTTACGAAGGATACGCTACCAAACCGGTTGAATATACCATGACCGATCCCGGAATTGCACCCACCAATGTGGATAATAATACTGTAAATGTAAATCTTCAGCATAAGTTTAACAGCAACTGGAAACTGACTTCACAGCTAACTTATGTGAATGAATATACTTTAGGAAGCGACATCTGGCCTTCTCAATTTTTACCGAATGGAGACATGATCAGAACGCTTTATTTTTGGGAAGCAAGCAATGTGATGAAATTCGGACAGGTATTTCTGAACGGTTATTTCAAAACAGGAGCTGTTTCTCATAAAATCTTAACAGGGCTGGATCTCGGCTCTAAAAAATATATGGCAGACTGGAATCAAAAACATGATTTAGACACAGCCGCAAAACCTTTTAATATCAATTCCACTACATACAGCCCGCCTTCCAACGGATACGCTAGTTTTGATACAAGTACTTCGCTGGAAAGCAGAGCAACTCCATACGGAACCATTGAACAAAATTATACCGGATTATATATTCAGGATGAATTAGGCTTTTTTAATGATGCTTTGAGATTAACACTTGCTGCGCGTTATACCAATGTGAAAGAAAATTCTTACGGAACCAAAGCAGAAGCAGACAAAATTACACCGCGAATAGGAATAAGCTATTCGATTGACGATAATACTTCTGTGTACGGTTTATACGATCAGTCTTTCGTTCCTCAGGCAGGATTTTTCAGAACCGGAGGAATTCCAAAACCTATTACCGGAAATAATATGGAAGTTGGGGTGAAAAGAGACTGGTTCGGCGGAAAATGGAATACTACATTGTCTTTATACAATATCATCAAAAGAAATTCTACGGTTGCAGATCCTGCAAACAGTGCTCTTGAAAACTTTATCATTGATTTGGGTAAAACAAGAGTTCAGGGAATTGAATTTGATCTGAAAGGTGAAATCACAAGAGGATTTAATGCCATCTTTAACTATGCTTTCACGGAAAACAAAATCACAGAATCCAACGATCCTGTAAGCAATCCTGTAGGAATGAGAATTCCGGGTTATGCGAAACACACGATGAACGGATGGCTGAACTACACCTTTACACAGGGAACTCTGGAAGGTTTCGGGTTATCTTTTGGGGGAACTTATCTTGCAGACCGAAGCAGCTGGAATTGGGCAAATAGCGGAACGCAGAAAGACATGGACGATTATGTAAAATTTGATGCGGGACTTTCGTGGGAAAACACAAAATTCAGAGTCGGACTTAATGTCTTCAATGTTTTCAACAGGTATCTTTATTCGGGATCGCCATACGGAGCCTACTATTATTATCAGGCTGAAGCCCCGAGAAACTTCAGACTTTCTGTCGGATATAAATTTTAATTATCAATCTTAGAAGTTAGCCTTTCCGGAGGCTGACTTTTCTTTCATTAAAAGTTTAATAAAAATGAGGAAAAAGCATCATCACAAAAAAAAGCCGGATACCTTAAAAAAATGGACGGGAAAACTGCATTTGTGGCTCGGTCTTGGAGTTGGATTTCTGATCTTCATTATTTCGATAACCGGAGCATTGTACGTTTTCAAGGATGAAATTGAAAATGCGATAAGAAAAGACGTGATCTACCATAACGAGCAGAACATTGATAAGAAACAGGTTCTTCCGATAAGAACACTGGAAAAAGCAGTGGTGGCGCAGGTAAAAGAAAAATATCCTGTGCATTGGGTGAATATTCCGATTGATAAAAAGATGTCTTACCTCTTTTACTGGTACGAACATGATCCGAAAGGCTGGAATTATTTTGATGAATTTCCCATCTATAAAGTAGCTTATGTAAATCCCTATAACGGAAAAGTTTTGGGAACCTACGACGAGAAAAACGGATTTTTCCAGATCGTTAAAATGATTCACTGGAGTTTTCTTTTAAAACAATCATGGGGAACCTATGTTGTGGGAATTCCTGTGCTGATCTTCGTCTTCATGCTGATTTCCGGAATCATTCTCTGGTGGCCTAAGAACAAAGCCGCAAGAAAACAGCGTTTCTCTTTCAAATGGAAAAATGTAAAAAACTGGAAAAGAAAGAACTATGATCTTCACAATGTTTTAGGTTTTTACGCTTCCGTTTTCGCACTGATTTTCTCCATTACCGGATTGTTTTACGCCTTTGTATTCGTTCAGTCATCAATATATTTCATCTTTTCAGGAGGAAAAACGGCTTATCCCGACTTTTCATCCATTACAACAAAAGCGCCGATTGAGTTGAGAACCGAAGGAACTTTAGACAAGATAAGCAATACCGTAAAAGCAAAATATCCCGATTCGTATAACTTTTCTATCGATCTCGGACACGAACATATGGACGACCACGAACATCCGAATTTCGAAGTCTACGTAAAACACCTATCCTATTCTTACCACAAAAGCAGCAGTTTAATCTTTGATGAAAACTCGGGAGAACTGCTTCATACCCAAGATATGAAAGACAAAAATTTCGGCGAAAAAACGGTGGGAGCCAACTATGACATCCATGTCGGATCTATTTTAGGACTTCCCACAAAGATCATCGCTTTCATTGTAAGTTTGATATGTGCCTCATTACCAGTCACCGGCTTCATGATCTGGTGGGGAAGAAGAAAAAAGAAAACCCCAAAAGCAACATAATATTTTTTTAAAATAAATCTTTGGTTAATCGTCTAATAATAAGATCTTTTTTATAATTTTAGCCTTTTAGAATTTTAGAACAGAATGTCATTAGTAGATTTGTCAAAAAACGTTGCGCTGGGAATTGATATTGGCGGAACGAACACAAAATTTGGAGTGGTAAACCACAGAGGCGAAGTTTTGGAAAAAGGAAACATCCGCACAGATGCCTATCCTACTGTAGAAGAATATATTGACGCTTTATACGAGGCGGTTCATCCCCTGATCGAAAGCCACGGAAAAGAGAAAAATTTTGATGGAATCGGGGTGGGTGCTCCCAATGCCAATTACTATACAGGAACGATAGAACAGGCTCCCAATCTTCCGTGGAAAGGAACCATCCCTTTTGCTGAACTTATGTCGGCAAAATTCGGGCTTCCGTGTACCATTACTAATGACGCGAATGCTGCAGCCATCGGAGAAATGCTTTTCGGAGCTGCAAGAGGAATGAAAGATTTCATCATGATTACTCTGGGAACAGGCGTTGGAAGCGGAATTGTTGCGGGTGGAAAACTCATCTACGGACACGACGGATTTGCCGGAGAACTGGGACATACCATCGTAAAACCGGGCGGAAGAAAACACTGGAGTACAGGTTCTGAAGGATGTCTGGAAGCCTATGCATCCGCAACCGGAATTGCGATTACCGCAAAAAAAATGAGAGCCGAATTCCCTGAATCTTTACTCAATCAGTATCCTGAAGAATCCATCAATTCTAAAACCGTTCACGAATGTGCTTTACAGGGCGATCCGATTTCTATTGAAGTGTTCCGATATACCGGACAGAAACTGGGTGAAGCTTTAGCCAATTTTGTAATGTTCTCTTCTCCGGAAGCCATTCTTTTATTTGGCGGCGTGATAAAAGCAGGAGATTTTATTTTAAAACCTACCAAACTTCATATGGAAAGAAACTTACTTCCTATTTTCAGAAACAAGGTAAAATTGGTTTTCAGTGAACTGGACGAAGCCGATGCTGCTATTTTAGGCGCAAGTGCTTTAGTCTGGGAAAAATAACCGGAACATTTTGATTATCTGCGTCTGATTTCTGTTAAATTTTTAACGCAAAGTCTGCAAAGATTTTAAATAATAAAGGCATCCTTTTTTAAGGGTGCTTTTTTGTTTTTATTTCATCTTTAGAGATGCTTCGACAGGCTCAGCATGACATCGTTAAAACTAATCTCTATGAGTAACAAATTTGCGGCACTGTCATCCTGAGCGCGAAGCAGTCGAAGGATCTCTGTTCTATCTGAATATCTTATTAAATTCTCCCGCAGATTATGCAGATAACGCAGATTTTAGATTTTATTTGATGAAAATATTTTTGAGAATTGTGTTTGAAAAAAATTTTCTCAGCGTGACATCGTCAATATCAACGACTTTATAAGCAACAATTTGCAGCACTGTCATCCTGAGCGCGAAGCAGTCGAAGGATTTCTATACTATCTCAATATCTTTTATTAAATTCTCCCGCAAATTGTGCGGATAACGCAGATTTTTAGATTTTATTTGTGAAAATATTTATGTAAATTGTGTTTGAAAAAAAATTTCTCAGCGTGACATCGCCAATATCTACGACTTTATAAGCAACAATTTGCAACACTGTCTTCCTGAGCGCGAAGCAGTCGAAGGATTTCTATACTATCTCAATATCTTTATTAAATTATCTCGCAGATTGTTCTGATAATGCAGATTTTGGATTTTTATTTGATGAAAATACTTTTGAGAATTGTGTTTGAAAAAATTTGTCTCGGCGTGACATTGCTAATACCAATAGCCTTATAAACAACAATTTGCAGAACTGTCATCCTGAGCGCGTAGCAGTCGAAGGATCTTTATTCTATCTCAATATCATTATTAAAATCCGCTCGCAGATTGTGCAGATATAGCAGATTTAGGTTTTTATCTGATGAAAAAATTTGGGTTAATTGTGTTTGAAAAAATTTGTCTCATCTATCATGACAATTTGAATTTTGAACGTCCGATTGAAAAACTTTTCCTTATTTTTGATAGGTTTTTTCTCCATTGTTCACAGGAGAAAACAAGAAATTACAATAATTAATTTATGGATAACAACAATTTAGAACAGATTACTTTCGGAGGCGGATGTTTTTGGTGTGTGGAAAGCTGTTTCAATATGCTGAAAGGAGTACAGTCTGCGGTTTCCGGATATTCGGGAGGTCACAAAGACCATCCTACGTATGAAGAAGTGTGCACAGGAGAAACCGGACATGCAGAAGTGGTACAGATCACGTACGATCCTGCTGTTATTTCTTACGAACAGTTAATGGATGTTTTCTTTTTCCTTCACGACCCTACGCAGCTTAACAGACAGGGAAATGATATCGGAACACAATACCGTTCTGTTATTTATTACAAAGACGATGCGGAAAAGGCAAAAGCTGAAGCGGCAATTGAAAAATCCAAAGAATCCGGAAGATGGCAGGGAACGTATGTAACGGAAGTAACGAAATTCGATAAATTCTGGGCAGCGGAACAGTATCACCAAGGATATTATAACGAAAATCCGACCCAGCCGTATTGCAGCGCTGTGGTAGGACCGAAAATTCAGAAGTTTAAAAAGCATTTCGGCGAACTGGGAATGCTGAATGAACAATAATTTATTGTTTATCCGTTATCAATCATCGTGCTTTATTTTAGCTCAAAGGATTTTTTAATATGACTGATTACGGATAGCTCCAATAACGAAAAAAATCGGGCGGTTTCCAGAGGAAACCGCCCGATTTTTTTTAACATTTGCAAATGATATTCTATTCTTCCATTATCGCATTTTCTCCGGCATATGTTTCAAGGATGTGTTCGGTAACATCTTTTAAGGCTTTTCCATTTTCAGGATGCTTCCCGAGACTTGTAAAAAATTCTACATGATTATTGCTTTTATCGTACCAGACTTTTCCCATTGCATTATCAACAGTAAGTGTATCCGGTCGCATAATCTTTTTCATATTAATAAATGAGTAGCTATGCATTGGTACAACCTCAGCATGAGAATACAGCGAACTGCTGTCCGTTGCCATATAACGGTCTTTGTCCCAATACATATACGGTTTGTCTGTCGCAGGAGAACCCCATCCCGACATAAATCCTAAAGATTTGGAAGTTTTGCTGTTAGAAAAAACAACACCTCCTGTAACCATTAATAAAACAAATGTCATTTCTAAAATGCCTAAGCCGTTTTTCTTAAATACATCTGAAAAAAAAACTGTAGGTGTTACTGTGATAAAAATTTGTTGAAATTTTTCAGACAAATCTTTAAAACTCAGGGAAAAAGTTTCTGGATTATCATTATCTAGTTGTACCCTACTACAAAAATCTTCAAAATTATCATAACTAATATATTTACTTAAATAGAGTAATGCTAAATCATCAATCTTGTAATCTTCATTTTTTTCAACCAAACTTTTATAATATCTTTTGTATGACTTTCCGTCTCTAGAAAAATTATATCGTTCTTCAAATAGAGAGCTTAAATAATCTGATATTGAAGTTATGCTACTGCTGTTCGGAAGTTCATTTCTCGCAGTATCAAACACTGTTTTCAACAAAAATCTTTTCTTCTCATACATAATTTTCAGGTATTAATTATTTGCTGTCCAAATTAGACAAAAATTGGACAGCAAATTTACGGTAATCCGTAAAAATCAAACATTTATGCATTTATGTGCTGTCCATCGTCTGTCCGTAGATTTCAGCAAATCTATCAGATATTTGTAAAAGAAATCAGGGACAAAAAAATAATTAAAAAAAAACAAAAAAAAACCTGATTTCAAAAATTACCAGATAAAACGGAAGAAAACTCCGGGTTGGGAAGCAGATGTTTCTCTTCCGTTTTTGAAGGTTCACTTCCCAAAAAAAATTTAAGAAGCGCTTCGAAAATTTTAACAGTGTACAGCTCGGGATTTATTTCCTGAGAGGAAGAAAAATTATCCAAACTCTTATAAAATTTTTAAAAAATGTTAAACTTAATATTAATGCTAATCTCATTAGCGTTCGGGAATAATAATGCCAACACATCATGCAATAACAACGGAAATAATAATAACGGACAGCCAACCACCCAACTGGTAGATCCGGGAACAGGAACTGATCCGGGAGACGGAGTCGATCCGGATGGACCGGGAAGCGGTGGACCGGTTGGTGGAAACACAGGACAAACTCCTCCTCCATTTACAAATCCATAAATATTTTAGACAGGACAGATTGCATAAATCTGTCCTTTTTGTTACTTTGCACTCAAAACTTAACCATTATGAAAAGAATATTTATAATAATAATTTTATTTCTAATAACTTCTTGTAAGAAAGAAAACAATATTCAAAACATAAATAATACTTCAGTACTTACAACAAATCCTTTTCTGGAAAAGGCAAAAAAATTCAAAAAAGAAAATCTTACTGATTCTGCATTTTATTACTTCAATTTATCCAAAAATTCATTCTTAGAAAAAAATGACTCTTTGGGGGTAGGTAGATCCTTAGTGAATATGGCAATCATTCAAACAGATCAGGGCGACTATTTTGGAGGCTTAGAAACTTCCTTCGAAGCTAATAAATTTATCAAGTATAAAAAGGACAGTAATGTGTTAAGAACTCTTGCTGCCAATTATAATAATTTAGGTATTGCATCTAATTATCTAAAAAATAATGATGATGCATATAAGTATTATCTAAAAGCAATAAGAAATGCTATTGATCAAAATATATATGTTTATTATAACAATATTGGAGATAATCTCATAACTCAGAGAAAATTTAATGAAGCTAAACATTATTTGGAAATGGCAATGAATACAAGAGATAGTACTGTATTAGCTAAGGTAATTAACAATCTGGCAAAAGTAAAATATTTAAGTAATAATGAATATAATCCTTTACCTGAGTTAAATAGAGCTTTGGAAATAAGAAAAAAGAAAAAGGACAGTTTCGGACAGAATTCAAGCTTTGAAACCTTATCTACCTATTATTTACAAAAAGATAAAAATACTTCTTTAAATTATGCAAAAATGATGTTACAAAAAGCCATTGACAATAAAAGTCTGGATGATCAAATTTTAGCTTTACAAAGAATTATTTCTTTAGAACCCAAAAATTATTTAACAAATTTTCAAAAATTAAATTCAATTGCTGATACACTTCAAACAAAAAGAAATAGAGATAAAAATCAATTTGCCACCATACGATATGATTTAGAAGGAGAAAGAGCAAAAGGAGAAAAACTAAAAGCTGACAATGAAGTTCAGCAAATAAAAAACAATGTAAAATTAGGCTTTTTAGGAACTCTTTTGATTATTGGATTTATCTGGTACATAAAAAGACAAAAACAATTAAAACAAGAAAAAGAAATCGAAGTCAAAAATACTCAGCTCAAAATGTCGAAAAAAGTACATGATGTGGTCGCGAATGGATTGTATCATATGATGATTGATGTTCAGAACAATCCTGAAATGGACAAGACCAAGATTCTTAATAATATCGAAAAGATGTACGAAGAATCCAGAGATATATCGCACGAAAATATCGCTGAAAAGGATTTTGCACAGCGCTTTATTAATATGATTACCTCCTACTCTTCTGAAGAAGTAAAAGTTCTGCCGGTAAGTTATAAAGAAAGCATTTGGGAAAACATTCCTTACAACACACAGCTCGAGCTGTATTACATCATAAGGGAAATTCTTGTGAACATGAAAAAACACAGCAAAGCTCAGCGTGCATCTGTAAAATTTGAAAAAAATGATAAAAATTTAACCATCAGATATACCGACAACGGCGTAGGAATCGATGATCTGGAGCAGCAAAAAGGCACAGGAATCCATAATACGGAAAACCGTATTGAAAGCATTGGAGGAGATATTACTTTTGAAAAAAATCCAACAGGTGGATTAATTATTGAGATAACCATACCAATACAATCGAAATATGTTTAAAAAAGTACTGATAGCCGAAGACCATGAAGTCAGAAATTTAGGAGTGGTAAATGCCCTTACCGAATTACAGATTCCGCATTTTGATTTTGTAAATTATTGTGATGATGCCCTGCAAAAAATAAAAGCCGCTGCAACTGCTGATTCCTATGATCTGCTGATTACAGATCTGTCCTTTGATGAAGACCATATTGAACAGAAAGTCAATTCCGGTCAACAGCTCATTGAAGAAGTCAGAAAAATTCAGCCCAACCTGAAAGTAATAGCCTTTTCTATTGAAAAGAAACCGAAAATTATTGACGATCTTTTTAAAATACACAACATCAATGGTTTTGTAAGCAAGGGAAGAAATGACGGAAAAGATCTCAGAAGCACCATTAAAAAAGTTTTTTCTGGAGAAACCGTTATTCCGCAGGAGATTTTAAATTCCATAAGAAATACGTCTTTCGAATTCACAGAATATGATGTTACGCTTATTGAGCTACTTGCCAAAGGATGGAAACAGGGCGACATTGAAAAGCATTTTAAAGAAAACAAAATTACGCCCGACAGCAAAAGTGCCATCGAAAAAAGACTGAATGATCTCCGCTACGAATTGGGAGCCAAAAACAACATCGAACTTGTTGTGATGTGCAAAGACATCGGCATCATCTAAATGCAACACTTCATCGAAAAAACTAATAGCCTTTCAGGAACCCTGAAAGGTTTTTTTATTAAATATTATGCGCTTACGGTTTTCCGTAACCGATCGAAAATTAATGCTCATATTTTTGAAATGTAAAAACAATTAAAAATTATCAGCATGAAAAAACTACTATT
>NZ_JAULSJ010000044.1:0-31710 GCF_030518295.1 Chryseobacterium urinae | reverse complement strand
ATGAAAAATCTAAAAAAACTTAAGAAGAGTGATTTAAAAACAATCAAAGGAGGTATTGTTCCCATCGGCTGTCTTAACTGGAATCCTAAATTAAGATGCTGCAGAACATGGGATGAAGAACATTACAACAATCCTGTTTGTGAAATCTAATTTTTAAACCACAGTAATTCTCCTTTCAGATCCAGATTTGAATCGAAATTATTAACGAATAAAGCTCCGGTTCCCAGTCCTTGCGGCATCGGGCTTTTTTTTGTAAAAGTATACTGAGCAATCGCATTCAGACCAATATTGCTTTCCAGAGCAGATGTAATCCACCACCCGATATTCATACTTTCCGCGAGAGAAATCCATTCATCAGATCCTGAAAAACCTCCTACTAAAGCGGGTTTTAAAATGATATACTGAGGATTTACGGTTTCTAGTAATTTTCTTTTTTCATTAAAATCTGTAATCCCGATCAGTTCTTCATCCAAAGCAATCGGAGTAGGCGTTTCAAGACATAATTCTGACATATCGTTCCAGTTTCCTGCTTTTATCGGCTGCTCGATGGAATGAATATGTAGATCGGCTAATTGCTGCAAAACGACTTTTGCTTCTTCTTTATTAAAACCTCCGTTCGCATCCACGCGAAGCTCAAGCCTGTCTTTTGAGAACTTCTGTCTCAGTTTCTGAAGAATATCATGCTCGGATTTCCAGTCGACTCCTATTTTGAGCTTGATGCAGTGAAAACCTTTTTCCAGCTTATCCTGAATCTGCTCTTCCATATAATTGATGTCGCCCATCCAGATCAGACCATTAATAACGATCGGAGTCTTCCCTTCTGTAAATTCACTTGGGAAATACAGGTTTTCACCATTTTTTAAATTCAGAACTGCCTGTTCATACCCGAACCAAATGGAAGGAAATTCTTTCAGTTCTTCTTTTAAAAACTCAGTTTCCTGCTGAATATTTTCACAAAGCCATTTTAATTTATCTTCATAATCCGGTCTGTCGTCAAAACTCAATCCTCTGAAAATCGCGCACTCCCCTATTCCTTTTTTTCCATTTTCTGAAATTTTGAGAATAAAGGTCTCTTTTTCAAGCAAAACGCCGCGAGATGTTCCACTCGGGCGTTTGAATTCTAATAAATATCTTGAATATTCTGCTTTCATTATTTTACACTGTCTATTCGCATAAATTCTTCCGCTTTCTCCACCATATCGATACTTCCGCAGAAAAACGGAATTCTCTGATGCAATTCCGTCGGTTCAATTTCAAGAATTCTTCTGAAGCCGTCTGTTGCTTTTCCTCCTGCCTGTTCCGCAAGGAAAGCCATCGGATTACACTCGTACAGCAATCTCAGTTTTCCGTTCGGAGCCTGCGAATACGATGGATAGATGTAAATTCCGCCCTTCAGCATATTTCTGTGAAAATCTGCCACCAACGAACCGATATATCTTGAAGTATATGGTCTGTCTCCTTCTTCCATCTGGCAATATTTAAGATAATTTTTTACGCCCTGAGGAAATTTGATATAGTTTCCTTCGTTAATGGAATAAATTTTTCCTGTTTTTGGGAAAGTCATATTCGGATGAGACAGATAATAGGTTCCCAAAGAAGGATCTAATGTAAATCCGTTCACTCCGTTTCCTGTTGTATACACGATCATTGTGGAAGATCCGTAGATAACATATCCTGCTGCGATCTGGTTAACTCCTTTCTGTAAAAAGTCTTCCAACTGAACCGGAGTTCCGGGCTCTGTAACTCTTCTGTAGATTGAGAAAATGGTTCCAACCGAAACGTTGACATCAATATTTGAAGAACCGTCAAGAGGATCAATCAGCACCACATATTTGCTTAAATGTCCGTTTTCGCCACATTTAATATCGATGAAATCGTCGTTTTCTTCGGAAGCAATTCCACAGACAACCTCTCTCTGAGACAAAGCGGTAATAAAAATTTCATTGGCAATTACATCCAGTTTCTGTTGCTCTTCTCCCTGTACATTCTGGTTTCCTGCAGCGCCTGCGATGTCTACAATTCCTGCTTTATTTACTTCTCTGTTTACAACTTTTGAAGCCAGTCTTATTGCACTCAAGAGACGGGAAAACTCTCCCGTGGAATACTGAAAATCATCCTGTCTATCAATAAGAAATTCTCCTAAAGTCTGTAATGGTTGCTCTGACATATTTTGCTTTTTACGTTTTCTCCAAATTTCGTAAAATTTATTACAATTTAAAAGAATAATTAATAAAAGACCTTAATTACTGTCTATCAATACAATAAACCAATATAAATCTATTTAAAAAAATCTTAAGCTGGATTTAGCATTCCCTTTTTATTGTGGCAATCGGAATAATTTCTGCTTATTGATAATTTTAATAAAATCTTAAGCCTGCAGCGATATTCTGCTCTTTCATATCTCGTTGTAAATGTATAATTTTGTCACCCGTAAAATATTCCCACAAATTTTATCTAACAATTTTATTATTAACAATTTAATGAAAATTTTCAAGTTTGGTGGAGCATCGGTAAAGGATGCCGAAAGTGTAAAAAATGTAGCCATGGTTTTAAAAAGCCAGGGATTTGCCAAATGTCTGCTGGTAATTTCGGCGATGGGCAAAACGACAAATGAGTTGGAAAAGGTTGTAGAACTTTATTTCAAGAAGGATAACTATCAAACTGAAATTGAAAAGATAAAACGAAAACACATTGAGATTGCGGAAGGATTATTTCCTGAAAATCATGCGGTGTTTGCGGAAATCAATTTATTTTTTGACGATATTGATTCTTTTTTAAGAAGAAACAAATCTCCGAACTACGATTTTGTTTATGATCAGGTGGTAAGCTGCGGAGAAATGATTTCTACGAAAATTGTGAGCGAATATTTGAATGAAATTCAGTTTAACAATCAGTGGCTGGATGCAAGAGATTATGTAAAAACCGACAATTCTTACAGAGAAGGTGTGGTAGACTGGGCAAAGACGGAAGAATTTATTTCCAATTTAAATAAAGAAATCTGCTACGTTACGCAGGGATTCATCGGTTCGGATAATAACAATTTTACGGTAACATTAGGAAGAGAAGGCTCTGATTATTCTGCCGCGATTTTTGCATATTGTTTAAATGCAGAAGCTATGACGATCTGGAAAGACGTTCCGGGCGTAATGACGGGAGATCCGAGAAAATTCAAAGATGTAACGTTGCTTTCTAATATTTCTTATGAAGAAGCTATTGAAATGGCGTATTACGGAGCAAGTGTAATTCACCCTAAAACATTACAGCCGCTTCAGCAGAAAAACATTCCTTTTTACGTAAAATCTTTTGTAGATCCTACAAAGGAAGGAACAAAAGTAGGTGCTTCGGAAAAAAACCAAAGCGAAGAATCTTATATTTTAAAGGAAAACCAGACTTTGCTTAAAATCTCCACAAGAGACTTTTCATTTATCGCAGAAGACCATATGAGTCTTATTTTCGGATATTTATCCAAGTACAAAATTAAGGTTTCCCTGATGCAGAATTCTGCAATTTCATTGGCTTTATGTCTTGAAGATAAATTCAATACCGTAGATGAATTAAATGAAGAACTTCAAAAAGTATTTAAAACAGAAGTTATAAAAAATGTATCTTTATTTACCGTAAGAAATGCGAAAATAGAGAACATAGATAAATTTTACCAGGAAAAAAGTGTATTATTGGAGCAGATTGCGAAAAATACGCTTCAAATGGTAACACAATAAAAACTAATTGCGACTAAACACAATATGAGTTTAATTTCGAAAAACGATCTGATAAAGGCTTCCGGCTTAAGTAAAATAGGATTTTTAAAGAATCCTGTAGCATCTGCTGTGATGAGCATTGCTAAAATAAACGAAGTAAATAAATTATACGACAAACTAAAAGACAAGGAAGGCAAAGACTTTTTCGACTCATTTGTAAGAGAGCGCAACTTAAGCTATATCGCCTTTGAGGAAGATCTGGCAAAAATTCCGAAAACAGGACCGTTTATTCTGGTATCCAATCATCCGCTTGGCGCGATTGACGGAATTTTAATGTGCAAAGTTCTTTCTGAAGTGCGTCCGGATTTTAAGGTGATGGGAAATTTCCTTCTGGAAAAGATCAAGCCGATGGAGCCTTACGTAATTGCGGTAAACCCTTTTGAAGGCAGAAAAGAAGCATACAGCAGCTCTTCAGGAATGCGGGAAACGTTAAAGCACCTGCAAAATGGAGGCTGTGTAGGAATTTTCCCTGCAGGAGAAGTTTCCAATAAGAACAATCCTTACGGTGAAATTCTGGATAAAGAATGGGAAAAACCGGCATTAAAGCTCATCAGAATGGCAAAAGTGCCGGTCGTTCCTATGTATTTTCATGCAAAAAACAGCAGGATATTTTATCAGGTAGCCAAAATTCATCCTAATTTGCAGACCTTGATGCTTCCGGCAGAAATGATGAACGACAGGGAAAAACCGATCAGAATAAGAATCGGAAAACCTATTACCGTTAAGGCGATGGATGATATGGAAACCATCGAAGAACTGGGAGAATTTCTGAAACGTAAGGTGTATATGATGAAATCTTACTACGAAAAGAGAAAATCTTTGGCGCAGAGTATCAATCTTAAAAATCTTTCGGTAAAATTCCCTTTACTAAGAGAAGAAAATATCGTTCAGAATATCATCGACGAAACTCCGAAAGAAGATATTTTAAAAGACATTAATAAACTGAAAGGCACAGATAAGATGTTTTTCAGCAACGGAAATTACGAAGTTTATTTTACCACTTACGAAGAAATCCCTTCTATTATGCGGGAAATCGGAAGACAGCGTGAGCTTACCTTCCGTGCAGTGGGTGAAGGAAGTAATCTGCCGTTCGACCTTGATGAATACGACAAACATTATCATCATCTTTTTCTTTGGGACAGTGCCGCTGAAAAACTTGTAGGAGCTTACAGAATGGCTTTGGGTAAAGAAGTGATGAAGAAATCCGGCATCAAAGGTTTTTACACCAGTTCTTTATTTGAATTCGAGCAGGACATTCATCCTTTTTTCAAAAAAGTGATTGAAATGGGTCGTGCATACATCTGTCAGGAATACCAGCAGAAGCCGCTTCCGCTTTTTCTCTTATGGAGAGGAATTGTGCATGTCTGCTTACGAAATCCGGATCATAAATTTTTGATGGGAGGTGTAAGTATTTCCAATAAATTTTCAGAATTTTCCAAATCTCTGATGATCGAGTTTATGCGTTCGAATTATTATGATTCTGCAGTTGCACAGTATATTACTCCAAGAAATGAATACAAAGTAAAGCTTCGCGACAGGGACAAGCATCTGTTTTTTGAAGAAATGGAATCTGATCTGAACAAGCTGGATAAAATCATCGATGATCTGGAACCTGAGCTGAGACTTCCTGTTTTAATTAAAAAATATATCAAGCAAAACGCGAAAGTTATCGCATTTAATGTAGATCCCAACTTCAATGATGCGATCGACGGACTGATGTATATCCGAATAAGTGATCTTCCGGAAAGCACGATTAAGCCAGTATTAGAGGAAATGAGCGAACAGATAAGACGCGAACAGGAAAATAATTCGGTTGAAAATCAGTAGGTTTTTAAGTTTTGTTAAAAAAAGTCTTGTTAATACTTGCTTCATATACTAAAACTTACTACTTTTGCATCACTTTAAAACAACGAAGTAACAAGAATGGTTTCTTAGCTCAGTTGGTAGAGCAATGGATTGAAAATCCATGTGTCCCTGGTTCGATTCCTGGAGAAACCACTTAAAAAAACCACCTGTAAAAAGGTGGTTTTATTTTCAAAGTTTTAAATAAAATTTGCCAAGGTTAATAATTATTATTACTTTTGCACCACTTCAAAAAAGAAGCAAAAATTAAATGGTTTCTTAGCTCAGTTGGTAGAGCAATGGATTGAAAATCCATGTGTCCCTGGTTCGATTCCTGGAGAAACCACTTAAAGTCATCTCATTTGGGATGACTTTTTTGTTTTTTATTTCATATTGTTAAATCGTAGTTAATCCCATCACAATAGCATCTCCTTTACGTTGAAATTAAGTATCTTCGCTTTTTTAAATTTTATTTGAAAAATGAAGAAGATTATCTCCGGTTTATTGTTATTTTCCGCCATTACGGCATTTGCTCAGGAAGCCATTAAATTTGAAGAACTGCCTTTTAAAGACCTTATTGCAAAGGCAAAAAAAGAAAAAAAGATTGTCTTTCTGGATGCCTATGCTTCATGGTGCGGTCCGTGCAAAATGATGGAAAGAAATGTTTTTACGCAGAAATCGGTCGGAGATTATTTCAATGCAAATTTTGTGAACGCAAGATTTGATATGGAAAAAGGAGAAGGAAGAGATATTGCGGTAAAATACGGAGTACGCTCCTATCCTACTTATCTTTTTCTGAATGGTGACGGAGAGCTTGTTTCCCAGAATTTCGGCTACATGGAAGAAAGTATGTTTCTGACGATGGCGCAGGATGTAAATTCTCCTAACAACAAAAAAGGTTCGCTGAAAGAACGTTTTGCGAAAGGTGAAAAAGATCCCGATTTTCTGATCAATATTATGAAACTCAATTCTTCTTCGGATTTTAATTTTGCCAAACAGGCATCTGAAAGGTATTTTGAAAATAAAAAAGCCACTGAAGAATTTTCAAAAGACGACGTTGGTCTGTTGCTATTTTTCTTAAAATCTACTGAAGACAAAAATTACAAAGTTTTTACAGACCGAAAAGCTGAAATCATCAAATTTTTACCGGAAGAAACGTATAAAGAATTTGACAATCAGATCAAGCTTGGCAAAATTGTGGAGCAGTCTATCGATCAGCAGAATAAAAAAATCAATGATGATTACTTCATGAAAAATGCAGAACCTCTTGTAGGAAAGTATGATGCGGAAGTGAAACTCAACCAGATGAAACTTGGCTATTATGAGCAAAATTCGAATTTTCCGGAATACGAGAAAGCAGCTTTAGCCTATTACAGAAATTCAGAAGCGTTTGAACCTAATGAATTATTAAAAGCAGCATGGGTATTTGCGGAACATGTAAAAACCCCATCATCTCTGAAAAAAGCTGCCGAGTGGGCTGAAAAATCTGTGATGAGAGGCGAAAGTTCCGAAAACACATATATTCTTGCGAAACTTTATTTTCTAACCGGAAATAAAGAAATGGCAAAAACATACGCAGAAATGTCTAAAAATATGGCAACACAGGCTCAGAAAGATTCTACTTTAGCCGATGAGCTACTAAAACAAATAAAATAAAATGCTTAAAATAAGATTGATTGCAGGGATTTTAACCGTGTTTTTTTTAGGAACACTCAATGCACAGGAACAGGAACCACAACAGACTTCTGAAAAAAGTGTATACCTTAAAGGAAATGCTTTGCTAATACCTGTAGGAGTTATAAATGTAGGATTAGAGCATCAGTTAAATAAAAAATTCACGGTACAGGGCGATGTTTTAATTTCTCCGTGGAAATCTTTTGCCGGACACGAATTGCAGTATTACTCCGTTTCGCTGGAAGGAAGATATTATTTTGATGAAGCTTTTAAACATTGGTATATCGGAGGAAATATTGCAGGTTCCCGCTTTATTGCCCAAAAGTGGAATTACTGGAGTGACGGAACTTTTGTTGATGAAAAAAATGGAAATGTCTACCAATATTCTGATGTCTACCAAAAAGGATATTCCATCATAGTTGGAATTACAGGAGGCTATCAGTTTAAACTTGCTGAAAACTGGAACATGGATATTTATGCAGGAATCGGAACTTCTCAGGATTTTTACAAAGGCTATGTACGCTCGACGGGAGCTCGTTATGACGTAGCGGAAGGCTTTAACAAAAGCGGGGAAATTCTTCCTTACAGAGGCGGTGTCATGATTTCTTATAAACTAAAATAAAACAATGAAACTATTCGGTAAAAACCATATTATTATCTGCATCATCACTTTCGGGATTCTTTTTCTGATGAACTATCTTGGAAACGATCAGGCAGATAAGCTGGAAAGAGCTTTAATGATTGCGGCAGCGGGCGTTATCGGTCTGTCAATCGGTCTTGTGATCATGAATAAAGGAAAAGACGACAAAACTCCGCCGCAGAATTTTGATTAAAAAATTTTAATTGTCAATTGTCAATTTAGATTCACAAATAAAATGAATTCACTATTGACAATTGACAATTCATATTTCATCAGTTTTCGTAAACAACATATTTCTTTCTGATTTTCTCGAATTTTTCCAAATCTGATTTCCAGGATGCTTTGATTTCCGAAGCTGATTTTCCGGCAACAATCTGTTTTCTCAGCTCATCGGTTCCGGCTAAAGTATCAAACCATAAATTGCTTCCTGTGGTTGGTTTCAGGAAAAAGTCCAGATCAGGATTTTTATAGTTTTTATACGCTTTTATTACCCAGTCCAGATTCAGTTCTCTTAAGTCTTTTCTATAATCTGAAAGGTTTTCGCCGTAGCACAATTTTCCGTTTAAAAAAGGATCTTTTGCTCCTGCACTTGGCTTCGGAGTAAACTGATAAGGAAGATTTTTTGTCCATGGAGATCCGTAGATCTGGAACGGTAAATCTGTTCCTCTTCCCACGGAAACCTGCGTTCCTTCAAAAAAGCATAAACTTGGATATAAATTGATGGCTTTATCGTTGGGTAAATTTGGAGACGGCTTATCTGAAATCTGGTAACGCAACATTTTATGATAATTTTTCATCGGAATCAAGGTGTATTTTGCCTGAACTCCGTTTTTCAGCCATTTTTCTCCGTTCACCATTTTTCCGTACTCTCCTATTGTCAATCCGTATACTACCGGAACTTCATGCATTCCTACAAAACTTGTCCATTTTTTCTTTAAAACAGGACCATCTGTGTAGCCGTCATGCGGATTGGGTCTGTCCAGAACAATCACTTCAATATTATTTTCAGCGGCTGCTTCCATAAGATAGGTCAGTGTTGAAATATAAGTGTAAAATCTCACTCCAACATCCTGAATATCAAACACCAGAACATCCATTTCTTTCAGTTGTTCCGGAGTCGGTTTTTTATTTTTACCATATAATGATACGATGGGAATTCCGGTTTTTACGTCTACTCCATTTTTTACTTTTTCTCCTGCATCTGCATCTCCTCTGAAACCATGTTCCGGTGCGAAGATGGATCTTATTCTGATTCCGTTTTTTACCAAAAAATCTACAACGTGCGTTTTATCGCTCATCAGTCCGGTCTGGTTCGTTACCAATCCTACAATTTTTCCTTTCAGCAAAGGCAAATAGAGCTCCGGCTGATCTGCTCCCGTTTTAAAATCTTTTTTATCTTGAGCTTGAGAATAATATTGATTGAATACTCCTAAAAAAATTAGGCAAATAAGAAGTAAATTTTTAATTTTGAAATCTAAATTCATAAGTTTGAAATTTCCTTTATATTTCTCGAAAAAAATAGCGTTTTCCAAAGATAACAAAAATAACCTTTCGAGGGTTATCATCTTCATCGGCAGACTTTCTGTGGCATTGGGAATTATTGTTTCTCTCATTACGGTTTCCACCGGATTCGGCTCGAAGAAAGCGATTAAGGAAAGACTTGCAGATTTCAGCGGACACGTTACCGTAAGATCTACGAGATCAAACTCTTCCTACAACACTTCCGTTCTTGATAATCAGGGACTTAATATCAAGAAAATAAAAGAACTTCCGGATGTGGAAAGTGTGCAGAAATATGCTACGGTAACGGGAATTATGCGGAACGAGCACAATTTTGCAGGGATTATTTTCAAAGGAATCGGAAAAGATTTTGACAGTGTAAGGTTCAAAAAATTTCTGGTTGCCGGAACTTCTCCGAAAGTTACGGAAGTTGGCTATTACAACGGAGTTACTATTTCCCAGAAGATTGCCAATGATCTTCATCTGAAAGTGAAGGACAGCATTGTAACGGTATTTTCAAAGGCAGATCAAAAGCCTATTTACAGAAAATTTGAAGTAGTCGGAATTTATAAAACGGATATTAAAATGATCGATGATCAGTTTGTGTTGGGAGGAATTAATCATGTAAGAAAAATTCAGGATATGAAGCCTGATGAAATGGGCGGACTGGATATTTTCTTTAAAAATGTAAATGATATCGACAGCGATTTTCCTGAAATTGAGAAACTCATCGGTTATAAAAATTATGCTGAAAAAGCCACTGAAAAATATCCTCAGATTACGGACTGGATCAGTATTTTCGACACCAATATCGCTCTGATTATCATCATCATGCTGATTGTTGTAGTCATTAATATCATCATGGTTCTTCTGATCCTGATTATTGAAAGAACAAATTCTATCGGTCTTTTAAAGACTTTGGGAGCAAGCAATTCACAGATCAGAGCCACTTTTATCAATTATACTTTAATTATTATGATTCCGGGATTGCTGTACGGAAATGCGATTGGTCTCGGACTGCTTTTGATTCAGAAAGTTTTTGGAGTGATTACCTTAAATCCGGAAAATTATTACGTTAGTACGGTTCCGGTAGATCTTAACCCGATTGCCATTATTTCCATTTCTGCCGGAATTCTGATTATCTCCGGACTGGCTTTAATAATTCCGAGTTATCTGATCAGTAAGATTTCTCCGGTGAAGGCGATTAAGTATAATTGATATTAATTATTCGACGGAATTTGTCATTGCGAGCGAAGCGAAGCAATCTCAGATTTGTAAAATTATATTCACTTTTCTACAATTTGAACATTAAGTTTTATTAAGGGTTTAAGAATATTAAGTATAACTTCGTTTTGAGTTGAGATTGCTTCGTCACTACGTTCCTCGCAATGACAAATGTTCTGATAATGGCAAAATCCTAGCCCCGATAGAAACGACATCCTTTTTTGTTGCGGCTGGAGCATAAACTGGAGGTTTACAAACGTAGTTCAGGAAGCCGTAACAAAAAAGATACAGTGGATAGCGGGAATAAGCTCCTTATTGAGTTGGAGAGTATGAGAGTTGGAGAGAGTGAGATTTGGAGAGGGTGAGCGTAAGAAGGTAAATAGAGTGAGGGTTTTGAGATTTTTTAGAGTTTGGGTTTGGATTGGAAAGGTTGGTTTTGAAGGGTTGAAATTGAGAAAACAGTATTAATTATTCATTTTTAATTATTAATTATCTGAAAGCCGTATCTTTGCAACGCTTTAAAAGACATTTATGAAATACGCAAACAACATCCTCGAAACCATCGGAAATACGCCTCTTGTAAAACTTAATAAAGTTTTGGGTGAAGATTTTCCGGCACTGGTTTTGGCAAAGGTGGAAACTTTCAATCCGGGGAACTCTGTGAAAGACAGAATGGCTCTGAAAATGATTGAAGATGCTGAAAAAGATGGAAGATTAAAACCCGGAGGAACGATTATCGAAGGAACATCCGGAAATACAGGAATGGGACTGGCTCTTGCCGCGATCATCAAAGGATACAAATGTATTTTTGTAACCAACTCTAAACAGTCTAAAGAAAAATGTGATATTCTTCGTGCTGTAGGAGCAGAAGTTATCGTCTGTCCGACAGATGTAAAACCTACCGATCCGCGTTCTTACTATTCTGTTTCCAAAAGACTGGCTAAAGAAACGGAAAACGGATGGTACGTAAACCAATACGACAATTTATCCAACAGAGCTGCTCATTACGAGTCTACGGCGCCTGAAATCTGGGAACAGACAGAAGGAAAACTAACGCACTTCGTTGTCGGAGCCGGAACTGGAGGTACGATTACAGGCTGCGGAACATTTTTTAAGGAGAAAAATTCTGACATTAAGGTAATCGGAGTAGATACGTACGGCTCGATTTTAAAAGAGATTCACGAAACGGGAGAAATCAACTTAGGAAATGCTTATACCTACATTACAGAGGGAATTGGTGAAGATATTCTTCCTGAAAACTACGATATGTTGGTAATCGATCATTTTGAAAAAGTAACGGATAAGGACGGAGCGGTGTATGCAAGAAAACTGGCTAAAGAAGAGGGGATTTTCTGCGGATATTCTGCGGGAAGTGCAATTTCTGCTTTGGTACAGATGAAAGATCAGTTTACGAAAGACGATGTGATTGTGGTTCTTCTTCACGATCATGGTTCAAGATACGTCGGAAAAATTTACAACGACGACTGGATGAAGGAAATGGGCTGGCTGGATTAATCAGCTTTTCATGATAAAATAAAACTCAGAGCAAAGCACTCTGAGTTTTTTGTTGTTTTATTCTGAAATATTTTTCTTTAAAACCTGCTTCAGAAAGCTGTATTCCTTTTCGCTCATTGATTTTCTGGGAAACATATAGCTGTATTTTCCTTCAACGGTAATGAATTCATTATTGCTGTCAAAATAAGTGAAATCTTTCCATTCGCTGGTTTCTTTTTCGCCATCGATATTTACGGTAAAGAAATTTTCATCAAACCGGATTTCGTAGATTTTGCAGCTTTCAAGCTTATTTAAGTAATTATTCACCTGCTTTTTCCATCTCGAAACTTTGTTGATGCTCACAGAAAGAAAAACCGCACACAGCAAAAACAAAAAACTTACAAAATATAAAATTCCCGCTTTTTCTTTAGTAAAATCATTTCTGAAAACAAAAACGATCAGTAAAATAACAGCAATCACAATCGTTGTAATCGTTTTTCCTCTGGTAGTCGATGAAAAAAACAAACTTCCCTGATTTCCGCTGAAATATATTTCTTCGAAGTCTTTTCTTTTAGGCTTTAAAACAATACTTTTCTCTTCATTCATAAACAGTAATTTCTGATGCAAAGCTAAATGAAAAATTTAATTAAATGATGATCTCTTCATTGATCTATTGTTTTTTCACAACTCCAATCATCAATCATGATCCTTCAACTATCAACTATCAACTATCAACAAAATTACCATCGATTGCCGAAAGTTTATTCATCAGTTCACGGTTCCTCTGTCTCAGATCATCCATTTTTTTCAGCATTTCATGGATCACTTCCAAACCCGGAAGATTGATTTCCAGATCATAATGCCAGTTGGTAAACCTCTCAAACGTGGGCAAATCTTCATACATCACATAACGGATTTCGTTTTCTGTATGAATATTGAGCAATCCGGAATTCACCAGTTCATCAAAAAAAGTAATTTCTACATTGTATATTTTTACGAGTTCTTCCCTCGATATTCTTTCACTCATGGCTTAGGAATTTTTAAGTTGTTCAAAAAGTTCTTTCTGCTTTTCAGTTAAATTTGTCGGTAATTTCACTTCATACGTCACGAAAAGATCACCAAATTCTCCCTCCTTCTTGTACACCGGAAAACCTTTTCCTTTCAGTCTCACCGTTGTTCCGTTCTGTGTTTCAGGTTTTACTTTCAGATTTACACTTCCGTCGAGAGTATTTACTTTTACGTCACCGCCTAAAACTGCAGTGTAAAGATCAATCGAAACTTTAGATTTCAGATCATTGCCGGCTCTTTCAAAATTCGGATCAGGAGTAATATTGAAAGTAATGTATAAATCTCCATTCGGTCCGCCATTGAAACCGGGATTTCCGTGACCTTTTAATTTAATCTGCTGACCGTCATACACTCCTGCCGGAATGGTAATTCTTACTTTTTTGCCATTGATATCAAAAGTCTGAGGATGTGTTGTTGCAGCATCTTTCAAGGTTAAAGTTAATTCTGCCTGAATATCCTGTCCTTTAAATTTTCCCGACGCACTTCCCCTTGAATTCCTTCCGAAACCTCCTCCTGCTCCGCCAAACATACTCTGGAAAAAATCTGAAAAATCTTCCCCGTCGCCGAAATCCGCTTCCGAAAATCCTCCTCCGAAGTTTCCTCCCTGATTTTGATACTGTCTTTGCTGCTGTTGCTGGGCTTTTTCATATTCTTCGCCATGCTTCCAGTGTTCTCCGTATTTATCGTACTTTGCACGGTTTTCGGGATTGCTCAGAACTTCATTGGCTTCATTCAGCTCTTTGAATTGTCTTTCGGCTTCCTTGTCATCAGGATTAAGATCGGGATGTAATTTTCTTGCGAGTTTACGATATGCCTTTTTGATATCTTCCTGCGTTGCGTTCTTGTCTACGCCTAAAATTTTATAGTAATCTATATAAGCCATAGAAACGATGTTTACTCAAATTTAAGGATTTTATGGCTGAATTTTATATAACGGAATGTTAAAAATTAAGCTATCTTTGGTTAAAAAGCAACGCATGAAAGAAGTGTTGAAAAACTACTCCGGAATTTTACTTTTACTGTTGGGAATCTCTGTCGGAAGCATCATCGGAATTGCGGCTCCCGATATTGTGGATTATATAAAACCTTTGGGAGATATCTTCCTGAACCTGCTGTTTGTAAGTGTAGTTCCGCTGGTTTTCTTTGCCGTTTCCAATTCTATTGCTTCGTTAGAGCAGCAGTCTAAGTTCGGAAAGATAATGGTTACCATGGCTTTTACCTTTCTGTTTTTTATTTTAACCGCCGCAATTTTTACGATTTGCGCCGTTTATCTTTTTCCGGTTTCCGGAGTTTCAGGAAGCTCGGAAATCGTGGAGGAAGCCACGAGCAATGACAGTTGGGGAAACAGAATCGTAGGATTTTTTACGGTAGGAGAATTTACGCAGCTTTTTTCAAGACAAAATATGCTGGCTCTTTTAATTTTTGCTTTCATGACGGGATTTTCCGCCAGAAAAGCGGGAGAAAAAGGACAGGCTTTCCGCTCATTTATCGCTTCGGGTTATGAAGTGATGAAGGAACTGCTTCTGTTGATTATGAAAGTTGCCCCGATTGGTTTGGGCGCTTATTTTGCGTATCAGGTGGCGACTTTGGGACCTCAGCTTTTCGGATTTTATGCGAAACCTTTAGGGTTGTATTATATTGCAGGAGTGGTCTATTTTCTGGTCTTCTTTTCACTCTATGCGTTTATGGCAAAAGGACAGAACGGGGTTAAAAGTTTCTGGACGAATGCTATTTTCCCCACTTTAACCGCTTTGAGTACCTGCAGCAGCTTCGCCACGATGCCTGCCAATTTACTCGCAGCTTCAAAAATCGGAATTCCGAGCCAGATTTCAAATATTGTGATCCCGATTGGGACAACCTTACATAAAAACGGTTCTTCCATGTCGTCGATCATTAAGATTTATGTGGCATTTTTAATCATCGGAAGAGATTTTTTTGATCCCATGAATCTTCTTTTAGCTTTAGGAATTACTGTTTTTGTAAGCATTGTTGCGGGAGGAATTCCGAACGGCGGATATATTGGAGAAATGCTGATGATTTCAGTTTACAAATTACCACAGGAAGCAATTCCGGCAGTGATGATTATCGGAACGCTGGTTGATCCTTTGGCAACGGTTTTAAATGCGGTCGGACAATTGGTAGCTTCTATGTTTGTGAGTAGGTTTGTGAAAGTTTGATTTTTTTATCTAAACACAAATTGCACGAATGTTTTTTCGCGAATTGCACGAATATTTTCTAAATAATTTTATTGTATTGATTCTTATATGAATTCTTTTTACAAGAGTATTGGTCTTTATGAAAGTCTGAATTTTGACATTGAGATGAAGCAATCTGAGCTGATAGAAAGCCTGAGAAAGATTACTTATAAAACAAATCCCTCTTTTATTTCTTTAATTCCGGATTATGGAATTCCTACAAGATTTGAATACCGCGGAATGGTGAACCAGAAAAATTTTACCATTAAAAGAAGACGGCATTTTTTCGACTTTAATATTATGCACTGTATCATAAAAGGAAGTATTTTGGAACAAAACAACAAAACATTGCTTACGATAGAATTTATACCCTTTCTTTATCATTTTATGATCATGGTTGTCTCAATTGTTTTTGCGCTATGTATTGCTTTTCTAGCCAGTAAAGACGAAAAGAATTATTTTATTCTTGCTGTGCCGTTTCTTATGACGATTGTACAGTATTTCGTCCTGAAAGGAAGCATCCAAAGAGACAAATATGACTTTTTAAGAGAACTGAATTTTATCGCACAGAAAAATAATATCTTTAAAAATACAAAGTAATACTATTCACTGCGTTTCACCTGTTCTAAATTCTCCAGTTCTTCCGGCGTGAAAAGTCTGTAAATGACTTTGAATGTTTTTCCCAGAGGCGTTTCTAAAGAGAATCCGCCCGGTCCGAAACCATCGACAACATCGAGTGTAAAATGTGAATATTTCCAGTATTCGAAGAGATCACGATCGATCCAGAATTCATGATTGTTAATCGTACCAATCATCGCGTCATTCATTCTCGGATAAAATCCTCCTTTTTCAAAACACTGCGGCTGCGTTCCTTCACAGCATCCTCCTGCCTGATAAAACATCAGGTCACCATATTTTTTTTCCAATTCCCAAATGACTTCCAAAGCTTTTTCGGTTGCTGAAAGTCTTGCTATTTTTGTTTGCATTTTTCTTTATTTTTATTGAATTAATGGTCTACGAACACAGTTCAGAAGTGAAGTAAAAAATCTTTATAAATAAGGTTTAGATTCTTCCTTCGTTATTATCTTTCTTACATAAAGTTAAAAGTTTCGGCGAAATTTCATTTCGCCGAAACCTGAAATCTTTAATTTAAATTTCTCAACTCACCCGAAAATTCCGGATCAGGACGAATGGTTGTTCGCGTGAGGGATAGGAAGGGCGGCGAGGAACGAGCCGGTGCGGAGTGAAACGGAGCACCGAAACGAAGTGGAGCCCTGAATAGCCCGACCGTTTTTCCCCGTTGCCGAGACGGGGAAAACGGGCACGCCCTAATATTTAAGATTAAAAGAAACCTAGTTTGTTTTTGTTGTAGGAAATCAGCATATTTTTGGTCTGACGGTAATGATCCAACATCATTTTGTGGTTTTCGCGACCGATTCCCGACTGTTTGTATCCTCCGAAAGGTGCTCCTGCAGGATATGCATGATACTGGTTTACCCAAACTCTTCCTGCTTCAATATGACGCGGAATGTTATAAAGCTGATGCGCATCTCTTGTCCATACTCCCGCTCCAAGACCGTAAATGGTGTCGTTTGCGATTTTTAATGCTTCTTCTTCGTCTTTGAAGGTGGTGAATGCCAGAACAGGTCCGAAAATTTCTTCCTGGAAGATTCTCATTCTGTTGTTTCCTTTGAAAATGGTCGGCTGAATATAATATCCGTTTTCCAGACCTTCTCCGACATGATTTACATCGCCTCCAACAAGCACTTCTGCACCTTCTTCTTTTCCTAATTTGATGTAGGAAAGGATTTTATCTTTCTGGATCTGTGAAGCCTGCGCTCCCATCATTACGGTTTTGTCTAAAGGGTTTCCGACTTTGATGGCTTTTACTCTTTCGATCACTTTGGCGATGAAAGCATCTGCAATGTCTTCCTGAACCAGTAATCTTGAAGGACAGGTACAGATTTCACCCTGATTCAAAGCAAAAAGAACTGCTCCTTCGATGGCTTTATCTAAAAATTCGTCGTCTGCATCCATTACCGAATTGAAGAAAACGTTTGGAGACTTTCCTCCTAATTCTAACGTTACCGGGATGATATTTTCTGTTGCGTACTGCATAACCAGTCTACCGGTTGCTGTAGAACCTGTAAAGGCTGCTTTTGCTACTTTCGGATTGGTTACCAAAGCCCTTCCCAATTCTGCTCCGAAACCGTTCACAATGTTTACCACTCCTGCCGGAAGCAAATCGCCGATGAGTTCCATAAGAACCATGATGGAAATAGGAGTACTTTCTGCAGGTTTTAAAACGACGCAGTTTCCTGCTGCCAAAGCCGGAGCTAATTTCCAGACTGCCATTAAGATCGGGAAGTTCCACGGAATGATCTGTGCGATTACTCCAAGCGGTTCGTGAACGATTAATGAAACGGTATCTTTATCCAGTTCGTTGTGAGAACCTTCTTCCGCTCTGATAACGGACGCAAAATATCTGAAATGATCAATCGCCAAAGGAATATCTGCTGCCAAAGTTTCTCTTACCGCTTTTCCGTTATCAATAGTTTCAACGGTTGCGATGTATTCTAAGTTCTGCTCGATCCTGTCGGCAATTTTGTTTAAAATGATGCTTCTTTCTGTGGAAGAAGTGTTTTTCCATGTCTGGAATGCTTTTTCGGCTGCATTTACCGCCAATTCAAGGTCTTCTTTGGATGAATGTGCTGCCTGTGTGAAATTTTTACCGTCAATGGGAGAAACTACATCGAAGTACTGTCCGTTGACCGGAGCTGTAAATTGCCCGTTGATGTAGTTGTCATATCTTTTTTTGAATTCAGGCCATTGCAATAGTGTGCCTGATTGTTGTTGTGTTGTAGTGCTCATATTCGTACAATTTTAATTTTTATCTATTGCCAAATTACATTTCCTTCAATGATTCTGATAGCACAATCGTACAAAAAAACTTCAAAATCGTACAGACAGAAAATTTTATTATTTCATTAACAGTATTGTAAGCCGATTATTTTCTATATTTGAGTAAACAGGCTATTAAAAATGTTTAGAAATGAACAATAACAAGATTTTATTAGAAACTCCTGAATTGAAAAGGGAAAACCAGCTTATGCACTTGGTTGAAAATCAGACAAAATTCAATCTAAACAATTGCGAATTCAGTATCTATGAAACGCATAAGGCTGCTTTCGATGTAAAACTGCATTTTGAAACGATTGCATTCACGGCAATGCTTCGCGGGAAAAAGCACATGAAAATAGATCATAAAACGGGCTATTTCGATTATTTTCCGGGAGAAAGTGTTCTGGTTTCGCCGGGAGAAACAATGGTGATCGATTTTCCTGAATCGGATGAAACGCCTACCCAGTGTATTTCTCTTAGCCTGAATCCTGAATTCATAGAGAGTTCTCTCAATCACCTCAACTATCATCTTCCAAAGGTGGATGAAACTTCGCGCTGGAATATTGAACTGGATGAATATTTTCTGTTTAATAATCAGTCTCTGGCTTCAGCTACGAATAATATCATGAGAATTGCGATGGACGACAATTCGCAGAAAGATATTATGGCAGATTTTGCTTTGAAGGAACTTCTGATCCGCCTGATGCAGACGCAAGCAAGAAGCATGGTGGAGAAAAATATTGTTAAAAACAAATCCAGAATTGGTTTTGTGGTAGATTATATTAAGAAAAATCTTCATCAGAAATTATCAATAGACAGCATTGCAAAAATGGCATATGTGAGTAAATCCAATTTCTTTAAAATGTTTAAAGACGAACTGGGAACTTCTCCGAATGAGTTTATTTTGCAGGAAAGAATCAATCGGGCAAAAGAACTTTTGGCGAACCAGAACAGTATTAAAGAAACGGCTTATCAGACAGGGTTTTCGGATGCGAATTATTTTACGAGAGTATTTAAGCAATTAGTGGGAGTAACGCCGAAAAGTTATCAGGATAAAGTTTTGTTCCTTGAATAAAAAAAACACCTCGAATTGAGATGCTTTTAATATTATTATTGATTTCTAATTATCCCTGATAATCATAATATCTTGCGCCTTTTAAAACAGGATTTTCCAGTTCTACTGATGTTAAACCAAAGCCTTTATAGTTTTCGTTAACTGAATTTTGTAATTGTTTTCTGTGAAGTTTTTCATAAGTCTCAAAATCAATTGCTGTTCTGTTTTTTAAACTTTCAAATAATTTCCATTTTTTGACCACCTTTTTCCAGTTTTCTGAAACTTTTCCAGCAAAAACTTTGGATTTTGATCCGCTTCCGTACCCTAAAAATCCGATTTCCTGTTCTGCCAATTCTTCATTTTCGTTAAAAGAAGTCTGTAAAGCAGAAAGTAAAGCCATAAAAATGGAAGCAGTGTACATATTTCCGATTTCCGAAGATGCACGTTGAGATTTTTCAATTTTATCATTAATAAACTGAAGGTATTCTTCTGATTTTGCCACTGCTTTTTGTTCTTCAGGAGTTTCGTAAGACAAACCGTTTTCTAAACTGTAAATTTCTGTGAAAACTCTTTTTCCGTGAAAGGCGTATGGAAGATGAAAGATCAGATATTTCCAGTTTTCGTAAGACTTATTAAGTCCTGTAATTTCTTTATAATGATCGTAGGCCTCTCTAATTCTGTCTTGGTAACACTGATTGGAATATTGTCCGTCAAAGACAGGTTCATCCGTGAAAATTTCTATTTTTTGAGGAAAACTTTCGGGAGCATTCGTTAAGTCTTCTTTTTTGAAATGACGACGCGGCTTGAAAAAATCAAAGACCGATTCTGTGGCAATTCCCCAATTGTTCTCGATTTCAATAAGATCAGGTTTTGAAGAAATTAAAACCGCAACGGCTCCTCCCCCCTGTGTGTATTCTCCGGAAGAAGCCAGTTCGTATTTTGCGTAATCACTTGCAATGACGACCGCTTTTTTATCAGGATTTGCTCTTACAAAATCTAAAGAATTATGAAGCGCATCTACTGCTCCAATACATGCAAAAGTCATGTCTACCACATCACAGTTCCTGAAAACCCGTTCTCCGAATTCTTTTTCCAGAACTTTTTCCACCATCTGCATAGCATAAGAAGCGGTTGGTTTAGCGGCATCTAAAGCGCTTTCTGTTCCTAAATAAATTCTTGATATTTCTTTCGGATTAATGTTATAATCCTTTATGAGTTTAAGTAATGCTTCTGCTGCGAAAGTTGCGGCATCTTCATGAACATCGGGAAAGCCCATTTTATGCAATCCCAATCCTTTTTCGAGTTTTGCAGGTTCGATTCCTCTTTTTTCTGCTAAATCTTTAATTTCCAAATATAATGAAGGCACATAATAGCTTGCTGCCTCAATTCCAAAAGTCATATTTCTTAATTTTCATACGAATTTAGAAAATGTAAACGTTTAATCATATATGATTTTCAGTATTTATTGAAAATTTATTCTGAATATGATAAATTTCAGGAAAATTATATCTTTTAAATTCTAAGATCGGGATTTTAAAAGTTTGTGATTATTGATCGTCAAACTCATTATTTTTCAACAGTTCTGCTAAGACTTTTTTTGCACGCATCACCCTAACTTTTGTATTAGCGACAGAAATGCCCAGTTCTTCGGCAATTTCTTTGATGCTTTTTTCTTCGAAAAATCTTAAACGGATGATTTCCTGATAATTGACATCTAAAGATTCTATTGTTTTGATGATTTTCTTCTGTTCTTCTTCAGAAATCATCAATTCTTCAGGAGATTTGGCATACTGGTTTTTTACCTCATCCAGATTTTCTGTAGGATCCTGATTTTCTTTAGATTTTTTCCGCCAAAAATCGATGATGGTATTCTGCGCGATGGTGAGAATCCATGTTTTAAACTGAAAATGTGGATCAAACATATCCAGCTTTGATAAAACTTTTGAAAAAACATTTACCGTGATTTCGTCGGCATCATTTTCGTCGTGAACTTTTTTCATTACAAAAGAAAAAACATCAACCCAAAAAATGTTGATGAGCCTGGTCTGCGCTTTCTGGTCTTTTTCCTTCGCTTTCTGAATGAGAGGAAATAATTGTTCGTCGTTCATTAGTAACAAATATAACTGATTTTCGCTGAAAATACAACGCAGGAGATCAAATGATTTTTTGGTAAAAATGGTATTGCCGACTCTGGTTTAGCCCTGGTCGCAGCATTTGTCTGAGCTCATTTTGATTGATATAGGTTTCGGCTGCAAAGCCGCCGAAACCTATATCAATCAAAATGGCGAGTGCGGAGAGCAGGAAACAGCTCCTAAAAAAATCAACATCTTTTTCATCCTGAATTGAAATTTTCTGTCTTCGCCTTATTGCTCTGAAATGATTATCTTTGCACATTAAAATTTTAAATCAGAAAATAATGAACTCTTTTATTGAAGAACTGAAATGGCGCGGGCTTTTTGCCGACATGATGCCCGGAACGGACGAACAACTGGATAAGGAAATGACAACAGCTTACATCGGTTTTGATCCTACCGCAGATTCTTTACATATCGGAAGTCTTATTCAGATAAAAATTCTGGCTCATTTTCAGCAGCATGGTCATAAACCGATCGCTTTGGTAGGGGGTGCAACAGGAATGATTGGTGATCCTTCGGGAAAATCTGCGGAAAGAAATCTGCTGGATGAAGATACTTTGCTGCATTATGTAGACTGTCTGAAAAACCAGCTTTCCAGATTTCTGGATTTTTCGGGAAGCGAGCCGAATAAAGCGGAACTGGTGAACAATTACGACTGGATGAAAAATATTTCTTTCCTTGATTTTGCGAAAAACGTAGGAAAAAATATTACCGTCAACTATATGATGGCGAAAGATTCTGTGAAGAAAAGACTTTCCGGAGAAGCAGGTGTTGACGGAATGAGCTTTACTGAGTTTACGTATCAGTTGATTCAGGGGTACGATTTTTTACATCTGTATCAAAATAATGGCGTTAAGCTTCAGATGGGAGGTTCTGACCAGTGGGGAAACATTACGACCGGAACAGAACTGATCCGCAGAAAAGCGCAGGGTGAAGCTTTTGCGTTAACGGTTCCTCTGATTACAAAAGCAGACGGTTCGAAATTCGGAAAGTCTGAAAGCGGAGAAAATTACTGGCTGGATAAAAAGAAGACTTCTCCTTATAAATTCTATCAGTTCTGGCTGAATGCAACGGATGAAGATGCGGAAAGATTCATTAAATTCTATACTTTTTTAGGGAAAGAAGAAATTGAAGCTTTGATTAAAGATCATAAAACGGCTCCTCACGAAAGAAAACTTCAGAAAAAATTAGCTGAGGAAGTTACAACATGGGTTCACGGAAAAGATGAATACGAGAAGGCATTGAAAGCATCTGAGATTCTTTTCGGACGTTCAACCGCTGAAGATCTGGTAAGTCTTGATGAAGAAACTTTTCTGGAAGTATTTGACGGAGTTCCGCAAAAAGAAGTATTAAAGAATGATGTTTTAGGTGTAAATATTGTAGATCTTTTATCTGAAAAATCAGGGTTTCTAAAGTCTAAAAGTGAAGCAACAAGAGAACTGAAAGGAAATGCTATTTCGGTAAACAAACAGAAAATTAATGATGTTTACACAGCTAATGAAAGTGATCTGATTGACGGTAAGTTTTTACTTTTACAAAAAGGAAAGAAGAGCTATTTTATCGTGAAAGTGATTTAAAAATTAATAATAATATAAAATCTGGGGCGCAAAATTTTCAATTTTGCGCCCCAGATTTTTTAGGTAACATCATAAAAAAAGACCACCTTTTCAGATGGTCTCGGTATTTTGAATGATTTTTTATAGTTCTAAGAAGCTGTAAGAAATTGAGGCACTTTGTGTACCCGATCCTACAACCTTTTTAGTTTTGGCAACTTCTCCGTCTACATAGATATTGATGATTAGCTCAGAATCTGAATAAGGAAGAACAGCATTTGCTGCTAAATTCAACTGAGCCTGACTTGAGCTTACAAATTGTTCTCCGCTGGACCATGTAGTTCCTGTAGGATTAAAAGTAGTACTCTGCCCTGTCCCGATTTGTGTAACTACAGTTGAAAAAGTTCCTGTAACAGGTGGATTTGCAGGTGGATTTGGACCTTTTGTATTTATTTTAGCTTCAAACTGAATAATGTGATCTGTAAATTCATCATCGTCATCTTTCTTACAAGAATTAACAACTAAGATTGCTGAAAATAATACAGCGAATAAAAAAGAAAGTCTAAGTAAACTTTTTGATTTGTAAAATTGCTTCATTTCTCCAAATAGATTTTTAATGTTCCAAATATAGGTTTTTTATCAATATAAAAATAACTTTTATGAAAAATTTCCAACAATGAATTGCAAATAATATCAATTCAATAAATAATTATAACGCTGTTTCTGGCTGGATATTGTCTTAATTTATCAGGCATTTTAAGACAGTTTGTCCATCTGTTTTAAATGGTCTTATTTTGATGGAGCTAAAGAATAAATACATCATTAATAATTATCTTTGCCGTATGAATTTAGATTATATTGTAAGAGAACCCGAAAATATCAGTTCCGACACCACGATTCTTTTCATGCTTCATGGCTACGGAAGCAATGAACAGGATCTTTTCAGCTTCAGAGAAACTCTTCCTGAAGACTGGATTATCGTAAGCTTCAGAGCACCAAGAAACACCCAGTTTGAAGGCTTTTCATGGTATGATATCGATTTTAACAATCCTGACAACTTTATTGATGTTCCGCAGGCTACAGAATCTTTAAACAGCGTTACGGAAAGTATTCTTAAAATTATAAACAGTTACGGAATTACGGAAGGAAAAACTCACCTTTGCGGTTTCAGTCAGGGAGGAATTTTATGTTATGCTCTGGCTCTGAAATATCCTGAAATGTTCAATCTTGTGGCGTGTTTAAGCAGTTACCCGGAAGAAAAGTTACTCACCGATATTGTAAGAGATAAGAAAAAGCTGGAAAGACTTCGCTTCTTTATTTCTCATGGAACGGATGATGCCGTAATTCCTTTGGAATGGGGAAGAAAAGCAGCAGATCTTTTATATGATTTAAGCTGTTATTTTACATTCAGGGAATACATGAGCGGTCATGGAGTGAATCAGAAAAATTATATGGATCTGATGGACTTTTTTTCCAAATAAGATTATCGAAATCTAAACATTCGTTTTAAATTATTAAACAAAATACAAACATTCTCATTTTGGGAATGTTTTTTTATTGGTGATAAAGATAAATTCAGTAAATTCAGTAAATGAAACTGAGGTGTTTTTTTGTGTTTGTACTGTTCTGCATTTTTATGAGTGCTCAGAATTCTTTTGAAATTCAGAATGTAAAAAAAACGGTGATCCCTTTTAAACTTATTGCCAATTTAATTTTTATTCCCGTAAATATTAATGGAGTAAATCTTACTTTTTTGCTTGATACCGGAGTCGCAGAAACTTCTATTTTCAGTCTTGAAAATAAAGAAATCAATCTCCAGAATATTGAGAAGATAAAATTTGCCGGTTTAGGAGGAAGCGCAAGTATCGACGGATTTCGTTCCGATAATAATATTGCAAAAATCGGAAAGAATTTCGTAAACTATTCAATGACGGTTTATATTATTACAGATCAGGATTTTAATATTTCCTCACACGTAGGAATTCCTGTAAACGGAATCATTGGCTATCATTTTTTCAAAGATCATCCTGTTTTAATTGATTATTCGTCTAAAAAAATTACCATTTACAACGATAAAACTTTATTTCAGAAAAAAATAAAAAATTTTAAAGAGATCGATATCAGTATTGAAAAAAATAAACCTTATGTGATTGCCGATGTGGAAATGACAAGGGAACGAAAGCCTTCAAAATTACTGATTGATCTGGGGAATAGTGATCCTATGTGGCTTTTTCCTGCTTTGATAAAAGACTTTGTATACAACCGACCGAATATTGATGATTATCTCGGTCGTGGCTTCAACGGTGATGTGTATGGTAAACGAAGCAGAATTCACAACCTGTATCTCGGAGATTTTAAATTTGAAAAGCCATTAACGGCAATGCCTGATGAATACTCCATTCAGCACGTAAATATGGTAGAAAACAGAAAAGGTTCCATTGGCGGAGATATCATGAGGCGTTTTACGGTTGCATTCGACTATTCTGAACAGAAGATGTATCTAAAAAAGAACGGAAATTACGATGATCCCTTTCATTTCAATATGAGTGGTCTGGATTTTAAGCAGGACGGCATGGAATGGACGAAAGACGTCGTTAATCTTCCGGCTAAAAGCAAAGAAAGTCCTTCCAACGGAATTGAAGTGATCAATAATAATCTTCAGTATAATTTTGTTTTAAAACCTATTTTTTCCATCGCCGGAGTGCGTAAAGATTCTCCCGGAGCTAAAGCCGGACTTCAGAAAGACGATCGCTTAATAAGCATCAATGGCAAAAAAACAGAGGGCATGACACTCAATAAAATCATGGAAATGATGAAATCCGATGAAGGAAAAACCATCAATATGCTGATTGAAAGAAAAAATAAACAGATGACTTTAAGCTTCACCCTCGAAGATCCTATACCTTACCAAGAACAAGAATGATATGAAAACCGAAGAAACTACGCTGGACAAAATAAGAACCAGACCCCGATTTAAGATGTTTACTCATTTAACAAAAGATGAATACGCAGAAAATCTGAAAAAATATCTAAAAGAACATAAAGGTGAGTTTTCAGGCAACATTAATAAAGAGGTAGCAACCATCTGTGTAGAAACAGATTACGAAACCTACTGGAAGCCAAGACTATCTTTAAGAATTGAAATTGAAGACGAAAAAACTGCGATACGAGGCGTTTTCGGACCCAGTTCCGCAGTTTGGACGTTTTTTATGTTTTTATATTTTGCGTTTTCGATTCTCTGGATGGTCTTTATTTCCATGTATTATGTGGAAAAACAGATTAAAAGTCAAGAATTTCCATGGGCACTTACCGCATCTTTTATTATGTTATTCTGCATTGCACTTACCTATGCAGCAGCACGTTTCGGGCAACATAAAGGAAAAGATGAAATGCTGAAACTCAGAAAATTCGCAGAAGAATCTACGCTGCAGTTTGAAAAACTGGATTAAGGAGCAACGGTTTTAGTGGTTTGCGGCATTTGTTCCAATACAGCTTTTGCCGCTTTTATAGAATCTACCACTTTTTCTCTGTTGTCCTGTTCTTTCAGTATTCTTTCAATGTTTGGTTCGATCATTTTGGTCATTTCATCTACAGAAACGCTGTTGGCATTCGGATCACTCAGAAGTTTTCTCCAAGGTTTTCTTTTTCCCCAACCGTAATCTCCGTAAACCATTACAGGAGTTCCTTTTGCTTTTGTAGTAGCTCCTCCCGGATTCAGCACCCAAGTATCTGCATAACCATAAAGCCATTTTGCATCTTTCATCAATAATCTTAGACATGAATGCGATGCAGGATAACCCGGAAGATCATACTGATGCCATCCAATTCCGTCAAGATTAAAAATATTAAAATTGTAAGGTAATTTCCACTCGCTGCTTACGGTTGAAATTGCCAGTTGTTTTTTCCAGTTGGCAAAAGTAAGACCTGTCTTTGTTTTTGCCGTTTTCTTTCCCATACTTGTAGGTCCCCACTTCACAAGAGTTCCGTTTGAATACACTCCGTAAGCCTGAATAGGATAAGAAAAGATAACGAATTTCTTTACCGGACTCAACACATCAAGCTGCATCGGGAAAGGAGAATACTCCATCAATGTAGTATCAATTTTTGCAGGAACCACCAAAGTATCGGCATTCCATTTATTTTTAGAATCCAGTCTGTTTAAAGCTAAAATAGCATAACGTTCTTTCTCTGTATATTTTTTGTTAAAGACTCCGAATAAAGAATCTTTCATTTTTTTGTCTTTAGGGAAAATAAAAGCATTATAAAAACCATCTTCCTGCATTGCCGGAGGTAAAGATTCTTTTTCAACTACGGAATCTTTTTTCACAACCACAGAATCTGTCTCAGGATCAGGTTCACTGATTGATGAAGTGGTGTCATTGATTTTGTCGCTGATTTTTTCAATTTCTTTTTTACAGGAAATCATCATTAAGCTGATAAAGAATGCATAAAGAAGTGATTTTTTCACAAGTCTGTTTTTCATAAATAAAAGTGGGCAATAATTTTTTTTCTACTCAGTACAAATATCAGACCTAAAATCGGATAAAAAAAATGCAGAGTTAATTTACCGTAAAAATACGGTGAACAGTTAATCTTTTGAATCAAGAATTATTAAATTTAGTTATGTTAAATATCGTATGAATTGACTGAAATCTAAGGTATACGCGGTTAATTATCCGAATTAATTTAACCTGATAATTTTTAATCTGTGCTGCCCTGTGCCTGTTAAAGCAGTAACAGTCCCCACTTCCCCGCCTACTTGTATATTAACCGTTTGTCCGGCTGTTAAGTTCACTACTGTTGACGGAGAGCTTGTAATGTTAACTCCGCTTCCTGCATATGGAGATGCCGAACAGGATGATTCTGTATCTGTTGTACCATTTACAACAATTCTGGTTGTAATTGAATGATTTGCTGCTGTATTTGCATTAAAATTGTTATTTGCTATAATCTGGTAGGTTCCTGTTCCCGGAGCCGTAAAACTTCCAGATGTTGTATTATAAGAAGTTCCTACATTTACTGCGGTACTATTATAAGGTATCACTGTATAGGTAGCAGAAGGAGTATACGTTGTTGTTCTTGAAGCATCTACGAGCAACTGAGGAAATGTATCATTACCGGGTTCCCACTGGCTTGTAGTGGTATTGTAAATTAGTGTCTGTCCGTTAGTCGGTGCTGTATTCGCAACATTTCTTCCCTGAATTTTCGCGACCGTGGAGGCTGCTAAAGTTCCGGTAACATCGCCTGCAATGGATATTCCTGATGCTGGATAAGTTCCGGCTGCTGTTAACTGTCCCTGTGCATTAACTGTGAAAGTAGGAATTGTTGTAGATGCAGTTCCATAAGTTCCTGCAGTGACTGCCGTATTGCTTAAAGATATAGTTCCTGTAGATGTTATGGGTCCTCCTGTAAGTCCTGTTCCTGTGGCAATATTGGTTACAGTTCCCGTATTGGAAGTGGAAATGGTTCCGTCCGGAGCAATATTTATTCCTGAACCAATCTTTACTCCTCCAAGAGTTGTAGAACTTGCAATTGGTAAAGAATAGGCAGAAGGAAGCAAATGTTTCTGTCCGTCTGCACCAATGTATGTGTTTGCATTACCAGTTCCTCCGGAAATTCCCTGAGTTCCTGCAGCAAGATTTCCAATTCCTGTTATTAAATTATAATCCACCGCTGTTCCACTGCCCAAAACGGCATTAGTCCCTCCGGTTACAGATAATCCTGTAGTGGCTGTCGTTAAATTACCTCTTGTAAGCGTAGAATTAGGTGATATATTTATCCATGAAGTACCGTTATACTGTAAAATCTGTCCTGTTGTAAGAGCAGAAAGCGATACATCGCTTAAACCGGATAAAGAAAAATTCCCTAAAGTGCCGTTTCCTCTTATATATTGAGCAATGGTTCCCGAGCCGGAGACGGTAATCGTTCCCGAATTTGTAATCGGAGAATTTGAAACACTGAAAGCAGAAGGCATACTTAGTCCTACACTTGTAACTGTCCCACTATTCACTGTATTAAGAATACCTCCGGAGAATGTAAGTCCGGCTCCTAAAGATAGCGGACTCACATTACCGGAAGCATTTGCATATAAAATTTTATTGAAAAGCGCCGAGTTGTTATAAACAGCACCCACTGATTTTACAATTCCATTTACTTCAAGCTTTTCTGAGGGACTGGATATACCAATTCCTACATTTCCGGAGTTTTTATTATAAATATTATTCCCGGATAAAATCCATTTCGATTCATCAACCTGTTTAAGGGTACCTTTATTATCAATAACCCTGACTTGTGAATAGAGCGAAACAGATAAAACTAAAAAAAGAAAATCGAATAATTTGCCCATCTCGTGTTTATCAATAATATGAAAATAAATGATTGGTTTTTAGGAACAATCTTACTTCATGTACTGCACCTCAATAATATCGCCTGCCAATACAGACCAATCATTAGGAGCACTTCCATTCGGAACAAGCGTCACTGCAGATCCCGAAACAGTATAATCTTCATTAGCAATTAATTTTGCACCATTTCTGTAGACCCATACCTGAGAATATGTAGGTAACACAGGAGCTCCTGTTAAACTGTAAGATGTCTGACCTGCTGTTGAAGTAAATTTTTCATGTCCGCTCTGTACAAGATCTGTTGAAAGCATTTTTAAGACATTTCCTGTAGCTTCGTCTCTTACAAGAATCGTATATCCCGAAGTTCCCAGCGTTGCAGAAGTTGCCGGAACATTAGATCCTGCCTGATTGGTATTCGTATTCTGAAGTACATTGGCAAGACCAAATTTTTTCCCATTAAGATCTATACTGGTATCATCAGTAAGGGTTCCTCCCAGTTGCCACGTTGTTGTTGTTACATTATTCGTAGTATTGGTAAGGGTTGTAATCCCGTTTTTAGCCTGCAGATATTTGATGGTTCCTTTGTTATCAATCACCCTGATAGTTCCGTTAAGAGCCTGCGCCGCTCCATTAGCAGAGTTCTGGGCTACATCACCAGTTGTTTGTTGTGCTTGTACAGCTCCGGAAGCTGCGAAAAGAAATACTAAAATTGCGGAAGTTTGTAGATACTTTTTCATGTTATTTAATTTTAAAATTTTTATAAGAATTTGTAAATTTTTATCTCATCGTTGGCATAGCAGGATACTCCGGTCTCCAGTTTTATATTAAATGAAGAAAGAACCTGAAAATCTATGTTTACCCCATTTCTGTAAACTTTTGTATTGGAAGTACTGATGCTCCATGGGGTGGGGAATTCTGTCTGACCGTCCGCAGCAATAATTTTTACAGAAAGGATTTCGGTTCCGGACATTTGCGAAATCCAGTTGCTGCCGTTATACACAAAAAGAGTTCCGGTGGAATTATTAACGTATATATCTCCGGTAGAATTCGTAGTAGGAATCGTTGGATCTGCGTTTCCGTAAAAAATTTTTGAGCTGTCGTTAAATCTAAGCCACTTGCTTCCGTCCCAATAATAATACCCTTTGGTAATTCCTGCATTTGAAGTCGTATTGTATACAAGAAGGCTTACTGCAGGATTAGGCACTGTAGTAATATCTGTAATGTTTTGAAGAGGAACACGAGGAATAAGTAAACCTTTATCTGATGTTTTAGCAACAATATCCAGAGCTGCCGAAGGATCGGGACTGGCTGTATTTATCCCTACCTGAGATAGAAAGAGAGGAGACATTAAAAATGTGCATACAATAAAAATGAACCTCATAGTGTTAAGGTTTTATACTTATTATTATAATCTAACAAGTTAAATGCTCAGTAAAATGTATTTGGAATAGATTGCAGAACAGCAACTACTTTAGGTTTTCGAAATAATTTTAATGACATTATTCAACTTCTTGTGATTAATTGAATAATTTTCATTTAACTTTGTGATTTAATGTCTAATATACAAGTTTAAACCAAATAAACAATGAAAAACATTATATTTTAATCAATTTAAAAAGAATACTTTAATTTATAAAATTTTATTATAGAAAAAATTAAAATTATAATTGAATATTTAATAAAAAACGAAAAAAATTAATTTATAACCTTTTAAAAAATGCCATATTTTATCACATTCTATGCAGAATTGACTACAAAAACCTTTAGTAATCAGTAAGTTTAACAGCCAATAATTTTATTTTAGGAAAGTTATATTTAGAATATCATCTTCAAAGTTGAATATTTAAAATATCTTATCAGATCTTTTTATTTTTCTCTAATCTGGTCTTGCAACGTAAAAAATAGGCTATAGCATCTTTAATCAGTTGGTCATTATTTACAGAACAGTAATCTTGCATTTCATCGATAAATAGCTCCTGAATGGTTTCCAATTCTGCAAGTGATCTTCTACGCGAAAAACTATCTCTGATATAGTTTTTAAGAATAAAGATGATATAATCTCTCTTAATGCATTTTTCGTCAAACATATACGGAAAAATTATTCCCATCCATTCGTTATCAAAAAAAGAACATCTTCATCATCTTCCAAAAGGATTAAATTTTCATCGTAAGCCCATTTTAAAAGATTTTCTTTTAATGCAGCTTTGTTGCTCCAATCGAAATTCAGTACGATCATAAGTTCTTTTTAATTTTAAGATTACTTCGGAAATATAAAAAATGATGTGTATACAAAATTCTGGAAAAGGTTTTTCAGAAAAGCACACATTA